>NZ_JBEZND010000020.1:0-144696 GCF_040706415.1 Streptomyces sp. NPDC048106 | reverse complement strand
CTGCTCATACGCCTCCGCCGTGACATTGGCGTGTGCGGCCAGGTCGGCGGGGGGCGCGAACCTGCGTTCTTCCTTCAGCAGGTTGGCCAGGCTCTCATTGCTCACGACATCCGCCTTTCGAGGGTGTCCGAAGTGTCCCCACGTCACAGCTCATCAGACGTGAGGGGCCGGTGACAAGGGTCGTCCGGGAAATTGGTTTAGACCTGTGTGTGGACGGGGTGCGGGGTCGGTGTAACGCCCCGTAAAGGATCAGTAATGCCACGTAAAGATCCTTCATGGCTTTTCAGGGCGAATGGCCCATCCGATCCCTCGCAGTGGTGAATAAATCATTTGATCGGCTTGTCGTATCTCATTCCTTCTCGGCTCCATGTGATCTTGGGCGGCACCGCCGGATCAAACCCGGCGGATCACCACAAAAGGCACTCATCGGCGTTCGCCTGAGAGAAGGAAGAAGGTGGGCGGAACATGGCCGCCACCCAGAGGATCGCCGCCACTCAGAGGATCACCGCCCCCCGGAGAATCGCCGTCGGCGTGGCAGCCGCGGCTTGTGCCGTGTCGCTCGCGGCGTGCGGGACCGGCCCCGACGGTGCGCAGGAAGGGACGTCCGGCCCGCGGAAGGGGGCGCCCGCGGCGCCCGCGCCCAAGAGCGTGCTCCGGCTGATCGGCGACGGATCGACCGCGTACACCGGTGCGCAGCCCCATCTGCCCCGGCCCGAGCGGCTGAAGCCCGGGCAGCGGCCCCCGCAGTTCGTCGTCTTCTCCTGGGACGGCGCGGGCGAGGACAGCCAGAAGCTGTTCTCGCACTTCCGCAAGGTCGCCAAGGAGAACAACGCCAACATGACCTTCTTCCTCAGCGGCGTCTATCTGCTGCCGGAGGACAAACGCGGCCTCTACAAGCCGCCGCAGCACACGCCGGGCAGCTCCGACATCGGCTTCAACGACCAGCAGGGGATCAGCGACACCGTCAAGCAGGCGCGGCTCGCCTGGCTGGAGGGCAACGAGATCGGCACCCACTTCAACGGCCACTTCTGCGGGCCCGACGGCGGGGTCGGCACCTGGTCGGTGGACGAGTGGAAGAGCGAGATCGCCCAGGCCAAGCAGTTCGTGGAGAACTGGAAGACGAACTCCGGCATGAAGAACGCCGCCCCGCTGCCCTTCGACTACGACAAGGAGCTGATCGGTGGCCGCACCCCCTGCCTGGAGGGCCGCGAGAACTTCGTGAAGGCGGCCCGCCAGCTGGGCTTCCGCTACGACTCCAGCGGGATCGACAACCAGCTCTGGCCGAAGAAGAAGGACGGCCTGTGGGACCTGTCGATGCAACTGGTCCCCTTCCCCGGGCACGACTACGAGCAGCTGACCATGGACTACAACTTCATGACCAGCCAGTCCGGCACCCAGACCCAGGGCGATCCCGACATGTTCGACTCCTGGGGCGACCAGGTGCGCGACGGCCTCCTCCAGGGCTTCGACCGGGCCTACGACGGCAACCGCGCGCCCCTGGTCATCGGCAACCACTTCGAGTCCTGGAACGGCGGCACCTACATGCGCGCCATCGAGGACGTGGTGAAGAAGGTCTGCGACAAGCCCGAGGTGCGCTGCGTCTCCTTCCACGAGCTGGCCGACTGGCTGGACGCCCAGGACCCCAAGACCCTGGAGAAACTGCGGAGCCTGAAGGTGGGCGAGGCGCCCAGGCAGGGCTGGGCGTCCCTCCTCTCCGGGCACCCGGCCCCGGCGCCCAAGGGGGTCCCCGGGGCGCCGGCCGTCAAGGGGTAGACGGACGCGGGGCGGGAGCCGTCCCGCGGGAGAAGCGCACAGGAGCCCTCACGCGGGCGTCGACACGCCCGCCTCGGCATCCGCTTCGACGCCCTCGCCGAGGACGAAGCCGGGGTCGACCTGCCCCGCGAGGTCGGCCCCGGTGCGCTCGTTGCCCCACGACTCGGCGTTCTTCAGGTGGAAGTGCACCATCTGGCGCATGTACCGCTCCGGGTCCCGCCGCTCGTACGTCGCGTCCGCCGTGGTCCGCAGGGTCGCGAGCGCACGCGCGTTGGCCTCTTCCAGGAGGTCGAACCGGGGCGGACGGCCCTTTTCCATGGCCCGCACCCAGTCCGAGCGCCCGACCGTGACGAGCAGGTCGTCCCCGACCTCGGCGCGCAGGAAGTCGATGTCGTCCTGCTCCTGGATCTTGTTGCCGACGACCTTCAGGGCGATGCCGAAGTCCCGGGCGTACTCCTTGTACTGACGGTAGACGGCGACCCCCTTACGGGTCGGCTCGGCGACGAGGAACGTCATGTCGAAGCGGGTGAACATGCCGGAGGCGAAGGAGTCCGAGCCCGCGGTCATGTCGACCACCACGTAGTCGTCGGGGCCGTCGACGAGGTGGTTCAGATACAGCTCCACCGCTCCCGTCTTGGAGTGGTAGCAGGCCACGCCCAGGTCGGCGTCGGTGAAGGGGCCGGTGACCATCAAACGGACGGCGCCGCCGTCGAGTTCCACCGGACGCGCGCAGGCGTCGTAGACCGGGTTGGGCTCGCGGACCCGCACCAGCCGCGAGCCCCGGCCCGGCGGGGTCGTCTTGATCATGGTGGCGGCGGAGGCGATGCGCGGGTTGCTGCCGCGCAGATAGTCCTTGATCAGCGGAAGCCGCTCGCCCATCGCGGGCAGCGCGGCCGCCTCGGTCTCGGCCAGGCCGAGCGCGGGGCCGAGGTGCTGGTTGATGTCCGCGTCGATCGCGACGACGGCGGCCCCGGCCGCGGCGAGATGGCGGATGAAGAGGGAGGAGAGAGTGGTCTTGCCGCTCCCGCCCTTCCCGACGAAAGCAATTTTCATGTTCACCAAGCGTAGTCGTGCGATAGCTTTCGGTGGCATGGCCGAGTGAAGAAGACCACTCCTTCGTGGGGTCTGCCGCTCGGGTGCGTAGGGTCGTACTCATGAGTACGACAGGCGCGACCGCCGATCCGCTCGCGGCCCTGGGCGCACTGCCCGGCGTGGCCGAGTCCGTGGAGTCCGTGCGCAAGGCCGTGGACCGGGTCTACGGACACCGGATCATGCGGCGCCGCAGCAACGCGATCACCTCCGAGGCGGCCCTGCGCGCCGCCCGTGGCTCGGCGGCGCTCTCCGGTGCCGACTGGGCGCTGGAGGAGGTGCGGCGGCGCACCGACTTCGGCACCGAGGACGAGGCGCGGGTCATGGGCGCGGCCCTCCGGCTGACGGCCGAGGCGGGCCAGTTGCTGTCCATCTGGCGGCAGTCGCCGCTGCGGGTGCTGGCCAGGCTGCACCTGGTGGCCGCGGCGAGCGACGAGGGCCAGGTCGGCAGGCCGCGCCAGGCCGGCGAGACGGTGGACGAGCCGCTGGTCGAGCTGCCGCTGCCCGACGCGCGGGAGGTCTCCGGCCGGCTGGACGGCCTCGCGGACCTGATCATCGCGGGAACCTCCGCCCCGGCCCTGGTGACGGCGGCCGTGGTGCACGGCGAACTGCTCGCGCTGCGCCCCTTCACCTCGCACAACGGGCTGGTCGCGCGCGCCGCCGAGCGGATCGTGCTGATCGGCAGCGGCCTGGATCCCAAGGCGATCTGCCCGGCCGAGGTCGGCCACGCCGAACAGGGGCGCGCCCAGTACCTGGCGGCCCTGGAGGGCTATGTCTCGGGCACCCCCGAGGGCATGGCGGCCTGGATCGCGCACTGCGGGCGCTCGGTCGAGCTCGGGGTGCGGGAGTCGACGGCGGTGTGCGAGGCGCTGCAGCGCGGCGCGGCCTGAGACACCGGGGCCGGGGGGGGGGCCTCAGGGGCCCGGACAGGGTTGCGGCGGTACGAGTTCTCGTACCGCCGCTGGCATGAACACCGGGTTACCAGGCGTCCTCGAGAACTCGCCCATCAGGTCGGGGACTTTGCCCGTACCTGGTGCGGCTGGCCCGTAATCGACGGGTCGACGTCGCGTGGGTGCCCCATGTTCATGCGGTGGTCCGTGGGCCAATGCGTCGTGATCGGAGATCCTCTCGGATGTCCTTGGTCGCGCGGGCCGCTGACTTCTTTGTACCCCGCGCCGGGGACAAGCGGAACCCCTGCCCGCACTTCTTTGCATTCGGGTGCGAACAGGGGTGAAACAGGCGTCACCGGGTGGGTGTCGCCGGGTGGATGGCGTCGGGCTCAGGCGGTGCTCCGGCGCCGGTTGGCGTACCAGACCAGGCCCGCCGTCGCGGCCGCCGCTCCCACGGCCGCCGCCGCGACCAGCGCCGGGCGCGGCGGCACGGAGAGGGTGGGCAGCCGCTTCTTGAGCGGGACGGGGCGGCGGAACGCCAGCACCGGCCAGCCCCGCGCGACGGCCTCGCGGCGCAGCGCCCGGTCCGGGTTGACGGCGTGCGGGTGCCCGACCGCCTGGAGCATCGGCAGGTCGGTCGCCGAGTCGCTGTAGGCGTAGCAGCGGTCCAGGTCGTAGCCCTCGGAGGCGGCCAGCTCGCGGATCGCCTCGGCCTTGGTGGGGCCGTAGGCGTAGTACTCCACCTCGCCGGTGAAGCAGCCGTCCTCGCCGACGACCATGCGGGTGGCCACCACCCGGTCCGCGCCCAGGAGCTCACCGACCGGCTCGACCACCTCGGCGCCCGAGGTGGACACGATCACCACGTCCCGGCCGGCCGTGTGGTGCTCCTCGATGAGCGAGGCGGCCTCGTCGTAGATGATCGGATCGATCAGGTCGTGCAGGGTCTCGGCGACGATCTCCCGCACCTGCTGCTGGTTCCAGCCCCGGACCATGTCCGACAGATAGGCGCGCATGCGCTCCATCTGGTCGTGGTCCATGCCGCCGACCAGGAACACGAACTGGGCATAGGCGGTGCGCAACGCGGCCCTGCGGTTGATCAGCCCGCCTTGGTAGAAGGACTTGCTGAAGGTGAGTGTGCTGGACTTCGCAATGACCGTCTTGTCCAGGTCGAAGAAGGCAGCCGCGCGGGGCAAGGAGTGGTTTTCCACGTCCCCGAGCATAGGCGCCCACCATTCGGCGTAAGGTGGGGCGCGTGGGTTTGCCTGAGAAGGCTCTCGGGTACACCATGGAAGTCACGGATCGTTCGCGACCGTGCTAACCCGGTCCGGCTCCTCCCCCCCCGAGTCGGCCGTGGGGACGACCCCCGCTCTCCCCCCCGGCGGGGGTCGTCGCATGTCCGGACGTGTTTTTCCGGCCCTCTTCCTCCCTCGTACGGCCGAGCGGCCGGCGCTTCCGCGTCGCGACCGCCGCTTCCGTGTGCCCGTGATCTGTTACTCCGGGTAATCGCAGGGCTGCGCTGTGGATGTCGTGCGGGGTCGGTACACGGGTCACCGGTTCGGGTGACGGAGTTATTCACAGGGCCTGAGTTGTCCCCGGTTTTCCACCAAGATCCACAAGATTTCACCGATCGCTGCACCGTGATTCCCGCGTGCTCCGTGGCGGCGAGTTCCTGGCCGTTCCGTTTGCGGGACGCGTATGGCCGATTCCCGTCGGCCGTTCATATGGAGGTCGCTCGCCGGCTCTCCAGATGCCGGGAAATCGCGTGGTCGCGGGGCCGCGCGGACCACGCAGCGAAGGGGGAACCCCGTGTCCGGAACCATCACCCATGACCCGCCGCCCGCCCGCGGAGGCAGTCCGCTCATCGTCACCGAGGACGCCGCGCTCCTGGACGACCTGCTGCGCCTGTGCGCGGCCGCCGGCGCGACACCCGAGGTGCGCCACGGCGTTCCCGACCACGGCGGCACCTGGGCCGCGGCCCCGCTCGTCCTGGTCGGGGACGACGCCGCACACCGGCTGCGCGGGGCCGCGCGCCGGCGCCAGGTGGTGCTGATCGGCCGGGACCGGGACGACCCGGACGTGTGGAGACGCGCCATGGAGATCGGCGCCGACCACGTCCTGATGCTCCCCGACGGCGAGCAGTGGCTGGTCGACCGGCTCGCCGACGTCGCCGAGGGGGTCGGCCGCCCGGCCCTCACGGTCGGCGTGATCGGCGGCCGGGGCGGGGCCGGTGCGTCCACCCTGTCCTGCGCGCTCGCCGTCACCTCCGCCCGCGAGGGCCTGCGCACCCTGCTCGTGGACGCCGATCCGCTCGGCGGCGGGCTCGACGTGCTGCTCGGCGGCGAGGCCACCGAAGGTCTGCGCTGGCCGGCCTTCGCGGCCTCCCGGGGCCGGGTCGGCGGCGGCGCCCTGGAGGAGTCGCTGCCCGCGCTGCACTCCCTGCGGGTGCTCAGCTGGGACCGGGGCGACTGCGTCGCCGTGCCGCCCCAGGCCGTGCGCGCGGTGCTCGCCGCCGCCCGGCGCCGCGGCGGCACCGTCGTGGTCGACCTGCCCCGCCGCCTGGACGACGGGGTCGGCGAGGTGCTCGCCCAGCTCGACCTCGCCCTCCTCGTCGTCCCCGCCGAACTGCGGGCGGTCGCCGCGGCCGGACGGGTCGCCCGCGCCCTCGGCCTGGTCGTCCGTGATCTGCGCGTCGCGGTGCGCGGGCCCTACGCGCCCGGCCTGGACGACCAGGAGGTGGCGCGCCTGCTCGGCCTGCCGCTGGCGGGAGAGGTGCCGGTGGAGCCCGCGCTGCTGCGGCCGAGGGGCGGCGGGAGACCGCCGGGCGCGAGCGGGCGCGGTCCGCTGGCCCGGTTCTGCGCGGAGTTCTGGGCGCGGGCGCTGGCGGAGACGGGAGGCGCGCGGTGAGCTTCCAAGGGCTTGACCAGGCCGCCCTGCTCGACGGTGTGCGCCGGCGGCTCGCCGAGAGCGGGGCCGAGCCCACCCCGGCGCGCGTCGCGCAGGCGCTGCGCGAACAGGGGCGGGTGCTCGGGGACGCCGAGATCCTCGGGGTGGCCGAGCGGCTGCGCTCCGAACTCGTCGGCACCGGGCCCCTGGAGCCGTTGCTCGCGGATCCCGAGGTCACCGACGTCCTGGTGTCGGCGCCGGACCGGGTGTGGGTGGACCGGGGCGGCGGCCTGGAGCTGACGCCGGTGACCTTCCCCGACGCGGCGGCGGTACGACGCCTCGCGCAGCGGCTGGCCGCGGTGGCCGGACGCCGGCTGGACGACGCCCGGCCGTGGGCGGACGCCCGGCTCCCCGACGGCACCCGGCTGCACGCCGTGCTGCCTCCGGTCGCCGTCGGCTGCACCTGCCTGGCCCTGCGGGTGGTACGGCCCCGGGCCTTCACCCTCGGCGAGCTGGTGGCGGCCGGCACCGTGCCGCCCGGCGGCGACCGGATCCTGCGCGCCCTGCTGGCCGCCCGGCTGTCCTTCCTGGTCAGCGGCGGCACCGGCAGCGGTAAGACCACGCTCCTCAGCGCCCTTCTGGGCCTGGTCGGCGCCGGTGAACGGATCGTGCTCGCCGAGGACTCCGCCGAGCTGAGACCCGACCACCCGCATGTCGTCCGGCTGGAGACCCGGCCCGCCAACCAGGAGGGCGCGGGGCTGGTCACCCTGGAGGACCTGGTGCGCCAGGCCCTGCGGATGCGGCCGGACCGGCTGGTGGTCGGAGAGGTGCGCGGCCCCGAGGTCGTCCATCTGCTCGCCGCGCTCAACACGGGCCATGAGGGCGGGTGTTGCACGGTCCACGCCAACACCGCCGGGGACGTCCCGGCCCGGCTGGAGGCGCTGGCCACGGCCGCCGGCCTCGACCGTGCCGCCCTCCACAGCCAGTTGGCGGCCGCCCTCTCCGTGGTGCTGCACCTGGTGCGGGACCGGTCCGGCCGGCGCCGGATCGCGGAGGTGCACGTCCTGGAGCGGGATGCCACCGGGCTGGTGCGCACGGTGCCCGCGCTGCGGTGGGGCGAGCGGGCGTTCGCGCGGGAGAAGGGCTGGGGGCGGCTGGCGCGGCTGCTGGAGGGATCGGGCGGGTTCCCGGACGGATTCGGGGGTGGCGAAGGTGATGGGTGAGATGTCGGCGGGTGCCGCGCTGATCTGCCTCGGCGCGCTGGGGTGGCTGCTGTGCGAGCGGCACCAGGGGACCCGGCGGGCGCGGCTGCTGCTGGCCGGGGCTGGAAGCACGGGGGCCGGGCCGTCGGCCCAGGACCGGCTCGTGTCGGTGGTACGGCGGTTGCGTGCCCGCTGGGGAGCCGAGTGGTGGGCCTTGGCCGCCGGGCTGCTGCTCGCCCTGCCGGGTGCCTCGGTGATCCCGGTCGTCGCGGGGGCGGCCGGGGTGCCGGTGCTGCGCCGGGTGCGGCTGGCCGGCGAGGCGAGACGCGCCCGGGAACGCCGGGTGGACCGGGTGATCGCCCTGTGCGGAGCGCTCGCAGGTGAGGTGCGGGCCGGACGGCAGCCCGGCGAGGCGCTGCTGCGGGCCGCGCGGGACTCGGGCGGGCTCGGCGACACACAGGCGGCCGTGGTGGCGGCGGCCCGCTTCGGCGGGGACGTGCCCGGTGCCCTCGCCGTGGCGGCCCGGCGGCCGGGCGCCGAGGGGCTGCTGGGGCTGGCCGCGTGCTGGCGGGTGGCCGTCGACCAGGGCGCGGGACTCGCGGCCGGTCTGGACCGGCTTGACGGCGCCCTGCGCGCCGAACGGGACCAGCGTGCCGATCTGCGCGCCCAGTTGGCGGGCGCCAGAGCCACCGCGGTACTGCTCGCCGCCCTCCCCGCCCTCGGCCTCCTCCTCGGCGCGGCCATGGGCGCCGCCCCGCTGCGGGTCCTCCTGCACAGCGGCCCCGGGCTCGGCTGCCTGCTGATCGGCGCGGCGTTCGAGACGGCCGGTCTGTGGTGGTCGGCGCGGATCGTGCGGGGAGCGGGGGCGGTGTGAGAAGGCGACGTGAGAAGGCGACGGACAGGCCGGTACGGGATGCGGAAGGAGACGTGAGGGTGTGAGCGGGGACGTTGTGCACAGGCTGGGGACAGTCGTGGCCGTGGCGGTGGCGCTCGGCTGGGGCGGCCGGCTGGCGGTGTCGGTCCAGCGGGGTCGGCGGGCACGGCAGCGGGCGGCCGGACTGCTGCGGCCCAAGGCGGTCGCGGGCAGGCCGAAGTCGGGGCTCACGGAGGCGATACGGCGTTGGCTTTCGCCCGTGGGCGCGGCGGGCGGGGTGTGGGTGATGGTCGGCGGTGTGGTCGGGGCGCTGCTCGGGCTCGGTGTCGGTGCCGTGCTCTGGCGGTGGCGGGCCCGCCAGACGGCCTCGGGCGGGACGGAGGCCGTCGATGCCGCCGGGGCCGCGCGTCAACTGCCGCTCGCCGCCGATCTGCTGGCGGCCTGCATCGCGGCCGGCGCCGGGCCGGTGGTCGCCGCGCAGGCGGTGGGGGAGGCCCTGGGCGGCCCCGTCGGACAGGCGCTGGCGCGGGGCGCGGCGGAGATACGGCTCGGCGGCACACCGACTGACGCCTGGCGCGGGCTGGCCGCGCTGCCCGGCGCCGGCGCCCTGGCGCGGCTGCTGGAACGGGCCGACGAGTCGGGACTGCCCGCGGCCGCTCCGGTGGCACGCATCGCCTCGGACACCCGCGCGGACTGGGGCCGCACCGCGACGGCACGGGCCCGGCGGGCGGCCGTACTGATCTCCGCACCGGTGGGGCTGTGCTTCCTGCCCGCCTTCGTCGCGATCGGCGTGCTGCCCGTGGTGATCGGGCTGGCGGGCGGGGTGATGGCGGGGAGGTGAGGAGACCGGGAAGACCGGCGAGACCGCGGTCGGCTGAGCACGACCGCTGAGCAGGAAATCACGCGAACATACCGAGACCTCATGGTGGTTGAAGTGAACAGGAAGATCGTCAAAGCGCTGGCGGGGCTGCGGCGGGTATGCCGCCGGGACGCCGGAATGGTGACCTCCGAGTACGCGATGGGCATCATCGCGGCCGTCGGATTCGCCCTGCTGCTCTACGAGGTCGTCACCAGCGGCCAGGTCCGGGCGGAGCTGCAGTCCATCGTGAAGAAGGCCCTCAGTGCCCGGATGTGAACGGGGGTCGGACCGCGGGTTCGTGACGGCGGAGGCGGCCATGGTGCTGTGCGTGCTGGTGGCGTTCACGATGGCGCTGGTCTGGGGCCTGCTCTTGGTGGCGGCGCAGATCCGGTGCGTGGGCGCGGCCCGCGCGGGCGCCCGGGCCGCCGCCCGTCAGGACCCGCCCGGCGCGGTGCTGTCGGTGACCCGTCAGGCGGCGCCGCGTGGAGCCCGGGTGACGGTCGGGCGAGAGGGCGACCAGGTCCGGGTGACGGTGGTGGCGAGAGCGCCGGTGCTCAGCGGGCTGCCCTTCGAACTCCGCGAGGACGCCGTGGCGTTGGCGGAGGAGACGGTCGGGGAGCAGGGGGTTGGGCGGTGAGGGGGCAGTTGGCGCCGGTGCGGGCGGGGGTTCGGGCTCAGGCTCAGGTTCGTGCTCGGGTGCGGGTTCCGATTCGGCGAGCGGCGGATCGGTTCGGCTCCGACCGGGGCTCCGCCTCCGTCTGGAGTCTCGGGGCGATAGCCGTGCTCTGCGTGGTGTTCGGCGCGGTGCTGGCGCTCGGGCAGGCCGTCACCGTCCGGCACCGGGCGGCCGGCGGCGCGGACTTGGCGGCGCTCGCGGCCGCGGACCATTGGGCCGAGGGCGGCGCGGCGGCCTGCGATCGGGCCGCTCGCGTGGCGGCGGCCCAGGGGGTACGGCTGGCGCGGTGCGCGGTCGAGGGCGAGATCGCGGACGTGACGGCGGCCTCGGGAAGCGGCCCGTTCACGGCGGAGGTCCGGTCCAGAGCGGGCCCACCGGATGCGGCGGCACCCGGCCTGCCGTCGCCGGGACTGTCATCTTCCGGCCTGGCGTCGCCCGGCCTGCCCTCCCCCGGCCCGGCGTCGCCCGGCTACTCGGGGTCAGGCCCGCCCTAACCCGCTTTCAGACCGGTGGTGTCCGCCCCTGCCCCTTCCTCCGGCTGGTCGCCCGCCGCCTCCTCCTTTTCCTCCGGCGGCGGTTCCGGTGCCCCGCGCAGCAGGACCGTGAGGAGGCGGACCGCGCCGCGTTTGTGCAGGGGGTCGTTGCCGTTGCCGCACTTGGGGGACTGGATGCAGGAGGGGCAGCCGGCCTCGCACTCGCAGGAGGCGATGGCCTCGCGGGTGGCGCTGAGCCAGGCGCGGGCGGTGTGGAAGGCGCGCTCGGCGAAGCCCGCGCCGCCCGGGTGGCCGTCGTACACGAAGACCGTCGGGAGGAGGGTGTCGGGATGCAGCGGGACGGAGACGCCGCCGATGTCCCAGCGGTCGCAGGTCGCGAAGAGCGGCAGCATGCCGATGGAGGCGTGCTCGGCGGCGTGCAGGGAGCCGCCGAGGATCTCCGGGGTGATCCGGGCCTCGTCCAACTGGTCCTCGGTGACCGTCCACCACACCGCGCGGGTGCGCAGCGTACGGGGAGGGAGGTCGAGTTTCGTCTCGCCCAGCACCTCTCCGGTGATCAGGCGCCGGCGCAGGAAGGAGACCACCTGGTTGGTGACCTCGACGGAGCCGTAGCAGAGCCGGCCCGCGCCCCAGGGGATCTCGGTGTCGGTCTCCAGGACGGAGATGGCGGTGGTGTCGCGGGCGACTGTCGAGTACGGCGGGTCGGCCTGCTCGACCAGGGCGACCGAGTCCTCCAGGTCGAGGGAGCGCACCAGATAGGTGCGGCCCTGGTGGAGGTGGACCGCGCCCTCGTGGACGGTGGAGTGCGCGGCGGCCTCGTCGACGGTGCCGAGCAGGCGTCCGGTGCCGGATTCCACGATCTGCACCGGCCGGCCGCCCGCACCGCGGATGTCGGTGAGGTCGGCGGCCCGTTCCCGGCGGGTCCAGTGCCAGGCCCGGGTCCGCCGGCGCAGCAGCTTCGCGGCCTCCAACTGCGGCAGCACGTCCGCGCACGCGGGACCGAACAGGCCGAGGTCCTCCTCGGTCAGCGGAAGTTCCGCGGCGGCGGCGCACAGGTGCGGCGCGAGGACGTAGGGGTTGTCGGGATCGAGGACGGTCGACTCCACCGGCTGGGCGAACAGGGCCTGCGGATGATGGACGAGGAAGGTGTCCAGCGGGTCGTCCCGGGCGACGAGGACCGCGAGGGCGCCCTGCCCGGAGCGGCCCGCGCGGCCCGCCTGCTGCCACAGGGAGGCCCGGGTGCCCGGGTAGCCGGAGATCACCACCGCGTCCAGCCCGGAGACGTCCACGCCCAGCTCCAGGGCCGTGGTGGCGGCGAGCCCGAGGAGTTCCCCCGAGTGCAGGGCGCGCTCCAGGGCGCGGCGCTCCTCGGGGAGGTAGCCGCCGCGGTAGGCCGCGACCCGCCGGACCAGGGAGCGGTCGACCTCGGCCAGTTTCTCCTGGGCGATCACCGAGATCAGCTCGGCGCCGCGCCGGGAGCGCACGAAGGCGACCGAGCGCACGCCCTGCACGGTCAGGTCGGTCAGCAGGTCGGCGGTCTCGGCGGTGGCGGTACGCCGCACGGGCGCGCCCTTCTCGCCGTGCAGGTCGGTGAGCGGGGGCTCCCACAGGGCGAAGACCAGTTCGCCGCGCGGAGAGGCGTCGTCGGCGACCTCCACCACCGGCAGTCCGGTCAGCCGGCGGGCGGCGACGGCGGGCTCGGCGGCGGTCGCGGAGGCCAGCAGGAAGACGGGGGAGGAGCCGTAGTGGGCGCAGACGCGGCGCAGCCGGCGCAGCACCTGGGCGACGTGCGAGCCGAAGACGCCCCGGTAGGTGTGGCACTCGTCGATGACGACGTACTTCAGCGACTTCAGGAAGGACGACCAGCGGGGGTGGGAGGGCAGTATGCCGCGGTGCAGCATGTCGGGGTTGGTGAGGACGTAGTTGGCGTACTGGCGGACCCACTCGCGTTCTTCGTACGGGGTGTCGCCGTCGTACACGGCTGGGCGTACCGCGGTGCCGAGAGGTTGTGAAAGTTCCTTCACCGATCGGCACTGATCCGCCGCGAGCGCCTTGGTGGGGGAGAGGTAGAGCGCGGTGGCCCCCCGGCCGCCCGTCCGCAGCCCACCGCCACTCGGCGCAATCGCTTCGCGCCGCTGTGCCCGCGGGGCGGGTGCCCCGGCGCCGTCCAGCAGGGTGGACAGCACGGGGACCAGATAGGCGAGGGACTTTCCGGACGCGGTGCCGGTGGCGACGATCACCGAGTCGCCGTCCAGGGCGTGCTCGGCGGCCAGCGCCTGGTGCGCCCAGGGATGCTCGATGCCGCACTCCTGTACGGCCGCGATCACTTCCGAGCGAATCCGATCAGGCCAGACGGCATGGCGGCCCGCGCGCGGGGGCAAGTGCTCCGTATGAGTGATGCGCGCGGCCCGGCTCGGTCCGGAGGCGAGTCGGCCCAGGACAGCGCCTGGCGACGGGCGGGACGCCGGGTCCGGCACGGGTCGATCGGATCGGTGATTCTTGGCCATCGGCACCGAGTGTGTCACTGACGTGACGGACAATGGAGTCAAGGCGTCGTGCACGCCCGCCGGTAAGTGATTGAATGCCATCGCGGCTGGCGTTGCGTCCCGGGGGCCGCAAGACGAGGTGCCCGAGGGACGACCGCTCGATAGCAAGGTGCTGGAGGATCCGTGGACCTGTCCCTGTCGACCCGTACCGTCGGCGATCGTACGGTCGTCGAGGTCGGTGGCGAAATCGATGTATACACCGCGCCCAAGCTGCGCGAGCAGCTGGTCGAGCTGGTGAACGACGGCAATTTCCACCTCGTCGTCGACATGGAGGGCGTGGACTTCCTCGACTCCACCGGTCTCGGCGTGCTGGTCGGCGGTCTGAAGCGAGTGCGGGCCCATGAGGGCTCGCTGCGCCTGGTCTGCAACCAGGAGCGCATTCTCAAGATCTTCCGCATCACCGGCCTCACCAAGGTGTTCCCCATCCACACCTCGGTCGACGAGGCGGTGGCGGCCACCGACTGATCCTGGCCGGCCGGTCCTGCCGTGGGTGCGTGCCTGGGGCAGGACCGGCCGGGGGGTTCCGTGTGGTTCCGGTCGGCCCGCCCCTCATGAGGCGTAGCGGGCCGTGCCGGGTGTGCCCGGGTGGATCCGGGTATCGAAGAGATGAGGGGCCGGCCCGGCGAGCCCGCCCGACCGCAGTCCCGTAGTCGTGAGGGGGATGCATGGCCACCGTCGAACTCCGCTTCAGCGCGCTGCCCGAGCACGTCCGGACCGCCCGGCTGGTGGCGGCCGCGGTGGCACGCAGGGCCGGAGTGGACGAGGCCGTCCTGGACGAGGTGCGGCTCGCCGTGGGCGAGGCCTGCTCCCGTGCCGTGGGGCTCCACCAGACCGGCGGCATCAGCGCACCCGTGAAGGTGGCGCTGATCGAAGAGGAGAAACAGTTCTCCATCGAGGTCGGCGACGAGGCCCCGCACGCGGTACCCGCCGAGCGGGTGTCCCGGGGTGCCGCCGCGGACGCGGACGTGGAGGCCGAGGAGGACGAGATGGGCCTCGCGGTCATCAGCGGCCTCGTGGACGACGTCGAGGTCACCACCGGGGAGAACGGCGGTCTGATCCGCATGACCTGGCCCGCCGCCCCGCCGGCCGTCACCGTCGGCTGAGACCGCCCGGCGTCGGCTGAAGCCGTCACCCGAAGAACACGAACGCACGATCAGGGCCCTGCCGAGCAGGGCCCTGATCGCGTTTCCGGCAGGTCTTTTCCAGCGGTCCCCGGAAATAGTGAAGGAATTCACGATCAATAGCCCGATCATTCGATCAAGATTCAATGAGATCGACGGTGGTCGTCAATGCCTTTGAGGCATTACCTCTTTCGGGTTCGCTGATCATAGCGTGCGGGCCAATTCTGTTTACCGTGCTCTTTTGGCATCACTCAGGGGTACCTACAATCCGTCCACATCTTGAGCTCAGCCCAAGCGTCAAGGAGGACGAATGGCGGGGCTTTCTTACCCCTCTGAGTTGGACCACCCCACATACCTCGCAGCCGCGGTGCTCACCAACGGCAACAGGGCCATCGTGGCCGTCATCGCGGCGGTAGCCCTCGCCGCGCTGGTGGTCGCGGGGATCCTGGTGCGCCAGGTACTCGCCGCGGGCGAGGGCACCGACAGCATGAAGAAGATCGCCGAAGCGGTACAGGAAGGCGCCAAGGCGTATCTCGCCCGGCAGTTGCGCACGCTCGGCGTATTCGCCGTCGTCGTCTTCTTCCTGCTTCTGCTGCTGCCCGCGGACGACTGGAATCAGCGTGCCGGGCGTTCGGTGTTCTTCCTGATCGGCGCGGTGTTCTCGGCCGCCACCGGTTATATCGGCATGTGGCTCGCCGTACGGAGCAATGTGCGGGTCGCAGCCGCGGCCCGGGAAGCGACCCCGGCCAAGGGCGAACCGGAAAAGGATCTCACCACCGTCTCGCACACCGCGATGAAGATCGCATTTCGCACGGGCGGCGTCGTCGGCATGTTCACGGTGGGCCTCGGCCTGCTGGGCGCCTCCTGTGTGGTGCTGGTCTACGCCGCCGACGCGCCGAAGGTCCTCGAGGGCTTCGGCCTCGGCGCAGCCCTGATCGCCATGTTCATGCGTGTCGGCGGAGGCATCTTCACCAAGGCCGCCGACGTCGGCGCCGACCTGGTCGGCAAGGTCGAGCAGGGCATTCCGGAGGACGACCCGCGCAATGCCGCCACCATCGCCGACAACGTGGGCGACAACGTCGGCGACTGCGCGGGCATGGCGGCCGACCTCTTCGAGTCGTACGCCGTCACCCTGGTGGCCGCGCTGATCCTCGGCAAGGCCGCCTTCGGCGACTCCGGGCTCGCCTTCCCGCTGCTGGTGCCCGCCATCGGCGTGATCACCGCGATGATCGGCATCTTCGCGGTCGCCCCCCGGCGCAGCGACCGCAGCGGCATGACCGCGATCAACCGCGGCTTCTTCGTCTCCGCGGTGATCTCCCTCGTGCTGGTCGCGATCGCGGTCTTCGTCTACCTGCCGTCGAGCTACGCCGGCCTCGGCGGGGTGACGGACACGGCGATCAAGGCCAAGAGCGGCGACCCGCGGATCCTCGCCCTGATCGCGGTGGCCATCGGCATCCTGCTGGCCGCCGTCATCCAGCAGTTGACCGGCTACTTCACCGAGACCACCCGGCGCCCGGTCCGCGACATCGGCAAGACGTCGCTCACCGGCCCCGCCACCGTCGTGCTCTCCGGCATCTCGGTCGGCCTGGAGTCCGCCGTCTACACCGCGCTGCTCATCGGGCTCGGCGTGTACGGCGCGTTCCTGCTCGGCGGCACGTCGATCATGCTCGCGCTGTTCGCGGTCGCGCTGGCCGGCACCGGCCTGCTGACCACGGTCGGCGTGATCGTCGCCATGGACACCTTCGGGCCGGTCTCCGACAACGCGCAGGGCATCGCCGAGATGTCCGGCGACGTGCAGGGCGCGGGCGCGCAGGTGCTCACCAACCTGGACGCCGTCGGCAACACCACCAAGGCGATCACCAAGGGCATCGCGATCGCCACCGCCGTGCTCGCGGCGTCGGCGCTCTTCGGGTCGTACCGCGACGCGATCACCACCAACGTGCAGGACGTCGGGGAGAAGCTCACCGGGCCCGGCGCGCCGCTGAGCCTGTCCCTGGACATCTCGCAGCCCAACAACCTGGTCGGCCTCATCGCGGGCGCCGCGGTCGTCTTCCTCTTCTCCGGACTGGCCATCAACGCCGTGTCGCGGTCGGCGGGATCGGTGGTGTTCGAGGTGCGGCGGCAGTTCCGCGAGAAGCCCGGGATCATGGACTTCACGGAGAAGCCCGAGTACGGCAAGGTCGTCGACATCTGCACCAAGGACGCCCTGCGGGAGCTGGCCACGCCCGGTCTGCTCGCGGTGATGGCGCCGATCTTCGTCGGGTTCACGCTCGGCGTCGGCTCGCTCGGTTCCTACCTCGCCGGCGCGATCGGCGCGGGCACGCTGATGGCGGTGTTCCTCGCCAACTCCGGCGGCGCCTGGGACAACGCCAAGAAGCTGGTGGAGGACGGCCATCACGGCGGCAAGGGCAGCGAGGCCCACGCGGCCACGGTGATCGGCGACACGGTCGGCGACCCCTTCAAGGACACCGCGGGACCGGCGATCAACCCGCTGCTGAAGGTCATGAACCTGGTCTCGCTGCTCATCGCGCCCGCGGTGATCAAGTTCTCCTACGGCCAGGACAAGAACCTCGGCGTGCGGATCGGGGTCGCGATCCTCGCCCTGCTGGTGATCGGCACGGCCGTGTACGTCTCCAAGCGGCGCGGCATCGCCGTCGGTGACGACGAGGAGAGCGCCGACCGGGTCGCCAACTCGGCTGACGCGGCGGTCGTTTCGTAGGTTTCGGGAGCCGCTTCGCGCGAAGGGCGGGCGGGCGGCGCGTCCGGGAGACGCGCCGCCCGCCCGTTCGCGTGTGCGGGGTACGGCCCAGTCGTGAGCCTTCTCTCGCGCAAAAGTAATAAAAGGTACCTACGGGGCGATCGGTGTGGGGAGGGTGTGCGTCCGCCGTGTAGGGTCCGGGGCCCGAGAGCCATGGAAGGGACCAATCCGGTGAACAAGAAGCTCGCGGCCGCACTGTCCGGCGGTGCGGTACTGGTGGTGGCGCTGTCGGGATGCAGCAGCAACAGCGCCCCCAAGGGGCCCGACCCCAAGCTGGTCGCGTGGGCCAAGTCGGTGTGCGACGCCGTGCCCGCGCAGGACGCGAAGATCAAGGCGGCGAACGCGGCGATCTCCACGACGGCCGCCGACACCGCCAAGCCCGAGACGCTCCAGAAGACCGACTCCAAGGCCTTCCAGGACATGGCCGACGGCTACAAGGCGATCGCGACCGCCGTCAACGAGGCCGGCGCGCCCCCCGGGGTCTCCGGCGGCGCCAAGCGGCTCAGCGATGTCGTGAAGAGCTTCAACAGCCTCTCGACCTCCTACGCCGACCTGAAGAAGCAGGTCGACGACCTGAACACCAAGGACCAGGCGAAGTTCGCCTCCGGGCTGCACGACGTCGCCCAGCAGATGACCGAGCTGGAGAAGAAGCACCAGAGCGGCACCGAGTCCCTGAAGAACCTCCAGCAGGGCGAGGTCCAGGACGCCATCGCCCAGCAGCCCAGCTGCAAGAAGGTCGCCTCCTCGGCGTCGTCGTCGCCGTCCGCGGGTTCCGCGGCGGGCTGACCAGCGCCTGACGCGTGACGGGGGCGGCTGTGTGCGGCCGTCCCCTGCGGCCCGTCCGGGACACAATGGGACAGTGACTGACTCCGGACCCGCGCCCCTGCCCGCCGCCGACCGTCCCGAGGCCGCCGCGCGGCTGCGGGACGCGCTGCTGGCCGCCTCCTTCACCGCCGACGGCCTGCTCGAACTGCTCGGCGCCCCCGCGTACGCGGCGCTGGCCCGCAGCGAGACCGTGCCCGCGCTGCGGGCGACCCGTGGCGACACGCCGCTGGAGACCCTCGTACGGCTCTTCCTGCTCCAGCAGCCCGTGCCGCGCGCGCGGGTGGCCGCCGTGCTCCCGGCCGAGGAGGCCGTCGAGGCCGGGTGGCTCGTGCGGGTGGGCGGCGACGAGGTGGCCGCCACCGTGGACGTACGGCCGTACGGCGGTCCCGGCGGCGAGGACTGGTTCATCGTGTCCGACCTGGGGTGCGCGGTCGGCGGCGCGGGCGGCATCGGCCAGCGCGCCGAGGGCGTCGTGCTGGGCGTCGGCGGCGCCTCCACCACGCTCGCCGGCATCACCGTGCGCACCCCCGTCGCCGCCGCCCTGGACCTCGGCACCGGCTCCGGCATCCAGGCGCTGCACGCCTCCCGGCACGCCACGCGCGTGACGGCGACCGACCTCAACCCCCGCGCGCTGCACATCACCGCGCTCACGCTGGCCCTCTCCGGCGCGCCCGCCGCCGAGCTGCGCGAGGGCTCGCTGTTCGAACCGGTGCGCGACGACGAGAAGTTCGACCTGATCGTCTCCAACCCGCCCTTCGTGATCTCTCCCGGCGCCCGGCTCACCTACCGCGACGGCGGCATGGGCGGGGACGATCTGTGCCGCTCGCTCGTTCAGCAGGCGGGGGAACGGCTGACCGAGGGCGGGTTCGCGCAGTTCCTCGCCAACTGGCAGCACGTGGCAGGGGAGGACTGGCAGGACAGACTCAGGTCGTGGGTGCCGCGCGGGTGCGATGCCTGGATCGTGCAGCGCGAGGTGCAGGACGTCACGCAGTACGCCGAGCTGTGGCTGAGGGACGCCGGGGACCACCGCGGGGACCCGGCGGAGTACCAGGCGCGGTACGACGCCTGGCTCGACGAGTTCGAGGCGCGCAAGGTCAAGGCGGTCGGCTTCGGCTGGATCACCCTGCGCCGGACGGGCTCCACCGAGCCCTCCATCACGGTGGAGGAGTGGCCGCACCCGGTCGAGCAGCCCCTCGGGGACACCATCCGGGCGCACTTCGAGCGCCTCGACTACCTCCGCGAGCACGACGACGCGGCGCTGCTCGGCCACCACTTCCGGCTGGTCGGCGAGGTGGTGCAGGAACAGGTCGGGCTGCCCGGCGCCGAGGACCCGGAGCACGTGGTGCTGCGCCAGCACCGCGGCATGCGCCGGGCCACCAAGGTGGACACGGTCGGCGCCGGGTTCGCGGGCGTGTGCGACGGCACGCTGAGCGCGGGCCGCATCCTGGACGCCATCGCCCAGCTGATGGGCGAGGACTCGGTACGCCTGCGCGACCAGACCCCCGCCCAGATCCGGCTGCTGGTGGAACAGGGCTTCCTGGAGCCGGTGGGCTGAGGAACGGGAGCGCCTGCGGACGCGGGGCGGGTGGCCGGGGCCTCCCCCAGCCACCCCCGATCGTTGCCCCGCCACACTTCCGCGCCCCCCGTATCGCAAAACGGCCGGAAAAATATGTGGACCGGTTCTTGGGCTGCCCGAGGCAGGGCCCCGCTTGCCTCGCCCGCGCCGGTCGCCGGGCCCCGGGGCTCTCGTTCATCTCGATGTCGTCCGGGCGTCGCCCGTGCGTGTCACTCTCGCCGCGCTGGGTGGAGCCGGAAGGGGCGGGGGACGATGGAACGAGGGCCGACGATCTTCGTGGGGGTGGTGTTCGCCCTGTTCGGAGGGGCCCTTCCGGGGTGGAATGGGACCCGGCTGCGGCGCGGCGCGGCGGTGGCCCTCGGTGTGAACCGGGTCGCATCGGCCACCCTCGCGAGCCTGGCCGAAGCCCTCGCGCCGGCCCTCGGCGGCTGCTGCCTCACCCGCCTCTGACGTCGGCGGGCGTCCTTTTGCGGGAGGGCCGCCGGAGTAAGAGGAGCACCGCGCTCCGGACAGCCCCGTAAGGGGTACCCGGTACTCCGGGCGGCAGGAATGCCGGTAGTCGGGTTACCGTTCGAGTGGCCGTTGTGGGCTTTTCCCGTTTGACACGGGGGCGGGATGTACCGTCACACTCCGCAGCGTCACACGTGCCAGCAGTACGCCTGCGACCCCGGGACCAAGGCCTGGGGAGGCCATAGCGTCGACCGGAGAGAAGAGCGAAGTTGTCCCCGACCAGCGAGACCGCACAGGGCGGCCGCCGACTCGTCATCGTCGAGTCGCCTGCCAAGGCGAAGACGATCAAGGGCTACCTCGGCCCCGGCTACGTAGTCGAAGCGAGCGTCGGGCACATCCGTGACCTTCCCAACGGCGCCGCCGAGGTGCCCGAGAAGTACACCGGCGAGGTGCGCCGCCTCGGCGTGGACGTCGAACACGACTTCCAGCCCGTCTACGTGGTCAACGCGGACAAGAAGGCACAGGTCAAGAAGCTCAAGGACCTGCTGAAGGACTCCGACGAACTCTTCCTGGCCACCGATGAGGACCGGGAGGGCGAGGCCATCGCCTGGCACCTCCAGGAGGTCCTGAAGCCGAAGATCCCGGTCAAGCGGATGGTCTTCCACGAGATCACCAAGGACGCGATCCGCGAGGCCGTCGCCAACCCGCGCCAGCTCAACCAGAAGCTGGTCGACGCCCAGGAGACCCGCCGCATCCTCGACCGCCTCTACGGCTACGAGGTCTCCCCGGTGCTGTGGAAGAAGGTCATGCCCCGGCTGTCGGCCGGCCGCGTGCAGTCCGTCGCGACCCGGCTCGTGGTCGAGCGGGAACGCGAGCGCATCGCCTTCCGCTCCGCCGAGTACTGGGACCTCACCGGCACCTTCGGCACCGGCCGCGCGGGCGACCCCTCGGACCCCTCCACGCTGGTCGCGCGCCTCCAGACCGTCGACGGACGGCGCGTCGCACAGGGCCGTGACTTCGACTCCCTGGGGCAGCCGAAGACCGCGAACATCCTGCACCTGGACGAGGCGACCGCCCGCGCGCTCGCCGCCGCCCTGGAGAACACCCGCTTCTCCGTCCGCTCGGTGGAGTCGAAGCCGTACCGCCGCTCGCCGTACGCGCCGTTCCGTACGACGACGCTCCAGCAGGAGGCCAGCCGCAAGCTCGGCTTCGGCGCCAAGGCGACCATGCAGATCGCCCAGAAGCTGTACGAGAACGGCTACATCACGTACATGCGTACGGACTCCACGACGCTGAGCGAGACCGCCATCACGGCCGCCCGCGCCCAGGTCACGCAGCTGTACGGCGCCGACTACCTGCCCCCGCAGCCGCGTACGTACGCGGCGAAGGTGAAGAACGCGCAGGAGGCGCACGAGGCGATCCGGCCCTCGGGTGACCGTTTCCGCACGCCCGCGGAGACCGGCCTGACCGGCGATCAGTTCAGGCTGTACGAGCTGATCTGGAAGCGGACCGTCGCCTCCCAGATGAAGGACGCGACCGGCAACAGCGTGACCGTGAAGATCGGCGGCGCCGCCGCCGACGGCCGGGACGTGGAGTTCAGCGCCTCCGGCAAGACGATCACCTTCCACGGCTTCCTCAAGGCCTACGTCGAGGGCGCCGACGACCCGAACGCCGAGCTGGACGACCGCGAGCGCCGGCTGCCGCAGGTCGCCGAGGGCGACGCGCTGTCCGCCGAGGAGATCACGGTCGACGGCCACGCCACCAAGCCGCCGGCCCGTTACACCGAGGCCTCCCTGGTCAAGGAGCTGGAAGAGCGCGAGATCGGCCGCCCGTCGACCTATGCGTCGATCATCGGCACCATCCTCGATCGCGGGTATGTCTTCAAGAAGGGCACGGCGCTCGTGCCGTCCTTCCTGTCCTTCGCCGTCGTAAACCTTCTGGAGAAGCACTTCGGCCGGCTGGTCGACTACGACTTCACCGCCAAGATGGAGGACGACCTCGACCGCATCGCCCGCGGCGAGGCCCAGGCCGTGCCGTGGCTGAAGCGCTTCTACTTCGGCGAGGGCAGCGTCACCGGCGCGGCGGCCGACGCGGGCAACGGCGACGGGGACCACCTCGGCGGCCTGAAGGAACTGGTCACCGACCTCGGCGCGATCGACGCCCGCGAGGTGTCCTCGTTCCCGGTGGGCGACGGCATCGTGCTGCGCGTCGGCCGCTACGGGCCGTACATCGAGCGCGGCGAGAAGGACAGCGAGCAGCACCAGCGCGCCGACATCCCGGAGGACCTGGCGCCGGACGAGCTGTCCGTCGAGCTGGCCGAGGAACTGCTGGCCAGGCCGAGCGGCGACTTCGAGCTGGGCACCGACCCGCAGAGCGGCCACCCCATCGTGGCCAAGGACGGCCGCTACGGCCCCTACGTCACCGAGATCCTCCCCGAGGGCACCCCGAAGACCGGCAAGAACGCGGTCAAGCCGCGCACCGCCTCCCTCTTCAAGTCCATGGCGCTGGACACGGTGACGCTGGAGGACGCGCTGAAGCTGATGTCCCTGCCGCGTGTCGTCGGCACCGACGCCGACGGCCAGGAGATCACCGCGCAGAACGGCCGGTACGGCCCGTACCTGAAGAAGGGCACGGACTCGCGCTCGCTCCAGGCCGAGGACCAGATCTTCACGATCACGCTGGAGGAGGCCCAGGCGATCTACGCCCAGCCGAAGCAGCGTGGGCGGGCCGCCGCCAAGCCGCCGCTGAAGGAACTGGGCGAGGACCCGGTCTCCCAGAAGCCGGTCGTGGTCAAGGACGGCCGCTTCGGGCCGTACGTCACCGACGGCGAGACCAACGCGACCCTGCGCTCCGGCGACAGTGTCGAGACGATCACCCCGGAGCGCGGCTTCGAGCTCCTCGCCGAGAAGCGCGCGAAGGCTCCGGCCAAGAAGACCGCGAAGAAGGCGGCGGCCAAGAAGACCGCCCCGGCCAAGAAGACCGCCGCCAAGAAGACCGCGGCGAAGAAGACGACGGCGAGCGCCGCCAAGAAGACGACGGCCAAGAAGACGACCGCCAAGAAGGCGACGGCGGCCAAGTCGGAGGACTGACGGCCGCCAGCCTTCGCGGAGAGCGCCACGCCACTCCCTTGCGCCCCACGCACGCCCCGGCATCACTTTGGTGTCGGGGCGTGCGCATGCCAGGAGTGCGGGGTGTGGTGTCGGTGGCTGCGGATAGGCTGAACGCATGACGCGAGCCGAGCAGCCAACGGCCCACACTCCAGAACCGGACGACGCCCTGGTCGCGGACTCCCGCGAGCGCGCCGTACGTTCCCTGTTGCGCCGACCGCAGTTGCGGCGCCTGTGGAGCGCGCAGCTGGTGAGCGGTGTCGGCGACACCCTCGCCCTCCTGGTCCTGGTCGTACTCGTCCTCCAGGCGGCGATCGCCCAGGGAGCGTTCGGCGGCGGCTACCGGGGCGTGGCGTTCGCGGTCGCGACGGTCTTCGCGGCCCGGGGCCTCGCCGCGCTGCTCTTCGGCGCGGTCCTGCTCGGCCCGCTGAACACGCTCACCGCCCCGGAGGGCCCGCTCGACCGCCGCTGGACCATGGTCGGCGCCGACGGTCTGCGTGCCGCGCTGCTGATCGTGGCCCCCCTGTGGATCGACTGGTCGCCGGCGAACGCGCCGGCCGTGCTGCTGGTCACCGCCTTCGTCACCGGTGTCGCCGAGCGGCTGTGGACGGTGTGCCGCGAGAGCGCCGCCCCGGCCCTGCTGCCCGCCCCGCCGCCGGAGGGCGCGACCGTGCGGCCGCTGCCGGACCACATGGACGCGCTGCGCCGCCTCGCGCTGCGCACCGGCTTCCTCGCCGTACCGCTGGCGGCCGCCGCCCTGGTCGTCGCCGCCCTGCTCAACAACCTGCTGGGCACCGGCGTGCCCTGGTTCGACCAGCACCACGCGGCCCTCGCGTCGTACGTGGCGGCGGGCCTGTTCGCCGCCTCGCTCTCCCTGCTGACCTTCCTGGAGCTGCCCGACACGCGCACCCCGCGCGCGCGGTCCCCGCTGGAGGGCCTGCGCCGCCCGCGCACCGGCGCCGGTGTCGACAAGGGGCGCACGGGCGCGATCCCGCTGCTCGTCCCCGCCTGCGCCGCCGTGGCCGGCGCCATCGCGGCCGCCGTCTCCGTGTGCGTGCTGCACGCGACCGACCTGGGCGGCGGCCCGGCCCTGTACGGCCTGCTGGTCCTGGGCCTGACCGGCGGCGTCGCCGTCGGCATCCGCACGGCCCCCGCGCTGCTGCCCTCGCTGTCCCGGCGCCGGCTGCTGTCCCTGGCGATCGCCTTCACCGGCGTCGCGCTGCTGGCCGCCGGGCTGGTCCCGGACGTCACCACGGTGCTGCTGATCGTCACCCTGGCGGGTCTCGCCGCGGGCATCGCGGCCAACACCGGGCACGCCCTGCTGGACCAGGAGACCGAGGACTACCGCAGGGCCCGCGTCACCGAGCACCTCCAGGCCGTCGTCCGCGTCTTCATAGCGTTCGGCGCGGTGATCGCCCCGGTGGTCGCCGGCCTCATCGGCCGGCACCGGCTGGAGAACGGCCGGTTCGTGTTCGCGCACGGCGGCGCCTCGTTCACGCTGATGCTGGTCGGCGCGCTGCTGCTGCCGGTGGCCGCGCTGGTGCTCGCCAAGGTCGACGACCGTTCCGGCATCCCGCTGCGCCAGGACCTCAAGGACGCGCTGCTCGGCGGCGACGACCCGGTCGAGACACCGGCCGCGAGCGGTTTCTTCATCGCCCTGGAGGGCGGCGACGGCGCCGGCAAGTCCACCCAGGCCGAGGCCCTCGCCGAGTGGATCCGCGCCAAGGGCCACGAGGTCGTGCTCACCCGCGAGCCGGGGGCCACCCCCGTGGGCAAGCGGCTGCGCTCGATCCTGCTGGACGTCTCCTCGGCGGGCCTGTCCCACCGCGCGGAGGCGCTGCTGTACGCCGCGGACCGCGCCGAGCACGTCGACACCGTCGTCCGCCCCGCCCTGGAGCGCGGCGCGGTGGTGATCTCCGACCGCTACATCGACTCCTCCGTCGCCTACCAGGGCGCGGGGCGCGATCTGTCCCCGACCGAGATCGCCCGCATCAACCGCTGGGCGACCGACGGGCTGGTGCCGCACCTCACCGTGCTGCTGGACGTCTCCCCGGAGGCCGCCCGCGAGCGGTTCACCGAGGCGCCGGACCGGCTCGAGTCGGAGCCCGCGGAGTTCCACGCGCGCGTGCGGGCCGGTTTCCTCACCCTCGCCGCCGCCGACCCCGGCCGCTACCTGGTGGTTGACGCCGGGCAGGAGCCCGAGGCCGTCACCACCGTCATCCGGCACCGCCTCGACACCGTGCTGCCGCTGTCCCAGGCCGAGATCGAGGCCCGGGAGGAGGCGCGCAGGAAGGCCGAGGAGGAGGCCCGCCGCAAGGCCGAGGAAGAGGCCGCGCGCAAGGCCGAGGAGGAGCGCCTGGAGCGCGAGCGCCAGGAGGAGCTGGCCCGGCTGCGCGCCGAGGAGGAGGAGCGCAAGCGCCGCGAGCTGGAGGAGGCGCAGCGCCGCGAGGCCGAGCGGCAGGCAGAGGAGGCCCGGCAGCGGGCGGCCGAGGCAGCCCGGCGCGCGGAGGAGGAGCGGCAGCGGCTGCTCGCCGAGGAGAAGGCCCGCGCCGAGGAGGAGGCGCGCCGCAAGGCCGAGGAGGAGCGCCGCCGCAAGCAGGCCGAGGAAGAGGCCCGGCTCCGCGCGGAGGAGGAGGCCCGCCAGGCCCGGCTCCGCGCCGAGGAGGAGGCCCGGCAGGCCAAGGCGCGGGCCGAGGAGGAGGCCCGGCGTCTGGAGGCGCAGCGCAAGGCGGAGGAGGCGCTGCTCCGTGCCGAGGAGGCCCGCCGTCAGGCGGCGGAGGCCGCGGCCGCGGCCGACGTGGCGGCCCGCAGGTCCGGCAGCCCCCAGCCGAAGGCCCCGGGTGTGACCTCGGACGCGGTCACCGTGGCCACTCCGGTGGTGTCGCCGGGGCCGGGTGCGGAGGAGACGGTGCCCACGCCGATCGTCTCGCCGGACCGGGACGAGCCGTCCGGCTGGGACACCCGGGACACCCGGGAACCCCAGGACGACCGCGACGCCCAGGACACCCGGGACGCCCGGGACACCCGGGACGCCCGGGACACCCGGAACTCCGTCTCCGAGGCCGAGACGACCGCCGAGCTGCCTCAGCCGCCCGCCGTCGCGGGCGCCGCGGACGAGACGGCGGTGCTGCCACAGGTGCCCTCCGGCGCCGCCGACGAGACCGCCGTACTGCCGCAGTTGAGCATGGACGAGACGGCCGTGCTGCCGCCCGTGCGCGACGAGGCCCCGGCGGACCGGATGCCGCGCGGCTTCTTCCGCGACGAGCGGACCGCGGGCCCCGACGGCTCCGAGGACCGCACCCGTGAGATGCCCCGGCCCGGCACCGACGGCGCCCGCCGCCGCCCGCGCCCGGACTGGGCGGAGGAGACCCCGCTGGACGACCTGCCGTCGCTGGCGGACGAACTGCTGGGGTCGTACGACGACGAGGACGGGCCCCGCGGAGGCCGCCGGGGCTGATCCCGGGTCCGTCCAGAGCGGCGCTCGCGTCCTGCCGGAGCAGGGACGGGCGCCGTTCGGCTTCGGGGGAGGCGTGGGGGTGGCGCTGGGGGAGGCGTGGGCGTGGCACCGGGGGTGGCGGCGGCGGCGGATGCCCCCGTTGTCGGACCCCACCCGCACAATGGAGGCCGGGACGCGGAATGTGACGGAAGGGCGGCGTGACCCATGAGCGTGTGGGACGACCTCGTCGGGCAGGAGAAGGTGAGCGCGGTGCTGGACGCCGCCGCCCGGGACGCCGACGCCCAGGTCACCGCCGCCGCGGCGGACGAACCGCTGCCGGAGGCGTCCCGGATGACGCACGCGTGGCTGTTCACCGGCCCGCCCGGCGCGGGCCGCAACCAGGCGGCGCGGTCCTTCGCCGCCGCCCTGCAGTGCGTGAGCCCCGACCGCGCCCTCGGCGGCGCTCCCGGCTGCGGATTCTGCGACGGCTGCCACACCGCGCTGCTCGGCACCCACGCGGACGTCACCACGGTCGCCGCGGTCGGCGCCGAGATCCTGGTGAAGGACATGCGCGACACGGTCCGCAAGTCGTACACCGCCCCGGCCACCGGCCGCTGGCAGATCATCCTGGTCGAGGACGCCGAGCGGCTGAACGAGAAGTCGGCGAACGCCGTGCTCAAGGCCGTCGAGGAGCCCGCCCCCCGCACGGTCTGGCTGCTGTGCGCCCCCTCCGTCGAGGACGTCCTGCCGACCATCCGCTCCCGCTGCCGCCACCTGAACCTGCGCACGCCCTCGGTGGAGGCGGTCGCCGACATGCTCGTACGACGCGACGGCGTCGAACCCGAGGCCGCGGCCGCCGCCGCCCGCGCCACCCAGGGGCACGTGGACCGTGCCCGGCGCCTGGCCACCGACCCGGCGGCGCGCGAGCGCCGCGCCGCCGTCCTGAAGCTCCCGCTGCGCCTGGACGAGGTCGGTGCCTGCCTCAAGGCCGCCCAGGACCTGGTCGACGCGGCCGCCGAGGACGCCAAGCAGCTCGCCGAGGAGATGGACGGCAGGGAGGCCGAGGAGCTGAAGGCGGCGCTCGGCGCGGTCCAGGGCGGCCGGCTGCCGCGCGGCACGGCGGGCGTGATGAAGGACCTGGAGGACATGCAGAAGCGCCGCAGGACCCGTACCCAGCGCGACAGCCTGGACGTGGCCCTCGGCGACCTCACCACCTTCTACCGCGACGTCCTCGCCCTCCAGCTCGGCTCCCGCGTGGCGATCGCCAACGCCGACGCGCAGGACGCGCTGGACCGGCTGGCCCGCGGCAGCTCCCCGGAGTCCACCCTGCGCCGCATCGAGGCGATCGCCGCGTGCCGCGAGGCCCTGGACCGCAACGTGGCGCCGCTGCTGGCGGTGGAGGCGATGACGATGGCGCTGCGGGCGGGCTGAGATGCCCTTCCGGACGCCGGTTCCCCGGCGCGTACCTCGTACGGGGCGACAATCCGAACTCGCCGCGTCCGGCGCGTCGCCCACCGTTACCCTCGCCTGATGCAGACCAGGACCTCTCCCTCCCGGCCCGGCGGCGGGCGCCCCGCGGCCCGCTCCCGGCTCGCGGCCGCCGCCCTGGTGACCGCAGCCCTCCTCGTGGCCGCGTGCTCCCCCGGCGGCTCGGCCGGTCCGTCGCCGGCGGCGTCGACGCGGACCGACGCGGCGGCCGCCCCCGTCCTGGCCCCGCTGCCGCGCGCGACCCCGGCGGCGCTGGCGCCGTACTACACGCAGCGGCTGACGTGGCGCGACTGCGGCGTACCGGGCTTCCAGTGCGCCACCATGAAGGCGCCACTGGACTACGACCGGCCGGGCGCGGGCGACGTACGGCTCGCGGTGACCCGCAAGGCCGCCACCGGCAGCGGCAAGCCGCTCGGTTCGCTGCTGGTCAACCCGGGCGGTCCGGGCGGCTCGGCGGTGGGCTACCTCCAGCAGTACGCCGGTGTCGGCTACCCCGCCGAGGTCCGCGCCCGCTACGACATGGTGGCGATGGACCCGCGCGGCGTCGCCCGCAGCGAGCCCGTCGAGTGCCTCGACGACGGCCTGATGGACACGTACACGGGGACCGACGTGACCCCGGACGACCAGGCCGAGCAGGACGCGGCGGTCGCGGCGGACAAGAAGTTCGCGCAGGCATGCGGGGCGCACTCGGCGCGGCTGCTGCGGCACGTCTCCACCGTCGAGGTGGCCCGGGACATGGACATCCTCCGCGCGGCGCTCGGCGACCCGAAGCTGAACTACGTGGGGGCCTCGTACGGCACCTTCCTCGGGGCGACCTACGCCGGCCTCTTCCCGGGCCGGGTGGGCCGCATGGTTTTGGACGGCGCCCTGGACCCCTCCCTGGACTCCCGCACGGTGAACCTGGAGCAGGCCGAGGGCTTCGAGACGGCGTTCCAGGCGTTCACCGCGGACTGCCTGCGCCGCGCGGACTGCCCGCTCGGCGGCAGGGGTACGACGCCGGGGCAGGCCGCCGGTCACCTCGAAGCCTTCTTCCACCGGCTGGACGGCCACCCCGTCCCGACGGGCGGCGACCGCGAACTGGGCGAGGCGCTGGCCACCACCGGGGTGATCGCGGCGATGTACGACGAGGGCGCCTGGGGCCGGCTGCGCGCGGCGCTGGCCGCGGCGATGAAGGGCGACGGCGCGGCGCTGCTCGCCCTCTCCGACAGCTACTACGAGCGCGACGCGAACGGCCACTACAGCAACCTGATGATGGCCAACAACGCCGTGAACTGCCTGGACCTGCCGCCCGCCTTCACCGGCCCCCGGCAGTTGCGGCAGGCGCAGCCCGCGTTCGAGAAGGCGTCCCCGGTCTTCGGCGAGGCCCTGGCCTGGACCTCGCTGAACTGCGCGTACTGGCCGGTGCGGGCCACGGGCGAGCCCCACCGCATCACGGCCCAGGGCGCGGCCCCGATCGTGGTCGTCGGCACCACCCGCGACCCGGCCACCCCCTACCGCTGGGCCCAGTCCCTGGCCCGCCAGCTCTCCTCCGGCCACCTGCTGACCTACGCCGGCGACGGCCACACCGCCTACCTCCGCGGCAGCACCTGCGTCGACTCCACCATCGACACCTACCTCCTCCACGGCACCCCACCGCCCGCCGGCAAGCGCTGCTCGTAGCCCCCTGCTTCGGTTCCGGCCCCCCTCCCCGGGGCCGGTACGAAGCACCCCCGGAAACTGTGTAGACTTACCGACGTTGCCGACCGCACCCTAGGTGCACGCAGCACGCCGCTTTAGCTCAGATGGCCAGAGCAACGCACTCGTAATGCGTAGGTCTCGGGTTCGAATCCCGAAAGCGGCTCAGCGAAACCCCAGGTCACATTGCCCGTGACCTGGGGTTTTCTGTTGCTCGGGGCGTGGCGGGGTACGTGGCTGGGGTGCCGTGACTTTGCTTGCGTGAGCGATGCGTGAGCGGAGCCGCTCGGGGACCTACCTCTTGGGCGCCCGGCGCTTGGCCTTCTTGTCCGCCTTGGCCTGGGCTTTCGCCTTGTCCGTCGGCTTGCGTCCCTTAGCCTTGCCGGAGTTCTTGGCTGTGGCCTTCTTGGCCTTCTCTTTCTTCGCCGCCTTGCGTGCGGCCTTTTCCGCCTCGGCCTTGCGCTGAAGGGGGACCAGCTTCGCGGTCGCCTCGGCGGCGCTCCTGCCGACCTGTGGCAGGACGCTCTGGTAGATGTCCCGCGTGATCCGGGTGTCGCTGTGCCCGAGCGTGTCCGACACGATCTTGATGTCGATGTCGGCAGCGAGCATGAGGGTGGCCGCGCCGTGGCGCAGATCGTGCAGGCGGATCGGCGGGAGGCCGGAGGCGGCGACAAGGCGCTCGAAGAGGTCGGTCACCTTGCCGGGGTGGAGCCAGGAGCCGTTTTCCTGTGTGAAGACGTGGCCGGTGTCCACCCAGGCCGAACCCCACTCCTCGCGGGCTGCGGTCTGGCGTTCACGGTGGCGCTTCAGGACGTTGACGGTGTCGTCGTCGAGCGCGACCACGCGGTAGCCGCTGTCGGTCTTGGGATCGGATGCCTCGATCTCCCAGCCGTCCTGAACGAGTTGGGATGAGACGGTGAGCGAGTGGGTGTCGAGGTTCGTCTCCGACCACGGCTGCCCGCACGCCTCGCCACGGCGCAGGCCGCGGAAGGCGATCAGGTGCCACATCGCGTACAGCCGGTCTTCGGCGACGAAGTCGAGGAAGGCACCGGCCTGCTGCGGCGTCCAGACCATCACGGGCGACGGTTTCTCGCCCGTCTGCTCCCACTTGGCGACCCGCTCGTCCGTCCACACGAGCGCCTTCGGCTTGCGCACGGGGTCGATCTCGACATGGGCGGCGGGGTTGAAGGTGATGACCTGCTGACCGATCGCGTCGTTCAGGGCCGCGCGAAGGGTCGCCTTGACGTGCTGACGAGTGGCGGGGCCGGTGATGCGCCGGAAGGGCGGCATCTCGTCGATCGCGGCCTTCATCGCCTTGCGTCGGGCTCGGTTCTCGACGCCCTTCCACGGCACGGTCGCCAACTCGTCGATCGCGGCTCGCCGCTGGGCGTTGTCCTCCAGGATCTGGGCGTTGGCGTCGCTGATGTCCGTGAACATCTCGCTGAGGTGGCTGACGCGCAGCCGGTCCAGACGCCGGTTGCCGATGCGCGGCTTCAGGTGGACGCGGATGTCGGTCTCGTAGCGGTTGAGGCCGGACTTGCGTATGCGCTTGCCGGACAGCCACCGATCGAGCCATTCGGCCACGGTCAGGCTGCCAATGAGGTCCTGGCCGGCGTTGAGACGCCGCCGCGTCTCTTCGACATCGGGCAGGGGCGAGCGTTCGCGGCTGACCTCGGCCAGCATCTCGGCGAGGAGTTCAGTGCCCTCAGGGTCGTCCGAGTCGGCGAGCCCGAGCAGGGCGCGTACGTGGTCAAGGTCGGCCTGGGCCGCCTTGAGGCTGCCGTACCCGCCCCGGGCGAAGGAGCGGCGGCTGCCGTCCTCTCGCGGTGAGAGCTCCTGGCGTATGGAGTAGGTGCAGTGGTTCCTGCTGTTGCGCTTGGGGCAGGAGGTGCCGAGTTCCTTGCCGGTTTTCGGGTCGCGGCAGGAGCAGCGGCGGTAGGTGGAGCCCTTCAAAGATCATTCTCCTCGGTCGTGTCGGGATCGCTCCCGGGCATTTCGACAGCGCTGACCACGTCGGGCCAGAGGAACGGGGGCGTGACGCCCTCTTCCTGGATGAAGGCGCGGATTCTGTGCAGGCGACTCTTGGCCTCGTCGGCCGCCTCGGCGGCGCGCGCTTGGGCGCGGAGGGCCTCGGCCTTCCGGCCGGTGTTCGGGGCGGTTGCGGCGTCGTAGCGGGCACGCTCCTCGTCGATCTGCGCGCTGCGCAGTCGCTCCTGGGCAGCGTGGTGGGCGCGGAAGTAGTGGAGCATGTCGTCGTCCGCTCCGAGGTCGGTCTCCTCCCCGGTGAACCGGCGCAGCGCGTCCAGCGACGTGGTGGGGTGCTGGAGCGGGAGTCGCTGCACGTCGTCGACGTAGCCGACGGGATAGACGAGGCAGATGGGCGGGGTGTTCAGTGCTTCGGCTAGCACGATGACGTCGACCAAGGGCAGGTTGGAGCGGCGTCCTGACTCCATATTGGCGATGACATTGCGAGGGATCGGGTGGCCGATCTCCTCGCACTTGTCGGCCAAGTCCTGTGCGCTCCAACCAAGTTCCTTCCGTCGTCTGCGGACCTCGCCGGCCACGGTGGACATGACCTGGTCCACCCACTCCGGGACGTCGTCCTCGTCGTCGGCCTTCTTTGATCCATGGTGACTACGGGGCTGTGTCATAGAGACACATTAGCTCGCTTAGGGTTGATTCCAAGACCTGGAGACGGGCGCGGAGGTCGCGTTCGCCGTGGGCTCAGTCATGGATGGAGTGCGCATGCGCGAGAACGAAGAGGCGGGCCGAGCGAAGGGGATGAGCCGCGAGGAGCTTCTGAGGCTCCCTGCTGCTGTTGACCTGGAGACCGGCAACCGGGCGCTGGGGCTCGGCCGGAGCAAGGGGTACGACCTGGCCAAGCGCGGCCAGTACCCGTGCAAGGTACTTCGGCTCGGGAATGCCTACCGGGTAGTGACCACAGACCTGTTGGCCCTGCTGGGCCTGGCAGCGTAAAGCGTCTGACGTACCGCAGGCGCTTCTGCGCTGAGCTGACACAGAAACGCTGGACTGTGGCACGGCGTGGACGTACTGTCCGTGGTCGCTCGCGGTGCCGAAACCCCCGTGAGAAGAGGGAGAGCCTCCGGCGGTGCAACGCCGGAGGCCCCGAGACTCCCCAGCAATCCCATGAGAACCGACCCGGCGGCAGGGGCGTGCAAGCCCGACACCGCCAGACGAGGAGCCGCCCAGTGCAACCCGAGAACCCCGACTTCTATTCCGCCCCTGCCCGAGCGGCCTGGCCCGCCACAGCCATCCCCGGCCAGCCCGGTACCTACCTGCGCACCGCGCGAGCCGACGGTGCCATAGCGGACCTGGACGACGGTACGGCCGACGGCAGGGGCAGCGAGGCAGATCCGGCGAGGGGCCTGGAGTCCATCCCCGACGCGGAGCCGACACCGGGCTCGGAGCTGCTGGGCGAACTTCGCGCCCAGATTGCCCAGTTCGTGATCCCGCCCTCATCCGAGGCGCTGGACGCGATCACCCTGTGGGTGGCGGCAACGCAGCTCCAGCCCTCGTGGCAGCACGCCCCACGGCTGGCAGTGGTGGGGCCTGCGAAGAGGTGCGGGAAGTCGCGGCTCCTGGACGTGCTGACCGAGACGGTCCACGAGCCGATGCTCACCATCAACACCACACCAGCGGCCATCTTCCGCTCGATCAACGAGGAAGAGCCGCCGACGCTGCTGGTGGACGAGGCCGACACCATCTTCGGCCCCAAGGTCGCGGAGAAGAACGAGGAGACACGTGGTCTCCTCAACGCCGGACACCAGCGCGGCCGGTACGTCACCCGGGTCGTGGGCAACGACCACACCCCGCACAAGTTCGCCACCTTCGCCATGGCGGCCATCGCGGGCATCGGAGACCTGCCGGACACGGTCATGGACCGGTCGGTCGTCATCCGCATGCGCCGCAGGGCCGAGGGTGAGAAGGTCAAACCCTTCCGCTCGCGACGCGACATCCCAGCCCTGCACGAGCTGCGCGACCGCATCCGTACCTGGGCCCTCCCGCTGCTGGAGGACGCCGCGAGCCTGGAGCCGGACATGCCGGTCGAGGACCGAGCTGCCGACACATGGGAACCCCTGGTGATCGTCGCCGACCTGGCAGGCGGTCGCTGGCCGCGGCTTGCGCGGATCGCGTGCGCGCGAATGGTCGACGCCGAGGTGGCGGCCGAGGGCGAGCACCCCAGCGGGGCGCGCATCCTCGCCGACATCCGACGGGTCTTCTTCGCCCAGCGGGAGGCGGACAGCCTCTCCACCGAGGACCTCCTGCACTACCTGAACGCCGACGCCGAAGCCCCGTGGGGAGAGCGGGGGCGCTACGGCCTGACCTCCCGGGAACTCAGCGGGATGCTGCGCGACTACGGCATCCGGCCCGGCAACGTGCGCATGGCCGACCGGTCGCAGCGCAAGGGCTACATGCGCAACAAGTTCCTCGACGCGTGGCGACGGTACTGCCCCACCGTCCACCCAGTCGACGCCCGTCGTGGCGAAGGCTGACCCCCACCTCCCAGGTTTGCCGTACTTGCCGTCCCTGCCGTGATCTCGCAGGTCAGGGCACACGCCGGCAAGACGGCAGCCGAGGGCAAGACGGCAACGCACGCGTCTCCGCACGTGTAGCCAGCCAAGGGGGCGGCGTCCAGATCCGTCTTGCCCCGTCCCTAGCGTCCTCGCCGTATCACCGCAGGTCACAGTCCTGCTCGCCGGGACGCTACCGCAACGCAGCCGTCCCGGCAGGTGCAGCCCCCACCGGACAGAACCGGACCGGAAGCTGCCGCTTCCCTGTCCCGAGTCGGGACAAGACGCTGGTGCTGCCCGCCGAGACGGCACTTCCCAAGCGTTGCCGTCCCGCGCTGACCTGCACGTGCAACGGCCGAGACGGCAAAGACGCCACATACAGCTACCCCCAGGAGCTTCCCGCTTGACCGCCCCGCACCTCACCACGCCATCACCGCAGCTACGAGATGACGCTCGCACCGAAGGGCAGCCGAAGAAACGTGTTGACGCCGAGCAGCTCGCACTCGGCCTGGCCGGCACCGTCATCGTCGCCCTGACAGCCGGAGCATTCTGGCTGTCCTACACGCACCTCGCCGACGTCGCCGGCCAGCACGGGCTCGGCGCATCCCCCATCCGCCGGTGGGCCTGGCCCGCCACACTGGACGCGTTCATCGTCGCGGGCGAACTCCTCATGCTTCGCGCTGCGCTGCGGCGTACAACCGACCTCTGGGCGATCGCCGTCACCGCTGCCGGATCGATCGGCTCCATCACATCGAACGTCGCCGGGGTCAGCGGCACGGACAACGCACGCAGCGTCCCGCTCCTCGACTACGTGGTCGCTGCCGTTCCTCCGGCCGCCGCGATGGTCGCCTTCGGCGTCCTGATGCGACAGATACACCAGCTCGTCGCACCGGCCGACGACTCAGCGGACACCGGTTCCGGACACGCGCGGAACCGGCCGGTCGGTGACGTCAGTGCCGGCCTATGGCAGGACGCCGCTGCCGACGACCCGCAAGCCTCCGGAGACGAGCGGACGGAACCCACGTCCCAGGTGCCCAAATCCAAACCGACCGGTGGCCGTCCGCCGAAAGCCACCATCGCCGAACTGGCGGACATCGGACGGGCCACCGGTCACCAGCACGGCAAACTCACGCGCGGCCTGCTCCGAGCGGCCGTGAAGGACCGAGACCTGACGATCGGCAGCGAGCGGCAGACCGAAGTGATGGAGCTGCTTCGGCCGGAGCTCGAAGCCACCGGCATCGAAGTCTCCAAGCGCTGACGCCGGGCCTGCTCGGGTGACCGGAACCCTTCCGGTCACCCGAGCACCCGCCAACCGCCCCGCAGATTTCCACACCTGTGGACAACGTGATGGCCGCGTTACGTAGACGCCGTAACCCTGTTCGCCGAGTCGTACCTGGAGCATCTTCCTTGCAGCACAGCCAGCCCCTACCTGACGACACCCCTGCTGCACCACCTGTCTCGCCGCAGTCCCCTACGCTGCTGTCACGTCTGCGGCGGGCGTTCGGACGGACGGCCCCTGGCGGAGCCAGTAGTACCCCGAGTCCGACTCAAGGCCGGTCCTCGGGGATCTCCGCCCCGGGGGTGGCGGAGACGGCCCAGCGCCAGGGGGCGCCGGACCGGGAGGTCGGAGCCGAGGGCGGCCCCGACTCGGACAAGCTTCACGCCGTACGGCAACAGATCCTCCGCCCCGCATCTGCCGTCGAGCCGACGGCTGGCGAGGGAGCGGTGCAGAGCGTGCAGCCGGCGATCCGCCGTTTCACCGGTACCAAGCGGACCGTCCGCGTCGGCCCGCTGCGCTTCACCGGCGACGAGAACGCCGCGCTCCAGGAGGCTGCCGCCGAACACGGCTACAAAGGGGAATCCGGCTTCGCCGCCGACATCGTTCTCGCCTTCATCGCCGGCAGGTTCACCGCCAACCTGCCGCTGTCCGAGGACCGCCGCCGCACCCACATGTTCCGCGCCCAGGTCCTGCGCGAACTCAACCGGATCGGTGTCAACGTCAACCAGATCGCCCGTGCCCTCAACAGCGACCTCACCCCGCCCGACATACGTGACCGTCTTGACGAGCTGCACCACCTGCTGGAGCTGATCGCCGAGGCCCTGCGCGAACCCGCAGAATTCAGGAAGGACCAGGCCGCGTGATCGCCGCCATCAAACCGGCCGGAGCCAACACCCGCGGGCTGCTCGCATACCTCTACGGCCCCGGCCGTCATGACGAACATCTCGACCCGCACATCGTCGCGGGCTTCGCCATGCTCGGCATGCCCGACCCCGGCCGCGACCCTGATGCCACCCTCACCCAGCTTGCCCGCCACCTCGACGAGCCCGTTCACCTTCGGAACAGCGAGTTCGGAAGGCAGGTCACCGACCACGTCTGGCACTGCCCCGTTCGCGCAGCCCCCGAGGACCGGCACCTCTCCGATGCCGAGTGGGCCGACATCGCCCAGCGGATCGTCGAAGCCGCTGGCATCGCCCCGCCCGGCGACGACCTGGCTTGCCGGTGGGTCGCCGTGCGCCACGCGGACGACCACATACACATCCTCGCCACCACCGTCCGTGAGGACGGCCGACGGCCCAAACTCCACGACAGCGGCATCCGGGTCGGCGACGCCTGCCGCCAGATCGAGACCGATTACGGCCTACGCCAACTGAAGAAGGGCGACCGCACCGCTGGACGCCGCCCCACTCAAGCGGAGATGCACAAGGCCGAACGCCTCGGCTGGAAGGAGACCAGCCGCGACTGGCTCCAGGACCGTATCCGCGCCGCCATCCCTCACACCGGCAGTGCCGAGGAACTCCTCGCCTATCTCGAAGCTGACGGCATCGCGGTCAAGCCGCGCCGCGGACCGTCCGGAGATCTCCTCGGCTACGCCGTCGGCCGCCCAGGCGACCTCAACAAGGACGGCGAACAGATCTTCCACCCCGGCGGAAAGATCGCTCCCGACCTCACCCTCCGCAAGCTCAAGGCCCGCCTGGAAACCACCGCGCCAGAGGAACACCCCACTGCCCGCCGAGAGAGGCCAACCACCCCCTGGCACCAGGCCACCGAAGCTCTCGACACCCTCCACTCCGACATGGCCGACGACACCCACGCCCAGGCCCACATCACGGCGCTCGGCGAACTCATCGAGGCCACCGCCCAGAAGGTCCCTGACCACTTCCGTGCCGACCTACGAGCCGCTTCACGGGCATTCGCCCGCGCGCAGCGCTCCCAGATTCGGGCCGGGAACCAGGTCGCCCACACCCTGCGTCGGGCGGCCCGCGACATCGCTCACACGGCCACCGGCCCCGACGGCAGTGCCTTGGCCGCTCTGCTCGCCGCTCTTGTCTGGGCCACGATTGTCGCCGCCCGTTGGCACGAGGCGAGGAGCCATGCCCACCAGGCCGAAGCCGCCCGCCAGACCCTCCACCACCTCCAGAACGCCGCCGATCACGCCCTCGCGCCTGTCGTCGACAAGCTCACCAGCCGCCACCCCACCGAACAGGCCCGACGGACCCTTGCCCATGACGTACGCGCCGCTGTCCCCGACCACGCCGACCGCATCCTCACCGACCCCGCCTGGCCAGCCCTCGCCACCGTCCTCGCCGACGCCGAAGCCGGCGGCTACAAACCCCTTCAGCTCCTGCGGGAAACCGCCGCCCAACGCGAACTGACCACCGCCCGCCAACCCGCCCGTGTCTTGCTCACCCGCATCCAGCACACCAGCCGCAACCCGGCCCCCAACCTTCGCGCCGAAGCCGCCCGCCGCCGCTCGACGCTGCTGAGTGGCTTGGAAAGCAGCCCCAGCTCCGTCGGGGGTATCTCAGCGGGTCCTGCGGCTCGCCGAGCGGGCCGCCCAGGGCGTTAGCGCATCGACCAAGCGTGAGCACCGGACTGTCTCCAGACCAAGCGACTGTCAGAGGCCGTCGATATCGTCGCCTTCGTGTACGGCTGGCAGCTGACGGGAGGCATGAAGTGATTGATGAGGGAGGGCCGACGTGAACACAGTCAACGCTCGGGTTTGGCGATTTGCACCGCGGTCAAGTGGACAAGGAGCTGCATGGATCGTCGGTCGTGGTCAACTGCCGGTTGGATTGGCTCGGCTGGTCCACATCAACGCACTGGCCTGCGACCTGCAAAGCGTCGTGGACCTTCAGACCAAGGAGCTCGAAGCCCGCCTTCTTCTCAGCTACGTCGATGCTCCAGCAGGGAGCCCCCTCCAGCTCGATCACCAGTCACTCATAGCGAGTTCTCGCCACATACGCAGCTTCGTCAGCGAATGCGCGGGCCTTGGGCTGCTGACCGCAGCAAGTGAAGCCTTGTTCTCGTGGACGGACGGAACCCACGAGCTGAATAGCTTTGATGCTCTTCCGCGACCTCTGTCGAAGTCGTATCAAAGCAGTGGCGTACGCCCTGATCTGCTGTTCCATGTGCCAGAGGGGCCAATCGCAGGAGAGGCTCGTGGACGGTATCGCAAGCAGAAGGCGCTGTTGCCCAAGCGCCTTCTCGCAGAACAACGACGGCGACTCGCGCAGCTCACGACCTGGTCTGCTGCGCACGGCGACCACTCCTATTTCATGAGCTGGGTCTACGTCGGTCCGGCGGGGGTGGCTGTGGACATCTTCATCCCCGAAGCCAGCGGATCGGGAGACACATGGCTGACCGACTGGGCAGACACGGAGGACGGGAACAGCCAGGAGCAGCCCTTCGGCGAGTCAGGAGCGGATGCAGCCTCTGGCCCAGGCGCTCTCCCGACGAATCAGAAGTCCCCGACGGGAGCGATGGCCAGCGGTGTTGCAGGCGAGGAGATCACGGGGCTCAAACCACTTGGGCTCATGGTGGAAGAACCCACACGGCCTCCACAGGAAATCGCGGAGGAAGCGATGAGCAGACTCTACGAGACCGCCCCCGAACCAACACAAGAGGCCACTCTCGCGGGAATCTCAGTACGTGGCCGATGGGTACCAGCGGATGCCTTGGGGGCCGCGAAGCACGAAGTCATGGTTGGAGTACTTGCTGAGAGGCCGCCCCGACAGGTGGCGATGCGAGAGAGAATGGCACGGTCGGAAGGACGGTTTGACGTGTGTCTCGACGGACGACTTCTCACTGTCGTACGACCAGTTGCTGCACCAAAGCCGGAGTGGCACCAGCTGGAGCGAACGCTGTTCGACCCGCGCTAGTGAGGTAGTGCTGGCGGAGCCAGTTCGTCCAGCTCCTCGGTGTCTGTGACGAGAGCGGTACCGCCCAGCATCTGACAGGCGGTGTGGTACATAAGGCTGCCCGTCTTCGGGTGAACGCGCTCGCCGAGCAGCTTCATCGCCGCCACGGTCGGCCCTGTCTCTTCCCGGGCCTCCCGTACGGCGGCGCCTCACGTTCCCCACCTGGCCCGACCTCTCTGGCTGGGAACTGCCGAGAGAGCTGGCCCCTCGCTGACCCGGCGGAGAACCATGAGCACACAGCCCTCGTGAACGACGGTGACGGCGGCGATGCTTGGCTGCTCACCCGTGTTCTTTTGCGTCACTGCTGTTCCTCCAGTATGGCCAGGATGGGCGGGAAGATCGTATCGACGGAGATGAAGCGGGCCGCCGCGTCTCTGGAGACTTCTCCCGTCTCCCCCGGGCGAACCGGAAGAGGTTAGGACGGACCGCACAGAGGGGGCCCGCTGCTACGGTCGCCTCATGACGCTCTCGGTTCCCACCGGTCATTCCGTCGATCTGCGAGTCCAGCCTGTCGACGACGCTCTTGATCATGTTGAGCGGTCGCTTCAGACGCACTTCGACCGGAATACCGTGGTACGCAAGCGCCGTTCCGTGGGTGCCCGGACGGACCGTGACACCTGGGTGCGGATCGAGCGCCGACTGCTGAGCAAGATCAGTGACCAGGGCTGGAACGGCACCGAGTGCGCCGCACGTCTGATGGGCGTCGCCCAACCCGTATGGCAGGGAAGCGTGGTGTGGCGGGACGCAGGCGAGCCGGCCATGTGGCGTGCCGACGAGACAGAGATCCTGCCCGGAAACCCCATCGGTACCGCCGTGCTGAGCGAGGACCCCAAGCTCCCGGACGAATGGTGGCGCGCGTTCAACTCCTCGCTGGACGCTCTCGCCGCACAGAGCACGAGCCGCGTCGCCTCACCGGACACCGAGTCCGTCACGCAGGCCCTCGTCACCGAGGCCATCCACAGCGCATTTCCCCGCTCCTTCGACACGACCATTGAGCAGTGGGTGCCTGCTCATGCCGATCTGAACTGGGCCAACATGAGTGCGCCGAGTTTCTGTCTCTTCGATTGGGAGGACTGGGGGAACGCGCCGCGTGGGTTGGATTCCGCATCGCTGTGGGCTAGTTCGCTCGCCGTCCCCGCTTTGGCAGACCGCGTGCTGCGAGAACGGCGCGCAGACTTCGCGAGCCGGGACGGCAAGCTGATGACGCTCTTCGTGTGCTCGAAGATCCTTGGCCCGGACGCTCACCCGCAGGACCCCCGGCTGGAGCCTGCGCGGCACATGGCGGAACAGATCGTCCAAGACCTTCAGACGGACTGAGTGCGCGGGCGGTCACGGAGCAGCGTGCGGTACTCGGCGACTGCCTGTTCGTCGGGGGTGGCGGCCAGGGCGCCGACGAGTTCTCCGAGGTGCGCGGGTTCGTCCGTCCCAACGGCTACGGCGCTGACGTTCGGCAGCTGGTAGGCCATCCGGAAGGCCGCTTGTGCACGGGAGTACCCGCTGCCGTCGCGGAGGAAGACGCGGGCGTCGGCCCGAGCCCACACCGGTGCCTTGGTGCTGCCGCCGAAAGGACTCATCCCCCACATCGCGCCCATGCTCAGGCCCCACGCTTCCATCAGGGCCTCGGCGGCATCGAGTGTTGCGGCACCCACCAGCAAGCCAGCCCGCACCATGAGCGTGGAGGGGGTCGGCGCGGATGCGTCGACCAGAGGTGGCAGCGCCGTAGGGTTCCAGGTCGCGATGCCCCACGCGCCACACAGCCCGCGTGATGTCGCACTGGCGAGGGCTGTGCACGCCTCGGCCAGGGCCTCGCGCGACCAGTCAGTGCCCGGCGTGAGCGAGTGTTCCGGGTTGTGCAGGAACACCAGGTCCGGCTCCCGCCCGAGAGCACGGGCCGCTTCCTCCACCGAGCTGTGCAGTCGTTCGGGGGCGAGGGAGTGTTCGGCCCCGCTGATGCCCGGGAAGTAGCCCACCTTGGTGGAGAGATGGAACTTCGGCAGCAGGTCGCCGGCGACCCGTGCCAGAACCTCGTGCGAACGGAAGCGGAGATAGTTGGTGCTGGTGTCGAGCGCGGTCAGACCGAGGTCCAACGCGCCGATCAAGATCCGACGTTCATGACGAGACCGGTGTAGCCCGAGGACAATTCGGGGGTCAGTGTCGCGCACAGTTCCTCCTTCACCAGGATCTCCGCCACTTCCGCCACCTCGGCCCCGACGAGGGCCGCCGCGCGCTCCAGGGAGACGGGTCGGCCGCTGAGCAGCAGCCGCAGCGCGGCCACGGCCTTGGCCGCGAGGGTGAGCCGCTTGCCCGAAGCCACGACAGTGACGGTCTCCCCGCTCTCGTGGATCTGGGGCGGGAAGTGGGTGGTGCACACCACGGTGTCGAGCGGGGCCAGGATGTCGAGATACGGGACGTGTCGGGGGAGCGTCGTCGCCTGCTCGTACGCGGCCAGGTAGTCGGCAGGGGAGCGCTCGCCGATCAGTCGGGTGGCGGCTTCGAGCAGGGCTTGGCCGCCGACCTGGTCTCGGCGGTCCAGGTCGTGCCGGAAGATCTCCTGCTCGCGGCACCAGTCACCCAGCCACGCCAGCCAGCTCGCTCCGGTGCGTTTGGTGATGCCGAACGTCACGTGGAGGCTCTTTCCCGAGCCGTTACCGGTCCGGGTCGCCTGATGCCAGTGGCCCCGCGGGATGTGCATGACGTCGCCGGTCCTCATCACGCCGGACCAGACGATCTCTTCGGTCGGCGTGCTGTTGGGGTCGGCGTCCCGGTACATCGGCGCCGGGCGAGAGGTGCCTCGCACCTCCCACTCCTTCTCGCCCGCGAGCTGGACGATCACCACGTCGTGATCGTCCCAGTGCAGAGGGAAGCCTGCCGCATCGTTCGTCGTCAGGTACGCGTTGACCTGAACCCGCTCGTGTGACCACCACTGCAACGCCCGGCAGGCGACCTCCATCGTCGGGTCGAAGACGTTGGCCTGGTCAAGGATGAGCGTCGCGCCTTCGTCCAGCAGTCGGCCCAGGCTGCGCATGTTGACCATGGGGATGCTCTGGCCACGGGGGCTGACGCTGTCGGTGTAGTAGACGGCGGGATGGACTTCGTCCCCCTTCTGGAAGCACCGGAACTGCGGGCGGCTGAGGCTCCTGCGCATGGCGATGTCGAGCAGGCGGTTCGGGGTGAGGATGCGGGAGACGAGGGCAGGGTCGCCCATGTTCCCGCGCGCGAAGCCCTTGCCGATCTCTTCCGGGCCACTCCATCCCAGTGCTCTCTCGATGGCGCTGATCAGTTGGTGTTCCATCACTGCCTCCTTGAGTGCGGTTACGTGAACGTGGACGCGGCGGGGGCGACACGAAAGGCCCTGTCGCCCCCGCCGCCTGGGTGCTACTCGGTGTCGGTCAGGTTTCCGTCACCGCCCGGCCACGGCGAGTCGCCGGAGCTTCCCTGGTTGTCGGACCGGAGGCTGTCGTACCGGTCGTGGACGGCAGTCAGTTCCTCCACCGCCACCAGGAGGCCACTCGGGGCCGGCGGCGTTGTCGTCGTACTCTGTGCCACCTCGTGCTCCTTCCTCTTCGGTTCTCCCGCCGGGGTTCCGGCGGGAAGTCCTTTTGGATCGCGCAGGCTCCGTCGGTGCCTGCGCGATGGCAAACGTGCGTACTGCAAGCCGTCCCCACGGCCGCAGGGGAACGGAGATGCGGGGACCGCGGAATCGTGAGGGGTGCTCTCAGCGCGAAGGTCTCGGTCCGTCAACCTGGGGGAGAGCAAGGTCCTGGCGCATGTTGGCTTGCAGGACGCGCTGGTCCAGCTCGTACAGGCAGGCGCGGCAGGAGTAGAGGGCCGCGTGCATGCCGCTGGAGAGGACAGGCCCGATCCACGTCACCTCGACGCCGTGACGTCCGCACCAGAGCCAGCACTCGCCGCTCGGCTCCCAGCTGTGGCGGTCCCAGAGCGCGTACGCAGTGAGCTCACCTGTGGCTGGGTCGATATCCCGACGCGTCGGCCTGAATACGACATCCGGTTCAGTCATCGTCGCCAGGCGTAACGTATGCCGCCCCATCAGGCGATAGCCAAAGCGAGCGACGACGGCACGGTTCGGCCGCGAGAACTCGGTGATCGAGCCCCAGAGAACTGGCTCAGGGCGGCAGCTTCATCGGCAGGATCCGACTTCGGAAGAGCGATCTCGGCCCACACGTGCTTCCCGCCTTGGACGCGCTTCCAACCCGACCGAGCCGCGAGGAAGTCCACCAGGACCAGACCACGACCACCCTCGTCCTCCGCCTCCAAGCAACCCGACTTCGGCACCTTGGAGTTGGTGTCGAGCACGTCGATCACCAAGCTGCCCGAACTGTGGGACAAGGTGACTGTGATAGGCCCGCTGCCATGGACCATGGCGTTGGTGATGAGCTCGGAGGCGACGAGGCGAATTGCGTCGGCTGTCTCGTCATCCAGAGGGACGCCCCATTCACGCACCTTGGCAACGATCCTGCGGCGAGCGGGCGATACCTCTTCCTTCGTGCCCGTGAGGGCCAAGTGAGACACGAGCGTGAGCATGGCGGACGCCTCCGAAGAGCTGGAGAGCGGCTCCATCCCCGATGGGGGGACACAGAGATGGAGCCGCCGATCTGAGGTGACCGTCCGGAACGGGCGCCGACGCGCTGCTCCTGAGCGGCTGATCTCAGTCAACGGCCGGAGCGGACAAGCCGGGAACGTTTCTAGGGGGTTTCTCTTGGGGACGCCCTTCCACGCACGTGCGTGGCGAGTAGCCTCCGAGCGACGCCGCAAGGGGATGACGGGAGAGCTGATGTGCCTGGTGAGCCCTTAGCAGTCCACCCACTGGCTTACGTCCGTCAGTCGCGTGGTTGGGGGAAGGCCGAGTTCGCGCGACTCATGCAGGCTCAGGGGAAGTCGCTCGGCGTCCCGCTCGCGACCAACCGCACCACCGTGTGGAAATGGGAGCAGGGCCAGGAGCCGGACGCCGATGCGCGACACGTCCTCGCCGACCTGTTGCGTGTGCCGCACGAAAGGGCGCAGGCTACGGCTTGGCCATACTGGCTTCCGGTATGGGAAGTGACCGGGCTCAGCACTCCTTGGAACGAGGCCGGGACCGTCGAGGCACTGACAGATCTGGTGGGGAGTGGATGCTTGGACCGCCGAGGCTTTCTCACGATCACCGGCGTCGCCCTGACGGGACTGGCGGCAAGTTGGGCCGAGGCCCCCTCCGCCTTCGCCTCGGCGCTCAACGGAGATCGCGTCACCAACACGATGGTCTCGACGATCGAGCAGCGCATCAGCACCCTCCGCGCGCTCGACGACGAACTCGGCGGAGCTCGGCTCCTGGAGCAAGCGCGGGGCGACCTCGCCCTGATCACGGGTCTCCTTGACGCTGGACGGTACACGGACACGATCCGCCTCCGTCTCTACGCACTAGCCGCCCGCGTGTCACATCTGACCGGCTGGATGGCCTATGACGCTGGGCTGCGCTCCGCAGGACAGCGGTATTACATCGGAGCCCTGCGCAGCGCCCGTACCGCTGGGGACGACGCCTTCGGCGCCTTCGTCCTGGCCGAGATGGGGGTCCAGGTCTCGGAGGCTGGCCGGACTGCCGAGCGGGTGGACCTCATCTCCACCGCCATCGACAACGCACCGCGAACGTTGTCGCCCTACACCCAGTCCTTCCTCTACTTGCACAAGGCCGAAGCGCTGTCCCGCGATGGCGACCACCAGAGAGCCGGCGTGGCGCTGAACCGCGCTACGTCTCACTGGGGGCGTCACACAGAAGGAGAAGGCCCCGACTGGCTTGACTGGTTCGGCGAGGCTCAGCTCAAGTCAACCGAGGGCAAGGTCTTGCTGCGCGCGGGCCAGGTGGAACGCGCGACGAGTGCATTGGAGACGTCTGTCAACAGGGCCGCACCCCGCGACATGGCCGTACGGACTGCGCGCCTGGCTGAAGCCCGGCTCGCCGGCAACGACCTGGAGGGGGCGCTCGAAGCGGCGAACCGCGGAGCGGAACTCCTGGAAGACAAGGTCAGCTCCATGCGAGCGCTGGGCCGCCTGAATGAGTTCTCCGCACGGCTTGAACCGAACACGTCTGTCCCAGCCGTTCGCGAGTTCCGCGAGCGTCTGAAGGCGCTGCCCATCGCTTCCTGACGCTGGTACGGCCCCGTACGCCGAGAGCCGGGCCGCCCACGGAAGCAGGCGTCGGGAGTGTCACGATGGACGGCATGACGGTGATCGGCGGTGAGGTCGCGGCCGGTTTCGAACCGGTGCGTGAGGCGTTCGCGGAGAACTTCGCCAGGCACGGAGACATCGGCGCGGCAGTGTGCGTGTACCGGGATGGCCACCCGGTAGTGGATTTGTGGGGCGGCATCGCAGACCCCCGCACCGGCCGACCATGGACGCGCGACACCCTGCAACTCGTCTACTCGGCGACCAAGGGAGTGACCGCGACCGTCGTACACCTGCTGGCCCAGCGAGACGAGCTGGACCTGGACGCTCCCGTCGCCACGTACTGGCCGGAGTTCGCCGCCAGCGGCAAGGCAGATATCCCGGTGCGCTGGCTCCTGTCCCACCAGGCTGGCCTGGTCGCTCTGGATCAACCGGTCCCGTTGAACGACGCGTTGGCCTGGCACCCGATGGCAGCGGCTCTGGCAGCGCAACAACCTGTGTGGACTCCGGGTACCGCTCATGGGTATCACGGCCGCACCTGGGGCTGGCTTGTCGGTGAGGTGATCCGCCGAGTCTCCGGCCGCACGCCGGGCCGCTTCCTCGCTGACGAAATCGCTGCCCCGCTGGGCCTCGACTTCTTCATCGGGCTGCCGCCGCATGAACGCGAACGGGTCAGTCACATGGTGCATAGCAAGCCTGCCGTGGACCTCACGACTGTGGCTCCGGAGCTTGTCCCCGAGGAACTACGTGATCAGGTCGCCGCCTGGAGCGACCCGGACTCGTTCAGCAACAGGGCGTACATGGTGACCGACCCTGCCGCGATCGACTTCAACTCACCCGAGGTGCAGGCCGCGGAACTCCCGGCTTCCAATGGCATCGGCACCGCGTGCGGGCTGGCCCGTATGTACGCCGCCTTGATCGGCGAGGTGGACGGCGCCCGTCTGCTCACGCCCGAAACCCTCGCTCTGGCGACCAAGGAGCAGGCAGCCGGAATGGATCAGGTGCTGGTGGCGCCAAGCCGGTTCAGCTCCGGATATCAACTGCCCACCGAAGACAACCCCCTGACGGGGCCGAGCGCCTTTGGCCACAACGGCCGAGGCGGCTCCCTCGGCTTCGCCGACCCGGAACAGGGCATCGCCTTCGGCTACGCCATGAATCACATCATCAGCGGCTCAGACGATGTCCGTGCAGTGTCGCTCGTCGACGCGGTGCGCCGGTCACTGACGTGATGGCTCCCTTCCCAGTGGTCAGTGCACAGATCCCACCCGGCATGTAGAAGTCACTCCTCGCTCGGAGTCTTCATCCTGCGGCTTCTGCGCTCATAGACTTGCGTCAGCTCGACACAAGAGCGTGCGTGGTTGGGAACGGCAGGATGCGGAGCGGGTGGGGGACATGGACGAGCGACTGCAGAAACTGGCTAAGTCTTCTCCGAACTTCGGCGTCCTCTACCCGCTGAAGCCCCTGCTGTCGCTCTACGGCGCCCAGGCCGAGGCCACGGTCTTCACGAACCCGAACTCCTCGCTCGTCCAGGCGGGCCAGTTCGGCGAAGTCCTCGCAGAGGAGCTCATCACTCGAATCGGCATGCGAGTGGAGGGTAACCGGCAGATCGACCGGCTGACCGCCCTGACTCGAGCTGGCGTCCTGATCCCTGAGACGCGTCAAGACTTTGACCAGCTGCGGGTAGACCGCAACAAGGCTGCCCATGCCCACCTGTTCGATACGGCACGCGCGCTGGACGCCGTCCGCGTCTGCCACAAGCTCGGCCTGTGGTTCCACGACGCGATCTCCGGGCGCCGCACGGTCGTGGAGTTCGTGCCGCCGACGGATCCGCAGGCGGTCGAGCGCCTCTCGGATCCAGACGAGGCCGCGGAACTGAATGAGGCTCTGGACGGCCACCGCCAGGCCCTGACCGATGCGCGTACGCGCCTCACGGAGTCCACGAGCGAGCTGGATGCGGAGCGGAAGGCCCGGGCCGAGGCGGAACGCCTCATCGCCAGTGCCAGCGCAAACAACGCGGAGCTCCTCGCCCAGATCGAGCAGTTGGCAGCGCAGGTTGCCGAGATGCGTGTTGCTCAGACGGCCGCCTACGAAGAGGCCCGCCAAGCCCCGCGCAAGGTCGATCCGGCGGCCCGTGACTTGATCATCCATCGTGCGCAGCGGCGTGCTCCGCTTAACGAGATCGAAGCCCGCAAGGAGATCGACAAGCTGCTGCGCGCCGCCGGCTGGGTAGTGCAGGACCGCAGCGAGGTCAACCCGATGGCTGGCCGGGGCGTGGCCGTGCGTGAGTTCACGCTCGCCACGGGACGAGCCGACTACGTCCTGTACGTGGACGGGCAGATCGCCGGCGTCATCGAGGCTAAGCGTGAGGGTACGCACCTGGCCAGCGCGGTCGCGCAGAACGACCGATACGCGGGCGGGGTGCTCAAAGAGCACCGGCTTGCCGTATGGCGTGAGGACGAGCCGTTCGCCTTCCGATATGCGACCACGGGGACCGAGACGTACTTCATCAACCGCTTGGACCCCGAGGCGCGCTCCCGTGAGGTGTTCGCCTTCCACAAGCCGGAGACCATCGCCGACTGGATGCGGCGTGCCGAGGAGCACCCGGCGGCCCTGACCTTCCGCGCCGCCTTGCGAAGGGTTCCGGAGCTGCACCGCAACGGTCTTCGTCCGGCGCAGATCGAGGCGATCAAGGGTCTAGAGAGCTCGCTCGCTCTGGACAAGCCGCGGGCACTGATTCAGATGGCGACCGGCGCGGGCAAGACCTACACCGCTGTCTCCCAGACGTACCGGCTGCTCAAGCACGCCCGCGCTCGCCGCGTGCTGTTCCTGGTGGACCGAAACAACCTCGGTAAGCAGGCGCTGGACGAGTTCCGGAAGTTCACGACCCCGGATGATGGCCGCAAATTCTCCGACATCTACAACGTCGAGCGCCTGGGTGCCGCAGGACTGCAGGACAGCAGCTCGGTGGTGATCTGCACGATCCAGAAGATGTACCGCCTGCTGACTGGCGAGCAGCTTGTCGATGACGACCCGGTAGACGAGGCGAGCGACGACACGGCGTACGAAGAGTCCTACGCTGCCGAGCGACCCATCGAGGTGGGCTACAACCCGGCCGTGCCGATTGAGTCCTTCGACCTGATCATCGTGGATGAGTGCCACCGCTCCATCTACGGCCTGTGGCGCGCGGTGCTGGAGTACTTCGATGCCCACCTCGTCGGGCTGACAGCCACTCCGACCCTGCAGACCCTCGGCTTCTTCGGCCGGAACCTGGTCTCCGAGTACACGTACCCCCAGGCTGTAGCCGACGGCGTCAACGTCGACTTCGACGTCATCCGCATCCATACAGATTTGCGGGAGAACGGCGGCGCGACCATAGAAGAGGGCACGACGGTCAAGATCCGTGACCGGAAGACCCGCTACCAGCGTTACGAGCAGTTGGCGGACGACTTCACCTACACCACTCGTCAGATCGGACGCTCGGTGGTGGCCGTCGATGAGATACGAGCTGTTCTCACCGCATATCGGGACAACTGGCAGCGGTGGTTCCCCGGCCGCAACGAAGTTCCCAAGACGCTGATCTTCGCGGTCGGTGAGGACCACGCCGAGGACGTTCTTGCTCAAGCCAAGGAGGTCTTCGGGCGAGGCGACGAGTTCGCCAAGAAGATCACGTACAAGAGCCGCAAGGCTGGCGAGGACCCTGACGAGCTGATCCGTGCCCTGCGAACGTCCCCGCGCATGCGGATCGCCGTGACCGTCGACATGATCGCGACCGGCACGGACGTGAAGGCGCTGGAGTGCGTGATCTTCCTGCGGGAGGTGCGCAGCGCGGTCCTCTTCGAGCAGATGAAGGGACGAGGCGCCCGCACGATCGACGCCACTGAGTTGCGGGAGGTGACCCCTGGCGGGGATGAGCGAGTGCGTAAGGAGCGCTTCGTCCTCGTGGACGCAGTCGGCGTTACCGACTCTCCACTCGTGGACGCACGGCCGCTCGTTCCGGCAGGGGAGCGCCAGGTCTCCCTGGCCAAGCTCCTCGACAAGGCCGGTACCAAGTCGATCAGCGCCTCGGAGGCGGAGATCCTTGCCGGTCGTCTCGCCCGCCTGAACCAGCAGCTCAACGATGGCGAGCGCGATCAGCTCACCAGGACTGCTGGCGGGCTTACCCTCTCGGATATCGCGGGCAAGATCGTCCAGGCTGCCGACCCCGACAGGCAGGACCGAGCCATGGCGGAGGGCGGCGAGAAGGCAGCCCACGCACTGATCGTTTCTGCCGTCGCCCCTCTCACCGCCAGCCCCGACCTACGCCGGCTGATCATCGAGATCCGCCGGGACAAGGACTACGTGATGGACGAGACCACTGCGGTCGCCGTCACCAACGTTCACGCGATTCCCCGCGAGGAGCGGGCACGCGAGCAGGTCGACCGCTGGAGCCGCTTGCTGGAGGACGAGCGCGACAAGATCGCCGCGATCTCTATCGCGCTCTCCAGCCCTCGCTCGGTCGGGCCGGCAGAGGCGTACGGAGCGCTCAAGGAGCTAGCCGACAAGATTCGGCGCCCCGACTTCGCCTGGACCCCGCAGGTCCTGTGGACGTACTACGAGGACCTCGGCCGCGCCACCGAGCAGCCGCGCAGGGAGGCCGGCGTGCCGGACCTCATCTCGCTTATCCGGTTCGAGCTCGGCGTGGATTCGGAGCTGAAGCCGTACCGTGAGACGGTAGAAGTGCGTTTCGAAGGCTGGCTGCTCCGGCAGCGGCAGGCCGGTGTGGAGTTCACGGAGGACCAGATGTGGTGGCTGGAGGCCATCCGCGACGTCGTTGCCAGCGACGTCGGCATCACTCCGCCGGATTTCCGAGCCGAACCGTTCATCAGCCGCGGCGGCGGTAGGGGCTTGGCCTTGGCTTTTCCGGGGCGCAACCCGCACGACTTCCTGAATGAGCTGAATCGAGAACTGGCTTGAGCAAGACGGAACTTCCGCCGGGTTGGTGCTCCGTACGCCTGGAGGAAATCGCCGAGGTGCGACTCGGGCGCCAGCGGTCTCCCAAGAACCACTCTGGCGAGCAGATGCGCCCTTACCTGCGTGCAGCCAATGTCGATTGGAATGGTCTCAAGCTCGACGATGTGAAGGAGATGAACTTCACCGACGCCGAACTTGAAACGTATCGGCTGCTCCCGGGGGATATCGTCTTGGGTGAGGCATCGGGATCTCCAAGAGAAGTGGGTAAGCCAGCGCTCTGGAACGGTCAGATCGACGATTGCTGCTTCCAAAACACCTTGATCCGCGTTCGGCCAGAGCCCGGAATCGATCCTCAATATCTGCTGCTGCTCCTGCGCTACGAAGCGCTGAGTGGGGCTTTTGCGAGAGGTGCCCGAGGGGTCGGAATTCATCACCTTGGTTCGGCGAAGCTCGCTTCTTGGTCGATTCCCTTGCCTCCGCTTGCCGAGCAGCGTCGAATTGTTGAGGTGCTTGACGATGTGATCTCCCGCCTCGACGCTGCGGAGAAAAGTATCAGTCGGAACATGAAGCGTTCCGGTCATGCCTGGTCATCTGTGCTAAATGCTGTGGCGCGCGGCGACCTTAATGGGCGGAGCGTCCAGGCGGACCTTCGCTTGGTCTCTGAAGTCGCCGAGGTGAGCGGCGGAATCCAGAAGCAGCAGAAACGTCGACCGGTAGATAATTCCTTCCCGTTCCTTCGCGTGGCGAACGTTGCCCGTGGAAAACTGCAGCTTGATGAGATTCACCAGATCGAACTGTTCGCTGGCGAGTTGGAGCGGCACAGGCTTGAGTGTGGCGACCTTCTTGTCGTTGAGGGTAACGGCAGTCCTGACCAGATTGGGAGGGCGGCCACATGGCGCGGAGAGGTTGACAATTCCGTTCACCAGAACCACCTGATTAGGGTTCGCCCCGGCGGGGAGATCCTGCCTCGCTACCTGGAGCTGGTCTGGAATTCTCCGCTTGTTGTCGACCAGTTGCGTGAGGTCGCGAGGTCGACGAGCGGGCTATATACCCTCAGCACGGCCAAGGTGAAGTCGGTTAAGATTCCCGTTCCGTCGATGTCCGATCAAAAATCTCTCGTAGAGGACGCCGACGCTTGGGAAACGTCCGTCGATTCTGTGCGGGATACTCTGCGAGCGGCCAAATTGCGCAGTCATCTCCTTCGGCAATCTATCCTTAGGCGAGCCTTCTCCGGTAGTCTAATTTCGCAAGATCCTGTCGACGAGCCAGCCAGCTCGATCCGAGAGAGGATTAGAAGTGCGCGCGAGCAGGCCGGTAAGCGCAAATCCAGTCGTGTTCGTCGCGTGCGAACAGTGAGGGAGAGTGCTGGCGTTATGCCTGCACCTTCATCCGCCATCGAATCAATCCCCAGCAATGCCATCCAGCAGGAGTTCGAGCTCTGATGAGCACCATTGAGACCGCTTCGACCGCCCCTGCCAAGGCTGCGGAAACCAACGCGCTCGTTGCCAAGCTGTGGAACTACTGCAACGTCCTGCGTGACAATGGCCTATCGACCATTGAGTACGTCGAACAGCTCTCATTCCTGCTCTTCCTCAAGATGGCCGACGAGCTGGCCGCTGATCCCTTCGCGGAGGAGACGGCAACCCCCATCGTTCCGTCCGCATTGGACTGGCAGTCGCTTGCCTCCAAGCGCGGTGAGGAGTTGGAGGCCCACTACCGCAAGGTGCTCACCGATCTTGGCAGGCGCCCCGGAACAACGCTCGGCACCGTCTTTGCCAAGGCTCAGAACCGGATCACGGAGCCCGCTCTCCTCGAAAAGCTGGTCGTTGAGCTGATCGGCAAGACAGACTGGGTGCTGGAGGGTACTGACCTCAAGGGCGACGCGTACGAGGGCTTGCTGGCCAAGGGGGCCGAAGACACCAAGACCGGTGCTGGCCAGTACTTCACACCGCGCCCTCTGATCGATGCCATGGTCCAGGTGATGCGGCCGGGCCCCCAGGACAAGATTACGGACCCGGCCTGCGGCACTGCGGGCTTCCTGATCGCGGCGCACAGCTACATCCGCGAGCGCCACCTCAAGGGCCTTTCCCGAGAGCAGCGCCTTGCGCTCGGACAAGGCACCATCTGGGGAAACGAGCTGGTTCCTGGTACCGCTCGCCTCGCTGCGATGAACATGTTGCTGCACGGCATTGGTGAGGCTGGAGGGAAGTCCCTCATCACCACTGGTGATGCGCTTGCCGATGCTCCCACCGAGCGGGCATCCCTCGTTCTCGCCAACCCGCCGTTCGGTAAGAAGTCGGCGATCACTGTGGTGGGGACGGACGGCAAGACTGACCGCGAGGACATCACGTACGACCGGTCTGACTTCCGGGCGACGACGACCAACAAGCAGCTGAACTTCCTGCAGCACATCATGTCGCTGCTGGAGATGGACGGTCGCGCGGCAGTTGTTTTGCCCGACAACGTCCTGTTTGAGGGTGGGGCTGGCGAGAAGATCCGGCGGCGCCTCCTCCAGGAGTTCAACCTGCACACGATCCTGCGCCTGCCCACGGGCATCTTCTATGCCGGCGGTGTGAAGGCGAACGTCCTGTTCTTCGAGAAGAAGCCCCCGCGGGCCGACGACGTACCCAACACGTCCGAGGTCTGGGTTTACGACTTCCGGACTGGGATGCACTTCACGCTCAAGCAGCGTCCCCTCCGCCTGGCCGACCTGACCGACTTCATCGAGGCGTACAAGGCGGACGACCGGTCTGCGCGCGAGGAGACCGAGGACGGCCGCTTCAAGCGGTTCACGTACGAGGAGCTCGTTGCCCGTGACAAGGTCAACCTCGACATCGCCTGGCTGAAGGACCCGGCGCTCGACGACGCCGACAGCCTGCTTCCTCCCGAGGTCATCGCCCAGGAGATCGTGGAGGACCTTCAGGCAGCCCTCGCCGAGTTCGAGGCGATCGCCGAGGCACTGGGTGGCGAGGTCAAGCCGGACGTCACAGCTGAGGAAGTCATCGCGGAGGCGTAGGTCCGGGGATCTTTCGCCTGTGCCGGTCTCGCCCAAGGCGCGAGGCCGGCACCAGCTCGGATTGGGTGCGCCTCGTGTGGGGGTTCCCGATTCTCCTCAGCGGGCTCCCCAGCCGCGGTGCGCTTCGGGGCCATGTGGGCTCCAGCCGTTCAGGTAGGGCGCGAGCTCCTCGGGCTTCGGTTCGCGAGTGGTGGGCATGTCGGGTAGAGGGGTCAGTGGGTCGAGGCTCTGAACGTATCCGCGTGCCCAGGCCAACCACCCGTGCGCCGAGGCCACCGCCGCCTCATCTTCCCCAGCCGCCTCTTCCAGTCGGCGCTCCAGGGCGTTGCAGTACGCGCTTAGGTCCGCTGCTTCCTGCCACTGGCGGGCCTGCGCGCGGAGTACCTCGGCATATTGCTCCTGGGCGGCCAGGTCTTTCGCCTTCTTCATGGCCGCCCGCCAGCGAACCTCGCGCTCGGCCTTCGCCCGCTCCTCGTCCGCCTTCCGCTGGGCGTCCTCTGCAGCGCGGGTCTCGATCTCCCGGAGCACGGCTCCCAGGATGTCCTCCAGCACCCAGCGCTTGCGATCAGCCCAGCGGGACTGCCGCCTGGCTTGGCTGTAGCCCAGTTCGATCACGAGGCTCTTGGAGCGCTCTGGTTCGGTGGACTGGGGAAACTCCTGCTGGATCGTGACGGTGTAGGTGAATCCGTCCACGACTAGGTCCAGTTCGCCCTCGCGGCGGGAGTAGCTGGAGGGGTAGTGCCGCCCGTTGTACGTGTAGGCATGGCTGCGGTGTCGGGAGGGGACTTCGTGCTCTTTTGCCTTGTGCCCGCGGCGTACTGCCTCGGCGGCGAGGCCCTGGAGAAGCAGCAACGATCGGCGGCGCAGTGGGGCGGGCATGACGAGGCGGCCCTCGTCGTCTCTCAATGCCGCCACTACCGGATGCGGAGAGCGCAACTGAGTGGGTACGTGGACAGGCGGTGCCTCATCCGGCCTCTGCCTCAGTGAGTTGGGGTGGGGCCCCTCGACCAGAGAGATCTGCAGGTCGCGATTCCACATGCGGAGGCTTTCGATGCGTTTGCCCTCAGGGACGAGGCTGTGGCGCTTCGCATAGTCGATCACGCGTCGCCACTCCGTCACCGTCGTGTCATTGGGCTCGGAGATGGTGACCCGCCTGTCCGTGGCGAGTCGCTCGATGAGTTCCTTCGCCTTGGTGCGACGGGCGAGTGCGACTGGCCTATCGGCGTAGCCCGCCGAGCGGGTGCTGTCTACCCCCTTCCCCTTGGCGGTCTGTTTTTCCCCGGCGTGTGCGGGGTCGTCCGGGTGGTGGCCGTGCTCGATGTAGAAGGTGCCTGCCTCGGTGGCCTGGGCATCCACCTCACTCCCGTTGCGCTTGATCGTCACGAGCCCTCGGTCGCGCAGCGCGTAGGCAGTACGGAACTCGCCGGGATCCCAGGGCTCCTCGGACTGCTCGCCGTCCGCGAGCCGGCCGAGCAGGGCGAGCTGTCGTTCATTCAGGGGAGACCAGCGATGCATGGAAACAGCTCACCCCGGAGCCGGGCCTGGGGCAATGACTCGTACGGGTGGTCGCTTCCGACAGCACCGGAGACCTGCGGGTTTGCGGTTGTCGGACGACCTGTTTGCGTGAGCGCTGCGTGAGCGGACTGGGCGGCACGGGGGTGGACCAGCTGTCACGACGATCGCGCCTATAAGTCCCTGATCAGCGAAAACGGGATTCTGCGACATCGTCTAGCACCACCCGGGATGATCTTGCAGGCCCTCGTAATGCGTAGGTCTCGGGTTCGAATCCCGAAAGCGGCTCCATTGGAACCCCAGGTCAGATATTCGCTGACCTGGGGTTTTCTCGTTCGGCGAAGACAAAGGGCGGGGCGCACGCCGCGAGGCGCCTCGTGTTCGTACAACCTTCGCCCGCCGTTGGCGATCTGAGTGGGCGATCGGACTACCGGTCCGCCGCAACGCGAATCCGCCGAAGGAACACCGTGCCGAGACCCCTGCCCCGCAACGCCCTCCGGGCCAGTGCCACCGCCCTCGCGGCGGGCCTGCTGACCTTGGGCGCGTCCTTCCCCGGCCAGGCCGCGGAGAGCGCGCAGACACTGGAGTTCACCGTCTCCGAGGGCGGTAACCCGCTACAGGTGGAGCCGTACCAGGGTGACTACGCCTCCGCCTACCTGCACGCGCGCAACACCGGGTCGCAGCAGCTGACGGACTTCACGGTGACAGTCGATGCCACGGCCGTCAAAGGCCAGATGAGCCTGATCCCTCCTGACGCCTGCGTCGAGAAGCAGCAGCTCCTGTACGTGTGCGACGGCGAGAAGCTGAACTACGGCAAACCGCTTCAGCCGGGCGGTGTCCTGGATAACCTCACCCTGCAATTCCGGGACCTCTCGACCGCGCGACCCGGTTTCACGGGCGATGTCCGGATCTCCGCCGAAGCCGGTGACACCACGCTCGGCGGGACGACGTTCAAGGCGGAGGTGCCGGACAAGGGCCCGCTCCTCGACCGGAGCACCCCCCGCGACACCTGGCAGAAGACCGGCGAGACGGTGCGTCCCGAACTCGGCTTCACGAACTTCAGTGCCAGGCCATTGAACGGCGTCTACATCGCCCTGCGGGTCAGCCAGGGCCTCTCGTTCGGCGAGGAGTTCGGCAACTGCGAGTACGGCCGCATCGGAGACGCCGGCGTCGGGGCTCGCTGCTACGTCGAGACCCCGGTCGCGGCGGGCGGCGCCTATGACCTCGACGGCTTCTCGGTGAAGGTCCGCAGCACCGCGCTGCGCGAATCGTGGTCCGTGGCCGTGTACGGCACGGCCGACGGATACGACTACAAGCACCTGAACCTGACCGACGTCCACCGCGGCACCGGGCGTGCGCTGGCCGTCACCCCCCGGGCCGACGGCCCCAAGCCGTTCGACCGGGACTACGGGACCGGCTGGGTCCTCACGGACAACCCCTTCGACCTCGAAGCGCTGGGCACCACCGTCCACGGCACGGCCGGCCAGGTGGTGGAGGCGAAGCTGGGCGTCCGGAACAACGGGCCCGCCTCCATCGAGCAGTACGACCGCGCCGAGGGTCCCGGCGACGGGCCGTCCTCCGAGGCCCACGTGACGATCCCGCCCGGCACGACGGCGGTGAAGGTCCCGAAGCTCTGCCGCTCGGACGACGACTGGAAGCAGGGCGAGCCCGGCGCCAGGCATTACACCTGTTTCCAGGACGAGAACGACGCGTACTTCGACGCCGGACAGCTCACGCCGTTCGTGTTCGGCCTCCGCATCGACAAGCCCGCCGACCTCGCACCCGGTTCCATCAAGGTGACGCTGCCGTCCCAGGACAGCAACGCCAAGGACAACACCGCGGCGATCACGGTGACCGCCGACGGCTCCCAGGGCCACGGCTCCGGCTCCTCCTCCGGGGGCGACTCCGCCGGCGGCTCCGGGGGCGGCTCCGGAGCCGGCGGCGGCTCGGCCTCCGGCGGGACCTCCGGCTCCGCCTCGGCCGGCTCCGGCACCGCGGCTTCGGGCGGTACCGGGCAGGGTTCGATGGCCGACACGGGCACCGGCGCGCTGCCCTGGTACGCGGCCGGGGCGGCCCTGGTCGCCCTGATCACGGGCGGCACCCTGTTCGCCGTCGCGCGGCGCCGCGGGAACTGAGTCGAGGGCGGGGCCCGGACTCCAGTGGAGTCCGGGCCGCCGCTGCCGCCGAGTCGTTCGAGTCGTTGCGGGATCGGACGGAAGAGGTCCGATGCATTGACAGTGCACGGCCAAAGTAGTTGTCATGTGTGGGAGCGCTCCCACGTTTTGGCCGCGGTATCCCTCCCAACCCCCGTATCGGAGGCACCATGCGCACACTCGTCACACGATTACGGCACCGGCCCTGGGTGGTGGCGGCCCTGGCGGCCTTCTCGGTCGTCGGGCTGCTGCTGTCCGCCTTCATCGCGGCACCCCCCAGCAGCGCCGCGGACTCCGGCTGTCGGGTCGACTACACCGTCAACCAGTGGTCCGGCGGATACACCGCGGCGATCAAGGTCACCAACCTCGGCCCGGCGATCACCAGTTGGCGTCTGACCTGGACGTACGGCGGCGACCAGCAGGTGACGTCGGCCTGGAACGCCACCGTCTCCCAGAGCGGCAAGGCCGTCACCGCCACGGACGCCGGGTGGAACGGCGGCCTGGCGACGGGCGGTTCCGCCGACTTCGGCGTCCAGGGCACCTACCAGTCCGCCAACCCCACGCCGACCGACTTCGCGGTCAACGGCGTGGCCTGCGGCGGCACCACGACGCCGACCGATCCGGGCACCCCGACCACGCCGCCCCCGACCACCCCGCCCCCGACGGACCCGCCGTCCAGTGGTGACTGCGGCGGCGCCGTGGTGTGCTCCGGGTTCGAGGACCAGAGCGGTGCCACGCCCTCCGGCGCCTGGCAGTTCGTGGCGCCCGACTGCCAGGGCTCCGGCACGGTCACGGTCGACACCTCCGTCGCGCACACCGGAGCCAAGTCGATGCGGGTGGACGGCAAGGCCGGTTACTGCAACCACGCCTTCGTCGGCACGACGGCGAACCTGTCGTCGGTGAGTCCCGTGTACATCCGCATGTGGGTACGGCACACCACCGCGCTCCCCGCCGGGCACGTCGCCTTCGTCTCCATGCCCGACACCTCCCAGGGCGGCAAGGCCCTGCGCATCGGCGGCCAGAACGGCGCCCTCCAGTGGAACCGGGAGATCGACGACGCCACCCTGCCCGCGCAGAGCCCGGCCGGCGTGGCGCAGAGCAGACCGCTGCCGACCGGGAGCTGGCAGTGCCTGCGATTCATGATCAACACGTCGAACGGCAACCTCGACACCTGGCTGGGCGACGAGCAGGTGCCCGGCCTGCACGCGGACGGGGTCCCCACCGCGGACATCGACCAGCAGTGGCTGTCCCGCACCACCGCACCGCGCCCCACCGCCCTGCGCCTCGGCTGGGAGAGCTACGGCGGCGGTGACGACACCCTGTGGTTCGACGACGTGGCTGTCGGCTCCTCGCCGATCGGCTGCTGACCCAGGGCAGTACCGACAGCAGCACACCCGTGCCGCCCGCCGGGTCCCGACCGGGACACGGCGGGCGGCATCGTGTTTCCGCACGCCCCGCCCGGCGAGCCGCCCCCCCCCACCAGGCGACGCCGATGGCGCCGATGACACCGGTGACGCCAGTGACCCAGTGCCGCGGCGTCGCACGGTGATCCCGCGGTCGGCGCGAACGCTCCGCGCGCCGCGCGACAAGTACAGGGTGAGACCGCCGTCGGGCGGTCGGAGACGGAGACTCCGTGGAACCGGATCACGAGCATCAGAGCGGATGTGACCATGACGCTCTGCTGACGCGCGCCGCCGGCGACCCGGCCGCGTTCGCACCCCTGGTGGAACAGTTCTCGACCGCCCTGCACGGCTACTTCGCCCGGCGAGCGCCCGGCGCGGCCGACGACCTGCTGGCCGACGCCTGGCTCCAGGCCTTCTCGGCGCGGCGCACCTTCGACGCCGCGCGCGGGTCGGCCCGGGGCTGGCTGTTCGGGGTGGCCCGCAACGTCCTGGCCGGGCACATCCGGCGGGCCGAGCGGAACATGACCCTGCCCGAAGCCACCGCCGTCGACCCGTGGCAGGCCGTGGACCAGCGGCTGGACGCCGCCGCCCTGGCCCCCCGGCTGCGCCGGGCGCTGGCCGAACTACCTGCCGAGGAACGGGAGTTGCTGCTGCTGGTGTCCTGGGAGCAGCTGACTCCGACGGAGGCCGCCGCCGTGGTGGGAGTCCCGGCCGGCACGGCTCGTTCCCGCCTGCATCGCGCCCGCGGCCGGCTGCGCGCCTGCCTCGCCCCCGGACACCCCCTGACAGCGGCGCGAACCGCTCCGGCACGTATGGACCGAAAGGAACCGGCATGACCCAGCGACAGGACTTCCTCGACTTCCCGGGCGCCGAGGCGCTCCAGGACGCGGGCCGCGTCGAACCCCCGGCCCCGCGGGTCCTCGCCCACGCGCTGGCGGCCGTCGACGCCGCCGCACGCCAGGAGACCGCGCGGCACCCGGTGGAGGTCCCCCGCCGGCGGCGCTCCTTCGCCCACGGCCGGCGGATCCTCGCGACGGCGGTGGCGGCCGCCGCCGTCGCGGCCGGCGTGGTGGCGTACGGCTCCACGGGCGGCGGGCCGGGCACGGGCCACCCCGCGCCGTCGGCGCGGCAGCCCGTCACCGCCGCCGCCTTCCTGGACCACACCGCCGACGTGGCCTACGCCAGTTCGGTCTCCTCCGGCGCGCGGTACTGGAAGGTGCGCGAGAAGGTCGGCCACACGGGAGCGAAGCCGAATCCCGCGTACGACCTCTACTACGCGCGCTCGATGGACGCCGTCTACATCGTCGCGGACGGCCGGCAGTACAAGAAGTCCGGTCTCTTCGGCTGGCGCCTCGGCCCCAAGGAGCTGAACAACTGGAGTGACCTGGACCGGCTGCCCACCGACCCGGCGAAGCTGGCCGCGTTGATGAACGGCTCCAAGGAGTACGGCGGCCAGTCCGCCTTCCTCCAGGCCGGCTCCCTCCTCGGCGCGTCCCCCGCGAGCCCCGGACTGCGCGCCGGGCTCTACCGGGCGCTCTCCCGCCTGCACGGGGTCAAGCTCGTCGGCACGGTGAAGGACAGCGCCGGCCGCACCGGCACCGAGCTGGTCTTCGACGGCGTCGCCAGCAGCGACCGCATGGTGATCGATCCCAAGACCAGCATGCTGTTGGAGACGACCAGCGTCAGCACGAAGGGCAGCGACCGCGGCACCGCCACGCACGTCACCTATCTGGCCGTCGGCCCCGTCGACAAGATCGGCTGACCGGCACCCCGTCGTGCCGTGAACGGACGCCCCGGGGCCCTGACGGCCCACGGGGCGCCGTCCCGCCGGCCGGTACGGGAACGTTCGTTCGTAGAATCTCGGCCATGACGGAATCCCCCCTGCGATGGGGCATTCTCGGCACCGGATGGATAGCCCAGCGGTTCACCGAGGATCTCCTCCTTCTCCCCGGCCACACGGTCTCCGCCGTCGGCTCCCGTGAACGGCGAACCGCCGAGACCTTCGCCCGGCAGTACGGCGTCGAGCGGGCATGGGACTCGTACGAGCGGCTCGTCGCCGACGACGAGGTCGACGTGGTCTACGTGGCGACGCCGCACACCTACCACCTCGCCCACGCGACCCTCGCGCTCGAAGCCGGCCGGGCGGTGCTGGTGGAGAAGCCGTTCACCGGGAACGCCGCCGACGCACGACGGCTGGTCGAACTCGCGCGCGCCCGGAACCTGTTCGCCATGGAGGCGATGTGGACCCGGTTCAACCCGCTGATCGGCAGGCTGCGGGAGCTGGTGGCCGACGGGGCGATCGGTGACGTCACCGCCGTCCAGGCCGACTTCGGGACCAGCTCGCCGTACGACCCGGCGCACCGCCTGTGGTCCCCCGAACTGGGCGGCGGCGCCCTGCTCGACCTCGGCGTCTACCCGCTGTACTTCGCCTGGATGCTGCTCGGCGCGCCCGCGTCGGTCCAGGCGACCGCCGCCGTCGCGCCGAGCGGCGTCGACGCCAACACCGGGATGCTGCTCGGGTACGACTCCGGTGCCGTCGCGCTGCTGCACTGCGCGCTCACGTCTCAGTCGTCGTGGACCGCGATGGTGACCGGGACCAAGGGCCGCATCGAGGTGCCCTCGCCGTTCTTCGCGCCGCACACCCTGGTGCTGCACCGCGCGGGCGAGGAGCCGGAGACCTTCCGCGCCGACCTGCGCGGCAACGGCTACGTCTACCAGGCGGAGGAGGTCGCCCGTTGTCTGCGGGCCGGTGAGCGGGAGTCGCCGCTGATGCCGCTCGACGAGACCCTCGCCATCCACGGCACCCTCGACACGGTCTTCGCCCAGCTCGCACGGCAGTCCGCGACACCGATCCCCACCCCCAGGTGACAGAGGGCGGTGGGGTCCGTCGAGGACGCCGGACCCCACCGCCCGGGGAACGGGGAAGGGGAGGGCGAACGAACCCGCGGACCTGAGGCAACATCGTGGTGAACGATGGGCGGCGCGCGGTCAGGTCGCGCCGCCGCCGGCCGGATGGGGTGAGGGACGTGGCGGAGCCGAGGATCGCCGTTGCCGTGGTGACGATGGGCAATCGGCCCGCGGAGGTCGACGCCCTGCTGGAGTCCGTGGCCAAGCAGGACCTCGCCCCCGCCCGGATCGTGATCGTCGGCAATGGCTGCCGGCTCCCCGAGTTCGCCCGTCGCCTCTCCCTGCCCGGCGAGGTCACCGCCATCGACGTGGCGGAGAACCTGGGCTGTCCGGGCGGCCGCAACGTCGCCCTCGCCCGGCTGCGCGAGTTCGGGGACGTCGACGTCGTCGTGGAACTGGACGACGACGGGCTGCTTGTCGACGCCGACGTGCTGCGCCGGGTACGGGACCTGTACGCCGCCGACCCGCGCCTCGGCATCGTCGGCTTCCGCATCGCCGACGAACACGGCGAGACGCAGCAGCGGCACGTGCCGAGGATCGGCAAATCCGATCCGATGCGCGGCGGGTACGTCACCGGGTTCCTGGGCGGCGGCCACGCCCTGCGCATGGCCATGCTGGCCGAGACCGGGGACTGGCCGGCCGAGTTCTTCTTCGCGCACGAGGAGACCGACCTCGCCTGGCGGGCCGCCGACGCCGGCTGGAAGATCCGTTACGTGCCCGAACTGCTGCTCCAGCACCCCAAGACCTCCCCGGCCCGGCACGCCATCTACTACCGCGTCAACGCCCGCAATCGCGTCTGGCTCGTCCGGCGCCGGCTGCCGCTCGCGCTCATCCCGGTGCACCTCGGGGTGTGGACGCTGCTCACCCTCGCCCGCGTCCGTTCCGCGGCCGGGCTCAGGGCGTGGTTCGGCGGGTTCGTGGAGGGGGTGCGGGAGCCGGCCGGTGAGCGCCGCGCGATGCGCTGGCGGACGGTGCTGCGTCTCACGAGGCTGGGGCGCCCGCCCGTGCTCTGACGGGCGCGCGGGCCGGCGTGCGAAGGCGGGACGGGGCCCCGGCCGTTCACCTCCGCCGACCGGGACCACCCACGTCCCCGGATCCGACCTGCGGCGACACTCCCCCGAGTTACGCGTTTGACGCGCGCGCCGTCGGGCCGGTTCCGATGGAATGATCACATCAACTCTCACCAACGGATCGCTAACATGTGGCCAATGGTTCCTCGGCGGGCCACGGTCCAGATGGCCGGAACTCGCCAGGTGACAGCGGCAGCAGAAGGAAGGGCGGTCCGCCAACTGGTCCTCCGACCAGCAGTTGACCAGGACCGGCCGCCACGTGGACGGCAGTAGGGCCGGTCACGGAAGGTGGCGGGAAATCGTCAGCCGCGGGATGGATTTCCGCCAGAGTACGGCGGGCGTGCGCCCGCCGCGGAGCACGGTCGGCCCCGACCGCGCGGGAAGGCAGTGGAGCGGCGTGAAAGGGCGGCGCGAGCTGCGGTTCGGACTGCTGGGTCCGCCGGTCCTCTATGACTTCCCGTCGTACGGCGACCCGGCCGACCCGCGCGGGACCCGGCCGCACGAGATGTCCTACGACGCCCTCGACGGCGCGGTCCGTGCCATCGGCAGCCCCAAGATGCGCGTCCTGCTCACCGTGCTGCTGCTGGAGCCCGGCCGGGTCGTGTCGGTCGAGTCGCTGAAGGACGCGCTGTGGGGCGGGGCGCCGCCGGCCTCCGCGCAGGCGTCCCTGCACAACCACGTCACCCGGCTGCGCCGGCTGCTGGACGACCCCGACCGGCTCAGATCCGTACCGCCGGGCTATCTGCTGCGCGTCGACCAGGGCGAGTTGGACGTGCACGTGTTCGATGCCCTGGTCGCCGACGCCCGCGTCGCGCACGCCCGGCGCGACTGGCCGAGTGTCGTGAAGGCCTGCACGAGCGCGCTCGCCCTGTGGCGCGGCACCCCGCTCAGCGGACTGCCCGACCTCAGCGGCCGCATCCTGGTGTCGCGCCTACAGGAGGCGCGGCTGCTGCTGTTGGAATGGCGCTACGACGCCGAACTCGCCCTCGGCGGTGCGCGACCGGCGGCGCTCGTCCCCGAGCTGGCGGCCCTCGTCGCCGAGCATCCGCTCCGCGAGCGGTACCACCGCCAGCTGATGCTCGCCCTGCACCGCACCGGCCGCCAGGCCGAGGCCCTCGCCGTCCACCGCGATCTGCGCGCCCGCCTGATCGAGGAACTCGGCGTCGAACCCGGCCCCGCCATCCGCGAGGCGCACGTCGAGGTGCTGCGGGGGAGCGGCGAGCGGCCCTCGGGCGACGAGACCGGGAAGCCGTGGGAACCGGCCGGGGAGGACGCGGCCACTGCCGTGGTTTCACGCGAGGACGAGCGCGAAGGCGACCGCGGGTGCGCGCACAAGGACGAGCGTGGCTGCGCGTACAAGGACGACCTCGGGCGTGCGGACAAGGGTGACCACGACGGCGGCCACCAGGACGAACACGACAGCGAGCACGAAGGCGAACACGACCGCGAACACCCCCGCGACGGCGAACACGATGGCCGCGACCGCGACGGCGAACACCATGGCCGCGATCGCGATCGCGATCGCGACCGGGACCGCGACCGGGACCGCGACCGGGACCGCGAAGGTGACGCGGCCCCACCGCAGCCCCCGCACACCCCCCACCTCCCCCCGCCCCCCGCGCAACTGCCGTCCCCGCCCGCCCACTTCACCGGTCGTGCCGACGCCCACCGCGCCCTGCGGCACGCGCTGACCGAGTCGGCCGGGTCGGCGCCGGCCGTCGCCGTGGTCTCCGGCATGGCGGGCGTCGGCAAGAGCGCGCTCGCCCTCCAGGTCGCCCATGAGCTGCGGGGACGCTTTCCAGGCGGCCAGCTCTACGTCAACCTCCACGGCGCCACGCCCGGCATGCCCCCGCTGAGCCCCGCGCACGCGCTCGCCACGCTGCTGCGGGATCTCGGGGTCGAGCCCCGCAACGTGCCCGAACACCCGGACGCGGCCGCCGCCCTGCTCCGCTCCCTGCTCGCCCCCGCCCGCATCCTGCTGGTCCTGGACGACGCGGCCGACGCCGCCCAGGTGCGGCCCCTGCTCCCGGCCGGCCCCGGCTGCTCGGTGATCGTCACCAGCCGCTCGCCGCTGACCACCCTCGACGGCGCCCGGCGCTTCCCGCTCGCGCCCCTGACCGGTGAGGACAGCGCGGCCCTGCTGCGCGCGTTGAGCGGTCGCGCGGTACTGGACGCCGGGCACCCCCTGGTCGAGCTGACCGGCGGGCTGCCGCTGGCCCTGCGCGTGGTCGCGGCCCGGCTCGCCGCCCGGCGCGCGCTCACCCCGGACGCGCTCGCCGGCCAACTGGCCGCCAGCGGAGGCCGGCTGCGGCACCTGGAGTACGACGACCTCAGCGTCCGGCGCTCCCTCGCCGTCGCCCATGACGCCCTCGCCGTCGCCGCACGCGAGGCCGACCGGGACGCGGCCCTCGTCCTGCGCCGCGTCGGCGCGCTCGACCTGCCGACCTACGGTGCCCCCCTCATCGCCCGCCTCGCCGGCATCGACGCGCGCCGCGCCGAGGCCGCCCTGGACCGCCTCGTGGACGTGGCCCTCCTGGAGGAGACGGCCTACGGCCGCTACACCCCGCACGACCTGGTCCGCGAGTACGCCCGTGAACTGGCCGAAGGCGAGGGCGAGTTCCGTGCGGCCGCGGTCCCGGCCCGGTCCGCTCCCGTCGCGGGTCCGGCGCACGCGCGTACCCGGCACGGCACACCCCCCGACCTCACCGCCCTTTGCTGGTACGCCGCCGTGGCCGAGCGCGTGCTCGTCGCCATCGTGGAACCCGGCCTCGATCTGGACGACCGGCGGCGGCCGACCTCCGCGCAGCCGGCGGAGCACGCCGCCGCCGTGGCCGGGATGTGCTCCTTCGAGTCGGCCGCGCACGCGTGCGCCTGGGGCGAGACGGAACTGGAGAACGTGGTCGCGCTGGTGGCGCGCAACGCCGACTCGGCCGATCCGCGCAGGCTGGCCCACCTCTCGGTGCTGGGGCGCCTGCTCTTTCCGTATGTGCAGCGCAGCGGCCGGGTCACCGAGATGGAGGTGCTCGGGCGGGCCGCGCTCGGCGCGGCGCGGCGACTCGGGGACGAGGCGGCGCAGGCGTACGCGCTTGGGGATCTCGCGGGCCTGCACTTCCTGACCGGCCGGCACAACGACGCCCTCGCGCTGACCGACCGCTGCCTGGAAAGCTGGCGCCGGCTCGGCGTGCCCAGCCGCATCCGGCGCTGTCTGAACAACCGGGGGCTGCTGCTGGAGGGGCTCGGCCGGTTCGCGGAGTCCGAGGAGGCGCTGCGGCAGAGCCTGTCCTACTCGCGGCTGCTGGACGACACCTTCGGCGAGGCCGTCACCCACAGCCATCTCGGCAACCTCTACGAACACACCGACCCGCGCGCCGCCATCGAGCAGCACCGGCGCTCGCTGGCGATCGGGGAGTCGACCGATGCCGTCATCCTGCGCTACACCGCGCACTGCAACATCGGATACGCCCACCTCAGGCTCGACGAACCGGCCGCCGCCGCCCGGCACTTCGAGCAGAGCCTGCGCATCCTCGGCGGGCACAGCGACTGGCACGGCGAGTCCCAGATCCGGCTCGGGCTGGTCCGCGCGCTGCGGCGGCTGGGGGAGAGCGAGCGGGCGTACACCGAGTGCGGCGAGCTGCTGCGCCGCGCCGATGTCCGTGCCGACCGCTACACGGGCGGTCTGGCCCGCCACCAGCACGGCCTCCTGCTGCACGCACGCGGCCGGCACCCGGAGGCCCACGCCGCCTGGCGCACCGCCCTCGCCGCGCTGACCGGCACGGACGAGCAGGCGGTGGTGACCGAACTGCGCGAACTGCTGGCCGGCTGAACCGGCCGGCAGCGGGCGGCCGTCCGGCGCCGGCCCGCGCCGGTCGCGCGCGCCGGCCTACTTGGCGTCCGCATAACACTCCACCACCGCCGTCGTGAACGGGAACCGCACCGGCGTCTCGCCGAAGGTCAGCCGGCCGGCGAGGGCGGCCGCGTCGCGGATGGCCGCCACGACGAGGCCGGCCTCCTCGGCGGGGCAGTGCACGATCACCTCGTCGTGCTGGAAGAAGACCAGCTCGGCCCGGAGGCCGGCGCAGGCCTGGCGCAGCGCGGCGAGCAGCAGCAGGGCCCAGTCGGCGGCGCTGCCCTGGACGACGAAGTTGCGCGCGAAACGGCCCCGCGCGCGGGAGTTGGCCGAGGCGTAGCCCGGAACCCAGGCCGCCTGGCCGCCGGCCGGGGACTCTCCTTCGTCCTCCCCGAGCTCCATGGGGATGCCCGCCTCCTCCGCCGCGTCCTCGGCGGAGCCCGCGGCCGGCGGGCAGGTGCGGCCCAGCCAGGTGCGCACCAGCCGGCCCTCCTCACCCGCCCGCGCCGCGTCGTCGACGTAGGCGACGGCCTTCGGGAAGCGGCGGCGCAGCGCGGCGAGGTTCTTCAGGCCGTCACCGGAGGTCTGGCCGTAGACCGCGCCGAGCACGGCCAGTTTGGCCTGGTCGCGGTCGCCGGAGAAGGCGCGGTCGGAGACCGCCTGGTAGAGGTCGCTCTCGCGGCCCGCGACCTCCATCAGGCCGGGGTCACGGGAGATCGCGGCCAGCACCCGCGGCTCCATCTGGTCGGCGTCGGCCACCACCAGCCGCCAGCCGGGGTCGGCGACCACGGCCCGGCGGATCACCTTGGGGATCTGCAGGGCGCCCCCGCCGTGGGTCACCCAGCGCCCGGTGACCGTACCGCCGGCCTGGAACTCCGGGCGGAAGCGGCCCTCGCGCACCCAGTCCTGGAGCCAGGACCAGCCGTGGGCCACCCAGATGCGGTACAGCCTCTTGTACGCGAGGAGCGGGGCGACGGCCGGGTGGTCGAGGGACTGGATCTCCCAGCGGCGGGTGGACCTCACCTTGATCCCGGCCTCCGCGAAGGCCTTGACCACGTCGGCTGGCAGGTCGGGACGGACCCGGCGGCCGAACGCGGCGGAGACCTCGTCCGCCAGTTCCGCGAGGCGGCGCGGCTCGCCCCCGCCCGCGTACCGCTCGCCGAGCAGGTCGCGCAGGAGCTCGCGGTGGACCTCGGCGCTCCAGGGCAGCCCGGAGTGGTTCATCTCGGCGGCCACCAGCGTGCCGGCCGACTCGGCGGCGGTCAGCAGCCGCATCCGGCCGGGGTCGGCCGTCTTCTCGTGCCGTCGCTGCTGCTCCGCGTAGACGGTGAGGAGGTCGGCCAGGGGGAGCTGGGTGCCGGTGGGTTCGAACAGCGGGGACTGGGCGCCCGGTGCGGCCGCCCGCTGGGGTGGGTCGGGGGGTACGGGGCCGCCCCGGAGGCGGGCCAGGGCGGCGGCGGCCGAGCGTGGTTCGCCGTACCGCCCCTCGTGGCCCAGCAGGAGGGTCTCGGCGACCTCGATGTCGTAGCACCGCTCCACTCGCACCCCCGTGGCGAGCAGACGCGGGTAGACGTCGGCGGTCGACCGCCACACCCAACGCGTCACCTCCGGGCGGCTCCGCACCGCCCCGGCGGGATCCCGCTCCCGCCGCACCGGTCCGGCGGGCAGCCCGTCCGGGCCGAGGGGGGCGACGTCCACGCCACCGTCCTCGGCCGGAGCGAGTGCCCACCGGTCGGCCATGACGTGAGTGTGGCAGGCGGCACTGACAATCGCCGTGACCTGCGGTTTCAGTCCTCGGTGGGGGTTTCCGAGTGCTTCTCCAGGAGCAGCGCGAGGACCTTGGCCAGGTACTCCTCGGCCGCGGGCTTGGTGATGCCGAGCCCGCTGAGGACGCCCGCGCCGTTCTCGTGCTCCAGCAGGGCCAGCAGGAGGTGCTCGGTGCCGATGTAGTTGTGCCCGAGCCGGAGGGCCTCGCGGAAGGTGAGTTCGAGGACCTTCTTGGCCTCGGGGCCGTAGGGGATGAGGTCGGGGACCTGTTCGGCCGCGGGCGGCAGCGCGGCGGTCGCGGCCTGGCGTACGGCGTCCAGCGGGACGTCCTGCGCGGTGATCGCCTTCGCGGCGAGGCCCTCCGGCTCGGACAGCAGCCCGAGGACCAGGTGCTCGGGGCGGCCCTCCGGAGTGTGGGCGGCCACCGCCTCGTTGTGCGCGGCCATCACCACGTTCCGCGCGCGGGGGGTGTAACGGCTGAAGGCCTGGGAGGGGTCGAGGTCGGCGGACTCCTTCGGCACGAACCGCTTCTGGGCCGCCTGCCGGGTCACGCCCATGCTCTTGCCGATCTCGGTCCAGGACGCGCCGGAACGGCGGGCCTGGTCCACGAAGTGCCCGATCAGATGGTCCGCCACGTCGCCGAGGTGATCGGCCGCGATCACCGCGCCCTGTAGCTGGTCGAGGGGTTCGGGATGAACCTTCTTGATGGCCTCGATGAGGTCGTCGAGGCGCACGGAAGCCGTGATGTTCGGATTGGTCGCCATGTGTCAACCGTAGGTTGCGCCCTGGGCAGTGTCAACCAACGGTTGACAGTCCGCCGAAGTTCGGCCGGACTCCGCGCGGCGCAGGTCCGGAGTTTTATCCACAGGCTGTGGACAGCGCCGGGCGTGCTGTCGGCGGGGCATGGCACGATCGGCGGTGTGACCAGTTCTGCCAGCACGGTCGAGCGGGCCTTCAGGGCCGCGCTCTACGACGACACCGACACCGGCCTCGACACGGGCGCCTCCCTGCTCGCCGCCGACCCCGCCGCGGACGCCGAACTCGCCCTGCGGGGCGAGGAGTTCGTGGCGACCGCGTGGCGGCGCGGCTGGCAGCCCGCCGACGTCATACGGCTGGTGCGGCGCGAGCTGGAGCCGTCGCACGCACACCTGGCCGCCGCGCTGATCCGGGCGCAGTCCGGCCGGGACCGGCCGCGCGGGCGCCGCTGGACCGCCCAGTTCGCCGAGCTGCCCGAGGGACCCGCGCGCGGAGCCGACCGCTTCTCCCATGCCTCCGCCGTTCTGGAGCTGTACCGCCTGCTGCTGCGCCTGCCCTCCCTCGAACCCCTGGAGGAGGAGACCCGCCGCGCCCACGACCCCGCCGCCGCCCGGCTGCTCGGCCGCATCCGCGCGCTGCTCGCCAAGGCCGAGGCGACCGGCTACCCGGAGGAGGCCGAGGCGCTGACCGCCAAGGCGCAGGAGCTGATGGCCCGGCACAGCGTGGACGAGGCGTTGCTGGCCGCCGCGGCGCCCGCGCCGGACGCGCCCGGCGCCTGCCGGATAGGCGTCGAGCCGCCCTACGAACAGGCCAAGGCCGTGCTGCTGGACGCCGTGGCCACCGCCAACCACTGCCGCGCGGTGTGGAACGAACCGTTCTGCTTCTCCACCGTCGTCGGCTTCGAGGGGGACCTGGAGGCGGTCGAACTCCTCTACACCTCGCTGCTGGTGCAGGCCACGCACGCCATGACCAGGGCCGAGGCGGGCCAGCGGGCCGCCGGACGCAAGCGCACCAAGACCTTCCGGCAGTCCTTCCTCGCCGCCTACGCCCACCGGGTCGGCGCCCGGCTCGCGGCCGCCGCCGAGAGTCAGGTCACCCAGGATCTGCTGCCGGTGCTGGCCACGCGGGAGACGGCCGTCGCCGGCCGACTGGAGCGGATGTTCCCGGAGACCACCACCACCCGGCTGCGCGGGGTGAGTGACGCGGCGGGCTGGACGGAGGGCGCGGCCGCCGCGGACCGAGCCCAGGTCAGGGCGCGGCCACGGCTGGAGTGAGGCGCGGCCCGGATGCTCCCGGAAGTCAGTCGCCGGCCTGCTGGAAGGTGCTGACGGAGGCGTTCGGCTTGGTCCGGGCGCCCTGGCCGGCGATCGGGCCGTACTTCCAGGGGAAGCTCTGCACCGTGTCGCCGCCCGGCAGGGTGATCTTCAGCTCGGTGGCCGCGAGGCTGGTGGCGTCTCCGTCCTTGCCGCGCACGTAGCCGATGGTGAAGGTCGCGGCGTCGCCCTTGGCGAGCTTCAGCGTCTGCGCGTTCGCGCCCTTCTGCGCGGGCAGCTTCGCGCTCACGCCGTCCTCGCTCAGGGTGACGCCGGGGAAGTTCGCCAGCGTGCAGGTCTTGCTCTGGTTGGTGATGCTGACCGGCACCTCGCCGGCGTCACCCGCCGCCGGTGCCACGCTCGCCGCCCCGACCTGGAGGGACACCCCGCCGCCGAGCCGGCAGGCCGAGCTGTCCTTGCCGCCGCTGCCGCCGCTCCCCCCGCCGTTGCAGGCGGTCAGCAGCAGGGCGGCGGCAACGGCGGTGACGGTGAGCGGAATGGCGCGCATGAGCAGTCCCATCGAGGTCGTGACGGTGCCCCAGCATCATCGCGCCTGGACGACCACCCCGTTCGCGCGCCCCTCGCAAATCACCGCTTCAGGTGCTTCCCGGCGAAAACGCACCTCGGCGAAAGGGGCGTCGCCGCGCTGAAAGGAGCGTCACCGCGGCGAATGGGGCGTCACCGTAGTGAAAGAGGCGTCACCGTAGTGAAAGACGTGTCACTGCGCCGCGGCGGTCGGCAGCCCGGACGGCAGCTTGCCGCCCTCCGCCTTGGTGTACGTCTCCTGGCCCACCTTGCCCGACCAGGTCACCTTCATGGAGGTGCCGTCGACCGAGTCGACCATCCCGGTGGTGCGGTCCTTGCCGCCCTTCGCGCAGGTCAGGTGGATCATCTGCATGCCGGACTCGGTGCCCGCGGTGCCGCTGCACACCGTCCCGCCGGTCGCGAAGATCCCGGCCTGCTTGCCGGTGATCACCAGGGCCACGATGGTGCCGCCGTTGGTGGCCAGCCAGCTGCCCTGGAGCTTGTCGGAGGCGCCGCTCACGCCGGAGCCGCCCGCGGTCGAGGACGGCGCGGGGTCGGCGGTCGCCGTGTTCGACGGGGTCGTCAAGTGCTGGTCGCCGGCGCTGTCGCCGCCACCGCCGCCGCACGCCGTCAGCGCCAGAGCGCCCGCCAGCCCCGCGGCCAGGGCCGCGATCCGCACCCGTGTACTGGTCGAAGCAGTCGCCGAAGTCACGTCAGGCTCCCCAAGCTGTAGCGTCCGTCCGCCGCCCTCGGCCGGACGGCCCGCAGCAAGCTATCAGCCGCCGTCGCCGGGGGACTTCCACGAGCCGGGACTTCCCTGTCCGGGACCGAAAATCGGCGTGGAGCCCGGACGCTGGAACAGTAAGGGCCCGGAACGCGTCTCTTACTTGGCGTGTACTGCCCGCTTCGGGGCAGACGCTGAACGGCTTCGGTGAAACGGCGGCATACGGCCGCACATCGTCAGGTAAAGCGCGCGTCAAGGCTGTAACCGAGAGAACACCCCGCGTGCACGTGCATTTGCTCGTGCAGTTGCACGTGACGTGGGGGTTATGATCCAGGTCAGTTGACCACCGCATCTATGGCCTCACCAGCCAGTGCACCACCGGGGAGCGACCTGTGGACCGCGACGTTGACGGCGTGTTCGGGGGGTACGACGTGTACAACGGCATGGCTGCCACGCAGCTGGACGGAGTGGCCTGGCAGAAGAGCAGGCACAGCAACTCGCAGGGGTCGTGCGTGGAGTTCGCGCGGTTGCCGGGCGGTGATGTGGCCGTACGCAACTCACGCTTCCCGGACGGGCCGGCGCTGGTCTACACGCGCGCCGAGATAGAGGCGATGCTGCTCGGGGTCAAGGACGGCGAGTTCGACCACCTGATCGCGAGCTGACGTCGCCCTCCGGCGGTCCGGCCGGAGGGCGACGGGTCTGGGACCGGCCGGGTGACCGGGATGGAGTGACGCGCGTAGACGGGCAGCCCGACGGCGCCGGGAGGTCAGGCCGGCGGGTTCACGCGGAACATGGCCCAGACGAGCTTCCCCTCCAGCGGCCCGGCCAGCGGATGCCAGCCCCAGCCGTCCGCGAAGGAGTCGACCAGGAAGAGGCCCCGGCCGGACTCGGCGGCGAAGTCGTCGGAGTCCCGCGGTACCGGCGTCTCGTGGCTCGGGTCGCGCACCGCGCAGACCAGCCGCTCGGCCCACCGCATCAGGTGCAGCCGTACCGGCGCGGTGTGCTCGTCCGGACCCGCGTGCTCGCCGGGCAGCGCGTGCCGCAGCGCGTTGGTGACCAGTTCGGAGACGACCAGACAGATGTCGTCGAAGCGGTCGCCCACGCCCCACTGGTCGAGGGTGTCCCGGGTGAATCGCCGCGCCTCGCGCACCGCTTCGTACCGCGCCGGCAGAGCGCAGGACGCGGCACTGGACACGGCCGCGGGGTCCAACGGCGGAAGGCCCTGCCGTAACGGCTTGAGCATGGTCGATCCATTCGTCCCCATGCGAGGCACTCCCGGGAATTCGCGGTCGTTGCGATGCAGCGGTGGCGCGCCACCATGGTTTCGGATGGGAAGAGCAGATGCAAGGGCAGATGCACGTGCACGCGACCGAAATGGACAGTCCCGTACCGCTTCTTGGCCATTTTTTCTGCCACCTTCATGACGGTCCCCGCCAGTGGTCCGGTCCTCCGCCCCTTTCCCGCCTGCCGCGAACGGCCCCGCGCTCTCCGTTTCCGTAATCGAACGAGTACTGCCTGGAGCGTTTTAGTGGCAGACTTCGGGCCCTGAAGACGGTTGGGGAGGCTGGCGAACGTGAGCGCGGGAGAGCCCGGATCGGTGGTGCGGCGGATGCTGCTCGGCTCGCAACTCAGGCGACTGCGTGAAGCTCGGGGGATCACGCGCGAGGCGGCGGGGTATTCGATCCGGGCGTCCGAGTCGAAGATCAGCCGGATGGAGCTGGGCCGGGTGAGCTTCAAGACGAGGGACGTCGAAGACCTGCTGACGCTGTACGGCATCACGGACGAGGCGGAGCGCCAGTCGCTGCTGTCCCTCGCCCGCGAGGCCAACGTGGCGGGCTGGTGGCACAGCTACAGCGACGTCCTGCCCAACTGGTTCCCCACCTACGTGGGCCTGGAGGGCGCCGCCGCGCTGATCCGCGTCTACGAGGTGCAGTTCGTGCACGGTCTGCTCCAGACCGAGGAGTACGCCCGCGCGGTGGTCCGGCGCGGCATGAAGGGCGCGAGCACCGAGGACGTCGAACGGCGGGTCGCGCTGCGCCTGGAGCGCCAGAAGTACCTGTTCTCCGACAACGCCCCCGAGTTCCACATCGTCCTGGACGAGGCCGCCCTGCGCCGCCCCTACGGCGACCGCGGGGTGATGCGCGGCCAGCTCCAGCACCTCATCGACGTCTCCGAGCGGCCCAACGTGCGGCTCCAGGTGATGCCGTTCAGCTTCGGCGGGCACTCCGGCGAGAGCGGTGCCTTCACCATCCTCAGCTTCCCCGAGTCCGACCTCTCCGACGTCGTCTACCTGGAGCAGCTGACCAGTGCCCTGTACCTCGACAAGCGCGAGGACGTGGCCCAGTACGAGCAGGCGCTGAAGGAGTTGCAGCAGGACAGCCCGGGCCCCGACGAGAGCCGCGATCTTCTGCGGGGACTGCTTCAACTCTCTTAACTGACAAGTAGTATGACGCATGATCAGACTCAGACCGTGGCCGGGATCCGGCTCCGCTAGTGATTGAGGGATCACATGTCGTCCTACTTCAGCGACCTTGCCCAGCAGTACATCGACGGCGAATGGCGACCGGGCAGCGGTTCCTGGGACGTCATCGACTTCAACCCCTACGACAACGAGAAGCTGGCCTCGATCACGGTGGCCACCGTCGAGGAGGTCGACCAGGCCTACCAGGCCGCCGCGCGCGCCCAGAAGGCATGGGCCGACACCAACCCGTACGCCCGGCGCGCGGTGTTCGAGCGGGTGCTGAGACTCGTGGAGGACCGCGAGCAGGAGATAGCCGACCTGATCATCGCGGAGCTCGGCGGCACCCGGGTGAAGGCCGGCTTCGAGCTGCACCTCGCCAAGGAGTTCCTGCGCGAGTCCATCCACCTGGCGCTGCGCCCCGAGGGCAGGATCCTGCCGTCCCCGGGTGAGGGCAAGGAGAACCGCGTCTACCGGGTGCCGGTGGGCGTCGTGGGCGTGATCAGCCCCTTCAACTTCCCCTTCCTGCTGTCGCTGAAGTCCGTGGCCCCGGCGCTCGCGCTCGGCAACGCCGTGGTGCTCAAGCCGCACCAGAACACCCCGATCGCCGGCGGCACGCTGATCGCCCGGCTCTTCGAGGACGCCGGGCTTCCCGGCGGGCTGCTCAACGTCGTCGTCACCGACATCGCCGAGATCGGCGACGCGTTCATCGAGCACCCCGTCCCGAAGGTCATCTCCTTCACCGGCTCCGACCAGGTGGGCCGGCACGTCGCCACCGTCTGCGCCGCCAACTTCAAGCGCTCGGTGCTCGAACTGGGCGGCAACAGCGCGCTGGTGGTGCTGGACGACGCCGACCTCGACTACGCGGTGGACGCGGCGGTCTTCAGCCGGTTCGTGCACCAGGGGCAGGTCTGCATGGCCGCCAACCGGGTCCTCGTGGACCGGTCGGTCGCCGACGAGTTCACCGAGAAGTTCGTCGCCAAGGTGCGCACGCTCAAGGTGGGCGACCCGCGCGACCCGGAGACCGTCATCGGCCCGGTGATCAACTCCGCGCAGGCGAACGCCGTTTCGGGCGTGGTCGAGCAGGCGCTCGCGGAGGGCGCGACGGCCCTGGTGCACGGCGGTACGACCGACAACCTGGTCGAGCCCTCGGTGCTCACCGGGGTCCCGGCCGACTCCCCGCTGCTCCAGCAGGAGGTGTTCGGGCCGGTCGTCTTCCTCGTCCCGTTCGACGGCGAGGAGGAGGCGGTGCGGCTCGTCAACGACACTCCGTACGGCCTCAGCGGCGCCGTCCACACCGGGAACATCGAGCGGGGCGTCGCCTTCGCCCAGCGGATCGACACCGGCATGTTCCACGTGAACGACGGCACCGTGCACGACGAGCCGATCGTGCCGTTCGGCGGCGAGAAGCACTCCGGGGTCGGCCGGCTCAACGGTGAGACCACGCTGGAGGCGTTCACCACGGTCAAGTGGATCTCGGTCCAGCACGGGCGCAGCGGCTTCCCGTTCTGAGCCCTGCCCGTCCCCCTGATTTTCGCCTGATGCCCGCCGGGCCCTTTAGGACACGATCTGACCTAAAGGGCCCGTAGCTTTTCCGGTGTCGGGGCGGACGCCCCGGCGAACCGAGGGAGAGGCGGCCGGTCATGGTCACGCATGTGTCCGCGGAGGCGAAGGGCGACGAGCGGGGAGCGCTGCTCGCGTTCATCGAGGAGCAGCGCGGGGGGATCCGCCGGGCGGTGCTCGGGCTGACCGAGGAGCAGGCCCGCACCCGGCCGAGCGCGAGCGAGCTGTCGCTGGGCGGGCTGCTCAAGCATGTCGCCGAGGTCGAGGAGACCTGGCTCGCGCGGGCCAGGCAGGAGCCGCCGGCGGTGCGGCGGGACGAGTCCAACTGGCACGAGAGCTTCCAGCTGGTCGGCGAGGAGACGGTGGCCTCCCGGCTGGCCTACTGGGAGCAGGTCGCCGCCGGGACCGAGAAGTTCATCCGCTCCGCCCCCAGCCTGGACGACACCTTCCCCCTCCCGCCGGACCCCTGGTTCCCGCCGGAGGGCCGCGTCTCCCTCCGCTGGCTCTGCCTCCACCTGATCCGCGAGACCGCCCGCCACGCCGGCCACGCCGACATCCTCCGCGAGTCCCTCGACGGCAGGACCGCGTTCGAACTGGTGGCCCTGGACCGCTCGGCGGGCTGACCGCCGAGGCGTCCGAGAGAGTGGCCCTAATGGTGGAAGCTCGTCGCCGCCTCCCTGTCGTGGGTCAGCGGATGGGGCTGGCGGCGCAGCTCCGGCAGGAGGCGGGTCAGGTCGGCCAGGAAGAGGTCGGCCAGGTCGTGCGAGAAGCCGTTGCGGCAGACGACGCGGAGGACGGAGAGGTCCTCGCGGTTGGCGGGGAAGGTGTAGGCGGGGAGCAGCCAGCCGCTCTCGCGCATGCGGCGGGAGACGTCGAAGACGTCGTACGCCGTGACATGGCCGGCCGTGGTGAAGGCGAACACCGGGAGCTGGTCGCCGCGGGTCAGCAGGCGGAAGTCGCCGAGGGCCTCGATGCGGTCGGCCAGGGAGCGGGCCACGTCACGGGTGGACTGCTGGACCGCGCGGTAGCCCTCGCGGCCGAGGCGCAGGAAGGAGTAGTACTGCGCGACGACCTGGGCGCCGGGGCGGGAGAAGTTGAGGGCGAAGGTCGGCATGTCGCCGCCCAGGTAGTTGACCCGGAAGACCAACTCCTCGGGCAGCGCCTCCGCGTCCCGCCACAGGGCCCAGCCGACGCCCGGGTACACCAGCCCGTACTTGTGCCCCGAGGTGTTGATGGAGGCCACGCGGGGCAGCCGGAAGTCCCACACCAGGTCCTCGTCCAGGAACGGGGCCACCATCGCGCCGGACGCCCCGTCCACATGCACCGGGATGTCCAGGCCGGTGCGCTCCTGCAAGGCGTCCAGGGCCGCGCACAGGTCGGCGATCGGCTCGTAGGAACCGTCGAAGGTCGAGCCGAGGATGCCGACGACCCCGATGGTGTTCTCGTCGCACAGCTCGGCCGCCGCCCGCGGGTCCAGATGGAAGCGGTCGCCCTCCATGGGCACCTGCCGCGCCTCCACCTCCCAGAAGTTGCAGAACTTCTCCCAGCACACCTGGACATTGACCCCCATCACCAGGTTGGGCCGGGCGCCCGGATACCGGTCGGCGTTGCGCTGCGTCCAGCGGCGCTTCAGCGCCATCCCGGCCAGCATGCACGCCTCGCTCGACCCCGTGGTCGAACAGCCCACCGCGGCCGCCGGGTCCGGCGCGTTCCACAGGTCCGCGAGCATCGCCACGCAGCGCCGCTCCAGCTCGGCGGTGCGCGGGTACTCGTCCTTGTCGATCATGTTCTTGTCCCGGCACTCCGCCATCAGCGTCCCGGCCTGCGGCTCCATCCAGGTGCTCACGAACGTGGCCAGGTTCAGCCGGGAGTTGCCGTCCAGCATCAGTTCGTCGTGCACGAGCTGGTACGCCGTCGTGGGGGACATCGGGGCGTCCGGAAGCCGGTGCGTGGGCGGGGCCTCGGTCATACCGGCGACCGGGTTCGCCTCCCCGAAGAACGGGTTGACGGACAACACCCGCTCCTGATGCTTCTGCGGACCTTTGTGCAGGGCCATGGCTGCCTCCTCGCCGCCACCCTATGCAAGGCCGCACCACCCCGACATCCGGAATGACCCGGACGCCTACCCTGACCCGCGTGCCCCGGCATCAGGGACGCCGCGGACTTGCACCTCACGTGGCGTGAGGCCGCAGGCTGACCGTCGTACCGACGAACGAGCGGAAGGGAGCGGGCGGTTGGGCTACTCCGTGGGACAGGTCGCGGGGTTCGCCGGCGTCACGGTGCGCACCCTGCACCACTACGACGAGATCGGCCTCCTGGTACCCGGCGGGCGCACCCACGCGGGGCACCGCCGCTACACCGACGCCGACCTCGACCGGCTCCAGCGGATCCTCTTCTACCGGGAGCTCGGCTTCCCGCTCGACGAGATCGCGGTGCTGCTCGACGACCCGGACGCGGACCCGCGCGCGCACCTGCGCCGCCGGCACGCCCTGCTGACCGCCCGGATCGAGAAGCTGCGCCGGATGACCGAGGCCGTGGAACACGCCATGGAGGCACGCGAGATGGGCATCAAGCTGACACCCGAGGAGCGGTTCGAGGTGTTCGGGGACAAGGACCCCGAGCAGTACGCCGAGGAGGCGGAGGCCCGCTGGGGCGGCACGGCAGAGTACGCCGAGTCCCAGCGCCGCGCCGCCGCCTACGGCAAGGAGGACTGGAAGCGGATGCAGGCGGAGGTGGACGACTGGAGCGAGCGCTACGCCCGCCTGGTGGCCGCCGGCGAGCCCCCGGCGGGGGAGGCCGCCCGCGGCATGGCCGAGGAGCACCGGCGGCACATCAGCCGGTGGTTCTACGCATGCCCGTACGAGATGCACCGGAGCCTCGCCGCGATGTACCTCGCCGACGAGCGCTTCAAGGCGTTCTACGACGCGATGCACCCCGGTCTCGCCGAACACCTGCACGACGCGATCCTGGCCAACGCCGACCGCCGGACCTCCTGACCGGCGTGCGTCACCTCACTCCCGGACCAGCACCACCGCGGTGCCGTACGCGCACACCTCGGTGCCCACGTCCGCCGCCTCCGTCACGTCGAACCGGAACGCCAGCACCCCGTTGGCGCCCCGCGCCCGTGCCTGCTCCACCAGGCGCTCCATGGCCTGGTTGCGGGTCTGCACCAGAGTCTTGGTGAGCCCCTTCAGCTCGCCGCCGATCATCGACTTCAGCCCGGCGCCGATCTGGCTGCCCAGATGCCGGGAGCGCACGGTGAGCCCGAAGACCTCGCCGATCACGCGCTCCACCCGGTGGCCCGGGACGTCGTTCGTCGTCACGACCAGTACGTCCGTCTGGGGCCCCTGCCCGCCGCCGTAGTCGTCGAGTTCCATGGATCACCGCTTTCTTCCCGTCGTCCCGGGGTCCGTCGGGGGAACCCGGGGCGGTCACGTCACGTTGATAGCTTTGTGCGGCCCTACCCGGTCACCGTAGCCGCCCCTTCTCCCCCTTCAGGAGCCCGGACCCGTGATGACACTCGCCCTCGGCCCGAGCTGGCTCGATCCCAACTACCTGCTCGACACGTACAGCATCTGGGGTCTGCTGCTCATAGTCTTCGCCGAGTCCGGCCTGCTGATCGGCTTCTTCCTGCCCGGCGACTCGCTGCTGTTCACCTGCGGCCTGCTGATCACGTCCCACCAGATGGACTTCCCGCTGTGGGGCGCGATCGCCCTGATCTGCCTCGCCGCGATCCTCGGCGACCAGGCGGGCTACATGTTCGGCAAGAAGGTCGGCCCGTCCCTGTTCAACCGGTCCGACTCGCGCCTGTTCAAACAGGAGAACGTCACCAAGGCGCACGAGTTCTTCGAGAAGTACGGCCCCAAGTCGCTGATCCTGGCCCGCTTCGTGCCGGTGGTGCGCACCTTCACGCCGATCATCGCGGGCGTCAGCGGCATGCGCTACCGCTCCTTCCTGATCTTCAACGTCATCGGCGGCTCCCTGTGGGGCGCGGGCGTCACCCTGCTCGGCTCCTGGCTCGGCAACATCGGCGTCGTCAAGAACAACATCGAGGCGATCCTCATCCTGATCGTCCTCGTCTCGGTGGTCCCGCTCGCGATCGAGTACCTCAGGGCCCGCGGCAAGAGCAAGAAGGCCCCGAAGGAGCAGCCCCGCCCCGCCGAGGCGCCCCGGTACCAGCAGCAGCCGCCCCTCATGGACGACGCCACGACCCGGCTGCGCCGCATCGAGCCGGACGAGCGGTACGGGCAGCAGCAGGGGGGCCGGCAGCACGGCGGGCAGGGGTACGACGGGCAGGAGTACGGCGGGCAGGGGTACGGCGGGCAGGGGTACGGCGGGCAGGGGTACGACCAGGGCTACGGCGGCCAGGCGTACGGCGACCAGGGTTACGGCAATCACGGCTACGGCCGGCAGCCGCAGCAGCCGCAGCAGCCGCAGTACCAGCAGCAGAACTGGAACCACCAGCAGCCCCAGCAGCCGGACTGGAACCAGCAGCCCTACCACGACCCGCGGCAGTACCCGGGGCAGCAGGACCAGGACCAGAACCAGTACCCGTACGGCCACCCCAACCAGTGAGCCAGGGGGCTCAGAACCCCCTGGTCCGCTTGGCCGCCCGCCGCTTCCCGGGGGAGCCCACCCTCAGGAACAGCCGGAAGACCTCCGACCCCAGATTGACCCCGATCGCGATCGCCATGGCCAGCGACGCCGCGTTGGCCAGCGACACCAGCCCCTTGTCCACCTCGTTCTGGGCCATGTTCAGCAGCCCGAAGTAGGTGGCGGAACCGGGTAGCAGCGGACCGATCGCCGCCGTGGTGTAGGGCAGCGCGGAGGCGAACCGGTAGCGGGACAGCAACTGCCCGAACAGCCCGACCAGGCCCGCGGCGACGGCCGTGGAGGCCACCGGCGAGATGTCGGCGACATAGTGCATCGCGCCGTACACGCTCCAGGCGACGCCGCCGTTGAGGGTCACCCAGAGCACGGTGGACCGTTCCTGCTGGAGCAGCACCGCGAAGGTCAGTGACAGCAGCATGGAGGCCGTGATCTGGATCAGCGGCCGCGCGGAGATGTGCAGCGCCGCCTCCGGGTTGAGTTTGCCGCCCACCTTCACGCCGAAGTACAGGACGAGCAGCACACCGGTGACGATGCCCACGAAGAAGTAGAGGACCTCCAGGAGGCGGGCCGAGGCGGTGATGTAGAAGCCCGTCAGGCCGTCCTGGACGCCCGCCACCAGCGCCCGCCCGGGCAGCAGCGCGAAGAGCCCACCGGTGATCACCGCGGACGCCTTCACGTCCACGTGGGCCAGCGCGAACGCCACCCCGATCGCCGCGGGCGGCATCGCGGCCACCGTGAACTGGTAGAACTCCGGCAGCCCGCGCCCCGCGCACAGCCAGGCCAGCCGGTCGCCGAGCATCGCGCCGACCGCCGCCGCGAAGAACACGATCAGATCGCCGCCGACGAGCATCGAGGCGGCGCCCGCCAGCAGCCCGCTGGCCAGGGTCAGCGCCCAGCCGGGATAGGGGTGCCGGTTGCGGCGGATCTCCGCGAGACGCCGGTACGCCTCCTCCAGGGAGACATGGGTCTCGGGGTCGGTCAGGTCGTCCACCAGGCGGAAGACGGCCGCCAGGCGGGTGTAGTCGGTGCCCCGGCGCCGTACCGTCCGCGACGCCGTCACCGGGTCCTCGACCAGGGACGGCTGGTGCGAGATGGACAGCAGGGTGAAGGTGACGTTGGGCTCGCAGCGGTCCAGGCCGTAGGACCGGCACACCGCGAACATCGCGGCCTCCACGTCCTCCGCGCCCTCGCCGCCCGCCAGCAGCAGCTCACCGATACGCAGCGTCAGGTCCAGCACGCGCGGGACGGCGGGGCCGCTCTCCTCCTCGTGCTGCACCGGCTCGGGCGCGGGCCGGTCGGCCACCGACATGCGCAGCATGGTGCGCATCCGGTCCTGCCAGGGCGCGTCCTTGATCAGGCTGACCAGCGGCACCCCGGTGGCCGGCGTGAACGCGGCCACGCCGCTCGGTGTGCTGAACGCCGACCCCTCGGGCTCCCCGCCCGGCGGTTGCGGCGTGACAAGCCCCTGCGGCACCTGGAACTCGGAGGTCGTCTCCGGCTCGCTCACCGTCTTCGGGACATCGAGTCCCTTGGGGATGGCGAACTCCGATGTGATCTCCGGGTCGTACCGCGCCTCGTCCGACCGGGGCTTGCGGTCGTCCGCCTCCGTCACCTCGCACCGTCCCTGAACGACACCTTCCGCTGGCCTCAGTATGCGCATGCACCGTGTGCGGGCATGCAAACGGGCCGCACACGATCGCGTGCGGCCCGTCGGGTGAACAGCGGGTCAGTGACCGCCCTGCTCCTTGAAACGCTTGTAGGACCGCTCGATCTCCTGCTCGGCGTCCGCACGGCCCACCCAGTTGGCGCCCTCGACCGACTTGCCGGGCTCCAGGTCCTTGTAGACCTCGAAGAAGTGCTGGATCTCCAGGCGGTCGAACTCCGACACGTGGTGGATGTCCCGCAGGTGCTCCACGCGCGGGTCGGTGGCGGGCACGCACAGCAGCTTGTCGTCGCCGCCGGCCTCGTCCGTCATCCGGAACATGCCGATCGCGCGGCACTTGATCAGGCAGCCCGGGAAGGTCGGCTCGTCCAGGATGACCAGCGCGTCCAGCGGGTCGCCGTCCTCGCCGAGGGTGTTCTCGACGAAGCCGTAGTCGGTCGGGTAGGCGGTCGAGGTGAAGAGGCGACGGTCCAGGCGGATCCGACCGGTCTCGTGGTCCACCTCGTACTTGTTGCGCGAACCCTTCGGGATCTCGATCGTGACGTCGAACTCCACCGGTGGCTCCTTCATGATCAGCACATAGTTCTGGTGATTAAGTGTCCCTCACGCAGGTGTGTGATCGCGAAAGGGGCTGGTGGTCATGCCGGAGCTCGGGCCTTGGCGGGCCGCGGGACCGCGGGTGAGGCGGATCGCGAGCGCCGTACGACCGCGACTCGCGCATGCCGTGAGAACGACGAAACCGCAGGTCACGCGTCTGATTTCCACGGTACGACCGCTGCTCGCCGACCTCCCCCGTCCGCGTACCTTCAGCACCTTGCAGTACACCGCGGGCGCCGCCACCGCCGGCCTGGTGCTCGCCGCCGGCGTGGTGACCCTGTCGGGTCCGTGGGACGCCACGGGTCAGCGTACGGCCGAGCGGGACCGTGCGACCGCCCTGGAGCACGCACGTGGCGCAGATCACGGACCGGGCCCGGCGGCGGGCGGGCTGCGGCCCGCGCCGAGCGCACCGGCCGTCCTGGCGGGCCTGGGCGCCGCCGGCAGCCCCGTGGACACCCGGCAGGCCCCGGCGGCCGGGGGAACGGCCCTGGCGGACGTCCTGGGGCCCCTCCTGGGCTCGCCCGCGCTCGGGGACGGTCATGCGGCGGTGGTGGTCGACGCGGCCACCGGCAGGCGGCTGTACGGCGTCGACCCCGACAAGGGGCTCACGCCGGCCTCGACGACCAAGCTCGCCACCGCCGCCGCCGCGCTGAACGCGCTCGGCCCGGACCACCGCCTCACCACCCGCGCCGTGCTCCGGGGCGGCACGCACGAACTCGTCCTCGTCGGCGGCGGCGACCCCACCCTCACGGCGCACGCCAGGCCCGACGGATGGGCGAGCCTGCGGACACTGGCCACGCGGACGGCACAGGCGCTGCGGGGGCGCGGCATCCACAGCGTCACGCTGTCGTACGACACGACGCTCTACACCGGCCCCGCCCTGCACCCCATCGGGGTCAACGAGAACCTCGCGCCGGTCAGCGCCCTGACGACCGACGAGGGCCGTACCGACGACTCCGCCAGCGGGCCCGCGCCCCGGGTCGCCGACCCGGCGCGGGACACGGCGCAGAAGTTCGCGGGCTTCCTCAAGGCCGCCGGCGTCAGCGCCTCCCGGCCCGGCCCGGCCAAGGCCACGGGGCGCACCGAGACCCTCGCGAGCGTCTCCTCGCCGCCGCTGTCCGCCCTGGTCGAACGCATGCTGACCAACAGCGACAACGACATCGCCGAGGCCCTCGCCCGGCAGACGGCCCTCGCGAGCGGGCAGCCCGCCGGTTTCGACGGGGGCGCGAAGGCGATCGCCGGGCAGCTCCGGAAGCTGGGGCTGCCGCTGGCCGGCACGTCCTTCCACGACGGCAGCGGTCTGGACCGCGCCGACCGGCTCACGGCCGACCTCCTGACCGCCGTCCTGGTCAAGGCCGGCGCCCCCGACCACCCCGGCCTGCGCCCCGTCCTCACCGGCCTGCCCATCGCCCACTTCACCGGCACGCTGAGCACCCGGTACGCCGGCGGCGCCGCCGGCCTGGTGCACGCCAAGACCGGCACCCTGACCGGCGTCAACACCCTGGCGGGCACGGTCGTGGACCGGGACGGCCGCCTGCTGGCCTTCGCCTTCCTGGCCTCCGGCACGACCGACCCGACGGCCGCCCAGTCGGCCCTGGACGAGACGGCGACGGCCCTGTCGGCCTGCGGCTGCGGCTGACGGGCCCGGAGCCGCCGACCGGGCCGGATCCGCGACAGGCCCGAGGCGCTCCCGGCGCCCCGCACCCGCCGGCCGCCGCCCCGGAACCCGGCGCCCACGGCCTGCCCCAAGTGGTAACGCTCACGTACCGTTGACGCATGACAGGCTTCGGAGGCACCGCATCCCCCGGGATGGTCGACTGGAACCTCGCGGTGGCGACCGCGACTCGGCTCGTACGGCCCGGCCCCGACGTCACCCGTGACGAGGCCCGGTCCGTCGTCGCGGAGCTGCGCCGGCACGCGAAGGCCTCGGAGGAGCACGTCCGGGGCTTCACCCGGCTGGCGACCGAGCAGAGCCACGACACCCCCGTCCTGGTCGTCGACCGCCCCGGCTGGGTCCGGGCCAACGTCGCCGGCTTCCGGGAGATCCTCAGGCCGCTCCTGGACAAGATGCAGGAACGCCGCGGCGCCAGCCCCGGCGGCGCCGTCCTCGGCGCCGTCGGCGGCAAGGTCACCGGCGTGGAACTGGGCATGCTGCTGTCGTTCCTCTCCTCCCGGGTCCTCGGCCAGTACGAGACCTTCGCCCCCTCCTCCCGCGACCTGCCCGCGGGCGAGAACGGCGGCGGCCGCCTGCTCCTCGTCGCCCCCAACATCGTCCACGTCGAACGCGAACTCGACGTCGAGCCGCACGACTTCCGCCTGTGGGTGTGCCTGCACGAGGAGACGCACCGCACGCAGTTCACGGCCGTGCCCTGGCTGCGGGACCACCTGGAGGGCGAAATCCAGTCTTTCCTGGCGGAGACGGACGTCGATCCCATGACCTTCCTGGAGCGCGTGCGGGAAGCCGCCCAGTCCCTCGTCGGCGGCCGTCCCGAGGCCGAGGAGGACGACGGCGGCCGCTCCTTCGTGGAGCTGGTGCAGACCCCCGCCCAGCGCGAGATCCTCGGCCGCCTCACCGCCGTGATGTCCCTCCTGGAGGGGCACGCCGACTACGTGATGGACGGGGTCGGCCCGAGCGTCGTACCGTCCGTGGCCGAGATCCGCGAGAAGTTCCAGCAGCGGCGGGCCAAGGGCGCCTCCCGGCTCGACCAGGCGCTGCGCAAGCTGCTGGGCCTGGACGCCAAACTCAGGCAGTACCGGGACGGCGAACGCTTCGTGCGGGCCGTCGTGGACGAGGTCGGCGTCGACGGCTTCAACCGCGTGTGGACCTCGCCCAACACCCTGCCCACCAAGGCGGAGATCGCCAAACCGGCGGACTGGGTCGCGCGGGTGCACCGCAAGGCGGAGTCGTGAAACGCGCGCCCTGGTCGTGAATCGAATCCGGCCGACGGCAGTCGAACGCCCCTCCAATCACCCGTCCGAGGGACCGTGAGTCATGCGTAGGCGTGCGATGCTCGGGGAACGGCCCGGTTCTGTCACCATCTACACACTCTGAGTGATTGAAATCGGGCTCACCCCCCGGAAACTTCATGAAGGGAACCGGACAATGGGTCCCCATCCTGCGGTCGCGGCGATACGCCTGGCGGTCCGCCACGTCCTGCACGACATCCTGAACACCCTCCCGGCCTCCGGCGAGCGCCCGGACCGGGTGACCGAGCGGCTCCCCTCCCCGCTCGGATCCACCCTCGTGTCCCCGCCCGCGAGCCCCCTCGTGCTCGTCGCGTGCTCCGGCGGCGCCGACTCCATGGCCCTCGCCTCCGCCCTCGCCTTCGAAGCCCCCCGGCTCGGCCTGCGCGCCGGCGGCGTCACCGTCGACCACGGGCTCCAGCCCGGCTCCGACGTCCGCGCCGACGAGGTCGCCCTGCGGATGCGCGGCCTCGGCCTCAACCCCGTCGAGTCCGTCTCCGTCGACGTCGGCCGCGACGGCGGCCCCGAGGCCGCCGCCCGCGACGCCCGCTACGCCGCCCTGGACGCCGCGCTCGACCGGCACGGCGCCACCGCGATCCTGCTCGGCCACACCCGCGACGACCAGGCCGAGACCGTCCTGCTGGGCCTCGCCCGCGGCTCCGGCATCCGCTCCCTGTCCGGAATGGCCGCGGTCTCGGGGGCCGGCGGCCGTTACCGGCGCCCCTTCCTCCGCCTCGACCGGCAGACCGCCCGCAAGGCCTGCATGGTCCAGTCCCTGCCCGTCTGGGACGATCCTCACAACACCGACCCCGCCTACACCCGCTCCCGGCTGCGCCACGAGGGCCTGCCCGCCCTGGAGAAGGCCCTCGGCAAGGGCGTCGTCGAGGCGCTCGCCCGTACCGCCCAGCTCTCGCGCGACGACGCCGACGCCCTCGACTCCTGGGCCAGCCAGGCCGAGGCCTCCGTACGGGACGACGCGGGACTGCTGGAGTGCGCCAAGCTCTACGCCCTGCCGCCCGCCGTGCGCCGCCGGATCCTGCGCCGCGCCGCCATCGAGGCGGGCGCCCCGGCCGGTTCCCTGTTCGCCCGCCACATCGAGGAAGTCGACCGCCTGATCACCGGCTGGCGCGGCCAGGGGGCCATCAATCTCCCGGGCCGGGTCGTCGCCCAGCGGCAGGGTGGCAGACTGGTGATTCGGCAAGGCTGAATCCCGACCGTCCGGAGCGACCCTCCGGTGGCCGGCCGGGGCAGCCGGAGGCCGTGAACGGGGCCGTAAGTGCGGGACGACCGAAAGTGATGCGGGTGGACGCGAAAGACATGGGTGCCGACCTCGAGAAGGTACTCATCACCAAGGAAGAGATCGACGCCAAGCTGGCCGAGCTGGCCGCGAAGATCGACGCGGAGTACGCGGGCAAGGACCTGCTGATCGTCGGCGTCCTCAAGGGCGCGGTGATGGTCATGGCCGACCTCGCGCGTGCGCTGTCCACCCCCGTCACGATGGACTGGATGGCCGTGTCCTCGTACGGCGCGGGCACCCAGTCCTCCGGTGTCGTGCGCATCCTCAAGGACCTGGACACCGACATCAAGGGCCGCGACGTCCTGATCGTCGAGGACATCATCGACTCGGGCCTGACCCTCTCCTGGCTGATCAACAACCTCGGTTCGCGCGAGCCCTCCTCCCTCAAGGTGTGCACGCTGCTGCGCAAGCCGGACGCCGCCAAGGTCGCCATCGACGTGGAATGGGTCGGCTTCGACATTCCGAACGAGTTCGTCGTCGGTTACGGCCTGGACTACGCCGAGAAGTACCGCAACCTGCCGTTCGTCGGTACGCTCGCGCCGCACGTCTACGGCGGCTGAAACCGAACCGGGCCGGGGCTGAGCCAGTCGGCCCAAGCCCGGTGAGGCGATCGGGAACCCCGGCGGGGCCCGTGCCGTTGAAGCATGCAGAGACGGGTTTCCCAGCCCTCGAATCGGCTTCACGCGGCTTCGGGCACCAAGGCTGGGGTACCGTCGGAAGAACTGTCTTATCAAACTCACTATGGCAGGAGGGACGGGGCGGCACCGCTCCGTATGGATGGACGTGAAGCGATACTTCCGTGGGCCGGTCATGTGGATCGTGCTGGCCGTCCTTGCCGTGGTCGTGTTGATGCAGGTCGTCGGCTCGTCCGGCGGCTACAAGTCGGTGGACACCGGCCAGGTCGTCGCGGCGATCAATGACAACAGGGTCCAGTCGGCCAAGCTGACCACCGGCGACGAGCAGACCATCAAGGTCACGCTCAAGAACGGCCAGAAGGTCGAGGGCAGCTCCAAGATCCAGGCGAGCTATATCGGCGACCAGGGCGTCCAGCTCGCCACCAATCTGCAGACCAAGTACGAGGCCAAGCAGATCCCGGACGGCTACACCGTGGCGCCGTCCAAGCAGAACCCGTTCCTCGGCGTCCTGCTCTCCCTGCTGCCCTTCGTCCTCATCGTCGTCGTCTTCCTGTTCCTGATGAACCAGATGCAGGGCGGCGGCTCCCGGGTGATGAACTTCGGGAAGTCCAAGGCCAAGCTCATCACCAAGGACACCCCGAAGACGACCTTCTCCGACGTCGCCGGCTGCGACGAGGCCGTCGAGGAGCTCCACGAGATCAAGGAGTTCCTCCAGGAGCCGGCCAAGTTCCAGGCCGTCGGCGCCAAGATCCCCAAGGGCGTGCTGCTCTACGGCCGCCCGGGTACCGGCAAGACCCTGCTGGCGCGTGCCGTCGCGGGCGAGGCCGGGGTCCCCTTCTACTCGATCTCCGGTTCCGACTTCGTCGAGATGTTCGTCGGCGTCGGCGCCTCCCGCGTCCGCGACCTGTTCGAGCAGGCCAAGGCGAACGCCCCGGCGATCGTCTTCGTCGACGAGATCGACGCGGTCGGCCGCCACCGCGGCGCCGGCCTCGGCGGTGGTCACGACGAGCGCGAGCAGACCCTCAACCAGCTCCTGGTCGAGATGGACGGCTTCGACGTCAAGGGCGGCGTGATCCTGATCGCGGCCACCAACCGGCCCGACATCCTCGACCCGGCGCTGCTGCGGCCCGGCCGCTTCGACCGCCAGATCGCCGTCGACCCGCCGGACCTCCAGGGCCGCCTGGAGATCCTCAAGGTCCACCAGAAGGGCAAGCCGGTCGCGCCCGACGTCGACCTGGCCGCCGTCGCTCGCCGCACCCCCGGCATGACCGGCGCCGACCTGGCCAACGTGCTGAACGAGGCGGCGCTGCTCACCGCCCGCAGCGACCAGAAGCTGGTCGACAACAAGGCGCTGGACGAGGCGATCGACCGTGTGGTCGCGGGCCCGCAGAAGCGGACCCGGATCATGTCGGACAAGGAGAAGAAGATCACCGCGTACCACGAGGGCGGTCACGCCCTGGTCGCGGCGGCCTCGCCGAACTCCGACCCGGTCCACAAGATCACCATCCTGTCCCGTGGCCGCGCCCTCGGCTACACCATGGTCCTGCCGGACGAGGACAGGTACTCGACCACGCGCAACGAGATGCTCGACCAGCTCGCCTACATGCTGGGCGGCCGCGCGGCCGAGGAACTGGTCTTCCACGACCCGACCACCGGTGCCGCCAACGACATCGAGAAGGCCACCAATGTGGCCCGCGCGATGGTCACCCAGTACGGCATGACCGAGCGGCTCGGCGCCATCAAGTTCGGCGGCGACAACAGCGAGCCCTTCCTCGGCCGTGAGATGGCGCACCAGCGCGACTACTCGGAAGAGGTCGCCGCGCTGGTCGACGAAGAGGTCAAGAAGCTCATCGAGACCGCGCACAACGAGGCCTGGGAGATCCTGGTCGAGAACCGCGACGTGCTCGACCACCTGGTGCTCCAGCTGCTGGAGAAGGAGACCCTGGGCAAGGAGGAGATCGCCGAGATCTTCGCCCCCATCGTCAAGCGCCCGCCGCGGCCCGCCTGGACCGGCTCGTCGCGCCGTACCCCGTCCACCCGCCCGCCGGTGCTCTCCCCGAAGGAGCTGGCACTGACCAACGGTGCGAACGGCTCGACGGCCGCGATCAGCACGGTCAAGTCCACCGCCGTCGAGTCCGCCCCCGTGACGGACCAGACCCCGGAAGAGCGCCCGGAGAGCTGACCGTTCACCGGCCGCTTTCCGGCCACTCGGGCCCGGAATGAACGCCGCGCCCCTCAGGTTCTAGCCTGGGGGCGCGGCATTTTTCGTATGTACGCACGTGGGACGACAGGAACGAGGCACCAGATGACCGACCCGGTGACGCTGGACAGCGAGCGCCCCGTCGGCGAGTTCGACGAGAAGCGCGCCGAGGACGCCGTACGCGAGCTGCTGATCGCCATCGGTGAGGACCCCGACCGCGAGGGTCTGCGCGAGACGCCGGCCCGGGTGGCGCGGGCGTACCAGGAGATCTTCGCCGGGCTGTGGCAGAAGCCCGAGGACGTGCTCACCACGACGTTCGACCTGGGCCACGACGAGATGGTCCTGGTGAAGGACATCGAGGTGTACTCGACCTGCGAGCACCACCTGGTGCCCTTCCGGGGCGTCGCCCACGTCGGCTACATCCCGTCGGTCTCCGGGAAGATCACCGGTCTGTCCAAGCTGGCCCGCCTGGTGGACGTCTACGCCCGCCGGCCGCAGGTGCAGGAGCGCCTCACCACGCAGATCGCGGACTCCCTGATGGAGATCCTGGAGCCGCGGGGCGTCATCGTGGTGGTCGAGTGCGAGCACATGTGCATGTCGATGCGCGGCATCCGCAAGCCGGGAGCCAAGACCATAACGTCGGCGGTGCGCGGTCAGCTACGGGACGCGGCGACCCGCAACGAGGCCATGAGCCTGATCATGGCGCGCTGAGCACGCCGATCGCGCCGAGTGCGCCGAGCGCGCTGAACCGGGGCCCGGGGGGACCGGCGGTCAGGCCGCCGGTTCCGCGCCCTGGTGACGGTCCTCGTCGTCGTCCTCGGGGAGCTTGCAGACGCGCTCCAGGAAGAGGGCTGCCGCTATGACGGCGAGGCCCGCCACGACGGAGAAACCGGCGTAGAAGGCCTGGTCGCGTCGCGGCGGAAGGTCGAGGAGTTCCAGCAGGAACACGCCCGTGCCGCCGTACATCCCGGCGACGAGGGCGGCGACCAAGGCGCTGGCCTGGGCGAAGACGACCGCGCGGGCCGCCATCAGGGGGTCGACGCCCTTCGCGCCGGGGCGCCGCTCGCGCTGGGCCTTCAGCCGGGCGCGGAGCGAGAGCGCCGTGGCCAGCAGGACCACGGCGATCAGGGCGAGCACCACGGGAGCGGCCAGGGGGACGCTGGGCAGGGTCCCGATCGAGTTCCAGAGGCGGGCGCCCGCCCAGGACAGGATGCCCGCCACGACGAACACGCCGACCAGCACCCTGATGCGCAGCTCTCTCACGGTGTCCCTTCAGTTCCCCCGGACCGGGTCCCGGATGATGCCCGGATCTTCGACTGCCCGAGTAGTCGTTGACCTTAACGACTACTCGGGCAGTCGGAGTTCCAGGTCGGTGCGCGGCGCGATGCCCTCGCGGGTGACGGCGGCGAGCAGTTCGGCCACGGTGCCGCGGCCGGGCAGCTTGGCCTCCGGGTCCACGTCGTGCCAGGGCGCGAGCACGAAGGCGCGCTCGTGGGCGCGCGGGTGGGGCAGGGTGAGCTGCGGGTCGTCGGAGGTGACGTCGGCGTAGGCGACGATGTCCACGTCCAGGGTGCGCGGGCCCCAGCGCTCCTCGCGGACGCGGTGGAAGGCCTCCTCTATGGCCTGCCCCCGCTCCAGCAGGGAGGAGGGCGGCAGGGTGGTCTTCAGGGCCACGACCGCGTTGAAGTACGACGGCTGGCTGCCGGGCTCGACGCCCCAGGGCTCGGTCTCGTAGACCGGTGAGACGGCCTTCACGCGGACGCCGGGCGTGTCCTCCAGCGCGTCCACGGCGCCCTGGAGGGTTTCCAGGCGGTTGCCGAGGTTGGAACCGAGGGAGATCACGGCCCACTTGGGGTTCTGCAGGGTGGTGTCGGCCGCGTCCACCTTCTCGACGACCGAGGCGGGCACCGGCTGGACGGTCGGGTCACTGTGACCCTGGACGAAAGGTCGGGTCATACTCGGCTCCGGGTGATGGTGACGGTCACGTCGTCGAAGGGGACGGTGATCGGGGCGTCCGGCTTGTGGACGCAGACCTCGACCTCCTGGACCTCTTCGTGCTTCAGGCAGGTCTGGGCGATCCGCTCGGCGAGTGTCTCGATGAGGTTCACCGGCTCGCCCTCGACCACGGCCACGACCTCCTCGGCCACGATGCCGTAGTGCACGGTCTTCGTCAGGTCGTCGTCGGCCGCGGCCGGTCGGATGTCCAGGCCCAGGACGAGGTCCACGAGGAAGGTCTGGCCCTCCTCGCGCTCCCTGGGGAACACGCCATGGTGCCCGCGAGCCTTCAGGCCGCGCAGCGCGACACGATCCACGCGAATCACTCCTGCAATCGTCGGGAACGACCGGTCGTACCGCGTGCGTGCGATACACCGGTCGCACACGAATCTACCTGCGGGCACCGACAGTCCCGGGCCCCAGGGGCGCGGGCCCGGCCGGGACCGGCCGGGTCAACGGCTCGTTTTCCCCGGTGAAGGCGCCCGCGCCGGGGGCTGGTGGCCGGGGTGGGTGATTCCGACCACTTCCGGGAACCGGCGGGGCGCCCGCCCTCTCCGGCCTGCTCAGGGGAGGGGGCCGTCGCCCGGATCCAGGCCGTTCGCGCCGTCGTCGTCGGCTTCGGCGGTGTCGTCCGGCTCGTCGGTCTCGGCGAGCACGGGGGAGGCGTGGTGCGACCAGAGCTTCCAGCCCTCCGGTGTGCGCCGGAACACGTTGGTGGCGACGACGAGCTGGCCGACCAGCGGCCCGAGTTCGTCGCCCTCCGCGGGGGCCGGACCGCCGCTGAGGATGTTCTCGGTGCAGGTCACCAGCGCGGTGTCACCGGTGACGGAGACATGGACGTCGGTGAGGAAGAACTGGATGTAGTCGGTGTTCGCCATGATCAGGGCGTACGACCTGAGGACCTCGCCGCGCCCGGTGAGCACCGGCCAGCCGGGATGGACGCAGGAGATCACGCCGGTGTCCGCCGGGTCGTGGTACTCCTCGTCCACGCCCAGGTCGGCGGGGGTGAGCCAGAGGGCCGAGACCTCGTCGAAGTCGCCGCGTTCCAGGGCCTCGTAGAAGGCGGTGTTGGCGGCTTCGACCTGTTCGACGTCGGTGTGCGGGGCGCTCACCGGGCTCCGTCCGTCGTGCGGGCCTCTGCCACCGCGCGCGCGACCCGTACGGCGTCCGCCGTGGCGCGCACCTCGTGGACGCGCACGGCCCACGCGCCGGCCTGCGCCGCGAGCGCGGAGACGGCGGCGGTGGCGGCGTCGCGCTCCCGGGCGGGCGGAGGCGCGCCGTCGGGCCCGGCGAGGACCCGGCCGAGGAACCGCTTGCGGGAGGCGGCCACCAGCAGGGGATGGCCGAGGGAGTGCAGCCGGTCGAGGTGGGCGAGGAGGGCGAGGTCGTGCTCGGCCCCCTTGGAGAAGCCGAGGCCGGGGTCGAGCACGATCCGGTCGGGGGCGATGCCGCCGGCCAGGACCGCGTCCACCCGGGCGCGCAGTTCGTCCACGACTTCGCCGACGACGTCGTCGTAGACGCCCTGGACGGCGGCGCCCTCCAGGAGGCCGCGCCAGTGCATGACGACGAAGGGGGCGCCGGCGTCGGCGACGACCGGGATCATCTCGGGGTCGGCGAGGCCGCCGCTGACGTCGTTGACGAGGGCCGCGCCGGCCGCCAGGGACCGGGCCGCGACCGAGGCGCGCATGGTGTCGACGGAGACCACGACGCCCTCGGCGGCGAGGCCGCGCACGACGGGGATGACGCGGCGCAGCTCCTCGTCCTCGTCGACCCGGGTGGCGCCCGGTCGGGTGGACTCGCCGCCCACGTCGACGAGGTCGGCGCCCTCGGCCACCAGGTCCAGGCCGTGCTTGACGGCCGCGGTGGTGTCGAACCAGCGGCCGCCGTCGGAGAAGGAATCGGGGGTGACGTTCACGACCCCCATGACCGCGCACCGGTCCCATGCCGGAAGGCCCGCCACTCGGCCACGCCCGCTGTGGTTGTTCATACGTTCAGCGTAGGCCCCAGGTGGCGCCGCCACGGCCCGCGCGGTCAGGGCGGTCCGGGCGGCGCCGGGGAGGGGGGTCATGCCGCCCGGGCGTCCCGGCCGGTCACCGTGTGGGCGCAGGCGCGGGCGGCGGCCGAGCGGCGGCGCAGGCGGCCGGGGAGCGCCAGGGCGGGCTCGACGAAGCCCTCGGCCTGCATGGTGGCGAAGCCGATGCGGGGCAGGTCGGTCGTGGCGCGGTAGACGATGAAGCGCGGCTCCCACCGCGGCTGGAACTTGGCGTTGAACTTGTACAGCGACTCGATCTGGAACCAGCGCGAGAGGAACACCAGCAGCCCGCGCCAGGCGCGCAGCACCGGGCCCGCGCCGATCTTCTCGCCGCGGGCGAGGGCGGAGCGGAACATGGCGAAGTTCAGGGAGACGCGGGTGATGCCGAGCCTGGGGGCGGCCTGGAGGGCGGCCACGATCAGCAGTTCGTTCATGCCGGGGTCGGCGGCGCGGTCGCGGCGCATCAGGTCGAGCGAGGCGCCGTCCTCGCCCCAGGGCACGAAGTGCAGGATCGCCTTCAGGTCGCCGTACTCGCCGGGCTCGGCGTCCGCCTTGTGGGCCGTGGCTATGAGGCAGTCGCCGTCGGCCGGGTCGCCGATGCGGCCGAGTGCCATGGAGAAACCGCGCTCGGTGCCGGTACCGCGCCAGTCCTCGGCGGCCCGCCGGACGCGTTCGAGTTCCGCCTCGCCGAGGTCATGGACGCGCCGTACCCGGGTTTCGTATCCGGCCCGTTCGATGCGCTTGACCATCTGCCGGACGTTGCGCATGGCGCGTCCGGCGAGGGAGAAATCCGCCACGTCGACCACCGCCTCGTCGCCCAGTTCCAGGGCGTCCAGGCCGGTCTCGCGGGTCCACACCTCGCCGCCGGTCTCCGAGCAGCCCACGACCGCGGGGGTCCAGGAGTGCGCCTTGGCCTCGTCCATGAAGCGCTCGATGGCGCCCGGCCAGGCCTCGACGTCGCCGATGGGGTCGCCGCTGGCGAGCATCACGCCGGAGATGACGCGGTAGGTGACCGCGGCCTTGCCGCTGGGCGAGAAGACGACCGCCTTGTCGCGGCGCAGCGCGAAGTGGCCGAGGGAGTCGCGGCGGCCGTGCCTGGCCAGCAGCGCCCGCAGCCTGGCCTCGTCGTCCTCGGTGAGGCGGGCGGCCGGGTGCTCGGGGCGGAAGGCCAGGTAGATCGTGGTGGCGGCGGTGAGCCAGCCGAGGGCGCCGAGGGAGAAGGCGACGGTCCAGGAGGTGCTGCCCTGGTAGTCGACCGGGCCCTCGAAGCCGACCAGGCCGTAGACGACGTGGGTGAGCCGGTCGGCCAGGCTCGGATCGCCGAGCGTGCGGTGCGGGTGGACGCTGACGATGACGAGCCCGAGGACCAGCGAACCGGCGCTCATCAGCACGAAGTTGGCGAGCGCCCGCCAGCGGCTGCGCGGGTCCGGCAGGGCCGCGAACTCGCGGCGGTGCCACACCAGCGGCACCAGCAGGGCGGCCGCGAACAGCACGCCGAGCGGCGAGTGCCGGTAGGCCAGTTGGGCCATCGCACCGGCCGGCAGGAGCGCGACCGCGGCGCGCCACGCCCGGCGCTTGCGCCGTCTGAGCCCGTGCGCGAGCAGCAGCAACAGCACACCGGCGCTGAGCGAGAGGGCCGCCGCGAAGGGCCCGAAGGAACCGGGCAGCACCTCGGCGAGGGTGTGCATACGGCTGTGCCGGAAGCGCGGGAAGACCCCGGCGGCGATGTCGAGGAGGCCGACGAGCGCGACCGCCCTGCCGACCAGGCCGGGGACGGCCTCGGGGCGCGGGCCGCGCGGTATGCGCCGCGCCCGGCTTGATCGGCCCGGAACCCCGCCCGACATTTCCCCATCTATCCTGACAGACATCGCATCCCGTAGTTCTGCGAGAGACCTTGAACCCGGGCCCGATCGGGCATCCGGTGACATTGCGCCCTCTAGGACGGTGTCTCGGGGAGAGAGGTTCACTCCCCTCCGGAAAGTCGGGTCAAAGGCCGAGGAAAGCCCCGGGCAAGCCCATGCGACGAAGCGTGGGCGGGCGGCGGGCCGAGAGCGCAGGCAGGAACAGTCCATGGGACTCACGAGCAACAAAGTGCTGGTTCTGGCGATCGTGTTCGCCGTGGTGCTGTTCGCGGGCACGGTGTGGCTGTGGCCACGGCTCGCCCGGCAGAACTGGCGGGCCGTCGGCGGGCGGGTCGCCCTGCTGCTCGCCACCCAGGTCGCGGTGTTCGTCTCGGTGGGGCTCGCCGCCAACCAGGCCTTCGGCTTCTACGCCAGCTGGGCCGATCTGTTCGGGCGGGAGAACGGCGAGGGCGTGGTCGTCGACCACATAGCGGACGGCGCCGGCAGCCCGATCCGGCTGGTCTCCACCTCCCGGGTCGCCGGCGTGAGCGGCGGGTCGCCGCAGGTGGCCGGGCAGATCCAGAAGGTCGTCGTGCTGGGCCGTACGACGCGGATCGCCGCGCCGGCGTACGTGTACCTGCCGCCGGAGTACTTCCAGCCGCGCGAGCGCACCCGCAAGTTCCCGGTCTCCGTCGTCCTTACCGGCTACCCCGGCACCGCGCAGGCGCTGGTGGACAAGCTGCGCTACCCGAGCACGGCCCAGCAGCTCGCCAAGGGCGGCAGGATGCAGCCGATGATCCTGGTGATGCTGCGCCCGGCGGTGGCGCCGCCGCGGGACACCGAGTGCGTGGACGTGCCCGGGGGCCCGAAGACGGAGACGTTCTTCGCCAAGGACCTGCGCGACTCGGTGAGGGCCCGCTACCGGGTGGACTCCACGCCCGCGAGCTGGGGCATCATCGGCGACTCGACCGGCGGGTACTGCGCGCTGAAGATCGCCATGCACCACCCGAGGTCGTACGGCGCCGCCGTGGGCCTGTCGCCGTACTACAAGGCGCCGGTCGACGCGACCACCGGGGACCTGTTCCACGGCGACGAGAACCTGCGCAATCGTGCCAACCTCTTCTGGGTGCTCAAGCACCAGGCGGCTCCCGAAACGTCACTGCTCGTCACCAGCAGCAAAATCGGCGAGCACAACTACAAGGACACGCTTCGGTTTATCAAGAACGTGCAGGACACGAACGTGACCAGGATTTCTTCGATCATCCTCCCGAGCGGCGGGCACAACTTCAACACCTGGCGGCGGGAGATCCCGGGGGCGCTGCAGTGGCTCGGCACGCGGCTGGTCTCGCACTGAACGCCCCGACCTGACACGCTGTGAAGCGCACGGAATGGCCGTGTTTTTGCGGGGTGGGGGTTCATGATTCGCCTACTCGCGGTAAGTTTCTGGCCATGCCACGTGGACGCCACCGCCATTCCCCGCCTCTGCACCGGCTGTTGCCTCCCTCCGCGATCGCCGGCGTGTCCGTCGTGTGCGCGCTGGGCCCCTGGGCGTTCTCCGAGGCCGCGGTGTTGCGCGTGCTGGCCGGGGCCGCCGCGGCGACGGCGCTCGCCGGTGCGTTCGTGATGCGCCGCTGGGACATCCATGCGGGCAAACAGGTCGCCGACCTCACGCGCGCGCGGGCCAGTGACGAGTGGCGCTTCGAGGAGCGGGTCGCCGAGCTGGAGACCGACCTGGAGGAGTCGCGCGAACTGCGCGTCAAGCTGGAGCAGCGGCTGCGCGCCAAGCGCGCCGAACTGGCGGGCCTGCGCAACGAGCACGCCGCCCTGCTGCGCCGCTACGCCACCGCGGAGACCGAGCGCGCCAGCGCCCTGGAGGGGCGCCGCCTGCTGGAGATCGAGTCGGGCGTGCCCGCGCTGCCGCCGGCCCCGCGTACGGCGCCCTCGCTGCCGTCCCGGTCGGCCTCCCCGGCGCTGCCCCCGGCCCGGAGCGCCGAGCCGGACACCGCCGCCGTCACCGCCGGGGAGCCGAAGAAGGCGTACGACGTCTTCTCCGCCGAGGGCGCCAAGCTGTACGGGCGGGCGCTGCGGGCGCTCGCCGCGTTCGACCGGGATTCCGCCGCGACCGCCGCCGCTGAGCCGGGCGGTGAGGACGGGGCCGGTGCCGAGGGCGAGGGCGAGGGCGCCGAGGCGGACATAGCCGGGCGGGACGAGGCGCACGAGCCGGTGGCCCGGGACGCGTCGGAGCCCGAGGAGGAGCCCGAGGAGGAGCCCGAGGAGGAGCCCGAGGAGGCGGCGGACCGGCCGCTGACGGCCGACGGACACGCGACGGCCGCCGAGCCCACCGCGCCGACGGCCGCCGAGTCCGTTGCCGCCTCCGAGGCCCCCGCGGCCGCCACTGCCTCCGGGACCCCCGCGGGCCCGCCCCGGACCGGGCACTTCACCGTGCCGACCGCCGTGGCCGTCGTACCGGCCACGCCCGCGCGGCGAGCGGTGGCCGGGGGAGGTTTCGACTTCTTCGGCACGCAGAAGGCCGCGCCGAAAGCCACGCCGAAGGCCGCGCTGGACTCCGTGCAGAACGAGGACCTGGCCGATGTCGTCGGCCAGGAGGCGCTGGCCGTGCACAAGGCCGAGGCGGAGGCGGAGTTCAAGCCCGCCGACGACAACGCGCGCGGTGTCGGCCAGGTCATCGACCTGACGGCGCACGACGAGACCGAGGTGATCGACCTCCAGGGGCTGCGCAGCGCGGCCTCCTGACGACGGCACGCCACCCGTCGGGCCCGGTTCTCCCCTGGGGGAGCCGGGCCTTTTCGCGCCCCGGCATGGGGGAAACTGGGGGCATGAGTCCTACGACGGAGACCATGGTCGGGATCGGCGGTGCCGCGGAGAGCACCGACATGGTGCTCAACATCGGGCCCCAGCACCCGTCCACGCACGGCGTGCTGCGGCTCAAGCTGGTGCTGGACGGGGAGCGCATCCTGCGCGCCGAGCCGGTGATCGGCTACATGCACCGCGGCGCCGAGAAACTCTTCGAGGCGCGGGACTACCGGCAGATCATCATGCTCGCCAACCGCCACGACTGGCTGTCGGCGTTCTCGAACGAGCTGGGTGTGGTCCTCGCCGTGGAGCGGATGCTCGGCATGGAGGTCCCCGAGCGGGCGGTGTGGACGCGCACGCTGCTCGCCGAGCTGAACCGGGTGCTCAACCACCTCATGTTCCTCGGCTCCTACCCGCTGGAACTGGGCGGGATCACGCCGGTGTTCTACGCGTTCCGCGAGCGCGAGGTGCTCCAGAACGTCATGGAGGAGGTCTCCGGCGGGCGCATGCACTACATGTTCAACCGCGTCGGCGGTCTCAAGGAGGACCTGCCTGCCGGGTGGCCGGGCCGCGCCCGTGCCGCCGTCGCCGCGGTGCGCTCGCGCATGGACGTCTTCGACGACCTGGTCCTCGGCAACGAGATCTTCCGGGGGCGCACGCGCGGGGTCGGCGCCCTCGCGCCCGAGGCGGTGCACGCGTACGGCGTGAGCGGGCCCATCGCGCGCGGCTCGGGCGTCGACTTCGACCTGCGCCGCGACGAGCCGTACCTGGCGTACGGCGAGCTCCAGGACACGCTGGAGGTCGTCACCCGTGGCGAGGGGGATTGCCTGGCCCGCTTCGAGGTGCTCCTGGCGCAGACGCACAACGCGCTGGACCTCGCGGACGCCTGCCTGGACCGGCTCGCCGAGCTGGCGCCAGGCCCGATCAACCAGCGCCTGCCGAAGGTGCTGAAGGCGCCCGAGGGCCACACCTACGCCTGGACCGAGAACCCGCTCGGCATCAACGGGTACTACCTGGTCAGCAAGGGCGAGAAGACCCCGTACCGGCTCAAGCTGCGCTCGGCGTCGTACAACAACATCCAGGCGCTGACCGAGCTGCTGCCCGGGACCCTGGTGGCGGACATGGTGGCGATCCTGGGCTCGATGTTCTTCGTGGTCGGCGACATCGACAAGTAGCGGCAAGGAGCGGCGCGGTTCAGGCCAGGGGGTCCGCGATCCCCACCGGCTGGAGCAGCCACCCGAAGTCGCCGAGGCCGCCCTGGGCGGTGAGTTCGGCTGCCTCCCCGGCGCTCGCGAGGGCGCGCACGTAGGCGGCGGGGTCGGTGGAGGCGAGCGTGAGCGGGGGGCGTGCGCCGGTGACCCCGAGGGCGTGGAGGGCGGCGCGCTGGGTGCGGAGGCGCGCGTCGGCCGGGTGCCGGGACGCCGCCGCGCACGCGTCCAGGGCGACATGGGCCGTGATGTCGCGGGTCCCGTCCGGTACCGGGGCCGTCTCGCGGCCCGCGCGGAAGCCGGTGAGGGTGCCGAACGGGGGGCGTGCTCCGGCGGTGTGGGCGTAGTCCACGGCCACCGCGAGCCCGCGTGCCACCCGGCCCGTGGCCGCCGCCCACGCCTCGTCGCGGGGCAGCCCGATCTCCGCCCGCAACCCCTCCTCGGCCCCCAGCGGCCACCAGCGCGCCAGCCAGTCGGCGTCCGCGCCGGTCACCGGGTCGCCGAGGCGCTCGGTGCCATCGGCGCCGACGAGCACGTACCGGGGCACACCCGCCGCGTCCGCCTCGGCCACGTCCAGGGGCACGTTGTCCAGCCACTCGTTGGCGAACAGCAGCCCGGTGACCGCCGCCGGGGGCTCGCTCCGCCAGACGACGCGTTCGTCCAGGCCCGCGGGGCGGTCGGCGATCTCGACGGCGGCCGGCCGCACGCGCGCCGCCACCTCGGCCGGCAGCGCGGCGAGCACGCCGGTGACCAGTTCGCCCCGTCCGGCGCCCATGTCCACGAAGTCCAGCGTCCCGGGCCGTCCCAGCGCCGCGTCGACCCGGCGGAGCAGCTCGGCCACGGCCCGTGCGAACAGCGGCGAGGCGTGCACGGACGTACGGAAGTGCCCGGCGGGCCCCTCCGGGCGCCGGTAGAAGCCGCCGGGGCCGTACAGGGCCTCCTCGGCCGCCGCCCGCCAGCCGCGCGCACCCGCGCCCCCGGGCGTGTCCCGCTCCTGCCGTGGCCTCTCCCGCGTCACCGCACCAGAGTAGGCGTACAGATGATCAACTCCTCCACCTTGGGGAGTACGCGCGGCGGGCCCGGATCGGCCCTCCGGTTGACCCGTGCGGGCATTCCGTTTCCCTACTCTGGGTTACGTGCAGCGCCTTTACGACTTCCTCCGCCGCCACCCGACCGGGGTCGACTCCTTCTGGGCCGTCGTCCTGTTCGGGCTGTCGGTCGTCAGCGAGGTCAACCTGCGCGGGACGGTCGGTCACAAGGGGCCGCTCGGCGCGGGGGTCGCCGTCTCCGTCGTGCTGTGCGTCGTCGTCGCGCTGCGCCGCCGGTTCCCGGAGCCGATGCTGCTGCTCGCCCTCGCCACCGGCCTCGCCCAGCTCGTGCTGGACGTGCAGACGACCGTCGGCGACTTCGCCCTGCTGGTGATCGCCTACACGGTCGCCACGATGGGCGCGCGCTGGGCCTCCCGGCTCGCCCTGGTCGCCAGCTTCTGCGCCGCCACGCTCGCGCAGCTTCGCTGGCCGGCTCCCGATGCGAGCCTGCTCGGGCGCATCGCCATCGTGGTCTTCCAGACCGTGCCGTTCGCGCTCGCCTGGGTGCTCGGCGACTCCATGCGCACCCGGCGCGCCTACTTCGCCCAACTGGAGGAGCGCGCGGCCCGTCTGGAGAAGGAGCGCGAGGCGCAGTCGAAGGTCGCGGTCGCCGCCGAGCGCGCCCGGATCGCCCGCGAACTGCACGACGTCGTGGCGCACAACGTGTCCGTGATGGTGGTCCAGGCCGACGGCGCCGCCTACGTCCTGGACGCCGCCCCCGACCAGGCCAGGACGGCCCTGGAGACGATCTCCTCGACCGGCAGGCAGGCCCTCGCCGAGATGCGCCGCCTGCTGGGCGTGCTGCGCACCGGGGAGCACCAGGAGGGCGGGGAGTACGTCCCGCAGCCCGACGTCGAGCAGATCGACGAGCTGATCGAGCAGTGCCGCGGCTCCGGGCTGCCCGTCGACTTCAAGGTGGAGGGCACCCCGCGCCCGCTGCCCAGCGGGGTGGAGCTGACCGCCTACCGGATCGTGCAGGAGGCGCTCACCAACACCCGCAAGCACGGCGGCCCGAAGGCGGGGGCGAGCGTCCGGCTGGTCTACTTCGACGACGGTCTTGGCCTGCTCGTGGAGGACGACGGCAAGGGCGCCCCGCAGGAGCTGTTCGAGGAGGGCGGCGCCGACGGCCGGGGGCACGGTCTGATCGGCATGCGCGAACGCGTCGGTATGGTCGGCGGCACCCTGGACGCCGGGCCGCGTCCTGGCGGAGGGTTCCGCATCAGCGCCCTGCTGCCGCTCAAACCGGCGCACTGAGTCGCCGACGGATGGACGGGCGGATGGACGGGCGGGTGGACTGGCGGATGGACCGACGGATGGAAGAGGGACCCCGATGACGATCCGCGTGATGCTCGTCGACGACCAGGTGCTGCTGCGCACCGGGTTCGGGATGGTGCTCGCCGCCCAGCCGGACATGGAGGTCGTGGCCGAGGCGGGCGACGGAGTGGAGGCCCTTGAGGCGCTGCGCTCCACCGCGGTCGACGTCGTCCTGATGGACGTCCGCATGCCCAAGCTCGACGGCGTGGAGGCGACCCGGCGGATCTGCGCGCAGCCGGACCCGCCCAAGGTGCTGATCCTGACCACGTTCGACCTGGACGAGTACGCCTTCTCCGGGCTGAAGGCGGGCGCGTCCGGCTTCATGCTCAAGGACGTGCCGCCGGGTGAGCTGCTGGCCGCCATCCGCGCCGTGCACAGCGGGGACGCGGTGGTGGCGCCCTCGACCACGCGGCGCCTGCTGGACCGGTTCGCGCCGCTGCTGCCCTCGGGCGGCCGGGAGCCCCGGCACAAGGAGCTGGAGCGGCTCACCGACCGGGAGCGCGAGGTGATGGTGCTGGTCGCGCAGGGACTGTCCAACGGGGAGATCGCGGCGCGGCTCGTGCTGTCCGAGGCGACCGTGAAGACGCATGTGGGCCGCATCCTCACCAAGCTCGGGCTGCGGGACCGGGTGCAGGTGGTGGTGCTGGCGTACGAGACCGGGCTGGTGCGGGCGGGCGGCCACGGCTGAGACCTGGCGGTACGGCTCCCGAGGGGAGCCGCCGCGCCGGTGACGGCCTGCTCGCCGCGACCACCGCCGTCGCCCCGAACACCGCCGTCGCCCCGAACGCCGCCGTCGCCGGCGTCCGCGGGTCAGGCCTGCTCGGGCAGCCGTTGCACGAAGTCCCGCACGGCCGCCCGTACGTCCTGTGCCGTCCACTCCAGGCCGGGCTCGCGGACGGTGACCTCCGTGCGGGCCATGCCGGGCCCGGCGTCGCCGGACCAGCGGTTGGGGAAGAGGGCCACCGAGGTGTCCTCGGCCTGCCGCAGCGCCGCCTCGGCCAACACCTCGGGCGGGTACGGCAGCCAGACCTGGAACTCATGGGTGTGCGGCACCTCGGGGTGCACCCGCGCCCACGCGAGCCCCGCCTCGGCGAAGCCCTCGCGCAGCGCCGCGGCGACCACGCGCGCGTGCCGGACGTACTCGGGCAGCCGGGGCAGCGCGCGCTCCAGGCCGATCAGGGCGGACAGCGCGGTCGGGAACTGCTGGAAGACCTGCCCGCCGTACCGGTGCCGCCAGGTCCGCGCCTCGTCGACGAGGGTCCGGGGCCCGGCGAGCGCGGCGCCGCCGAGGCCGTCGAGGGACTTGTAGAACGACACGTAGACGCTGTCGGCCAGGCCCGCGATCTCCTCCAGGGGGCGCCCGAGGTGTTCGGTGCACTCCCACAGGCGCGCGCCGTCGAGGTGCACCACCGCGTCGCGCTCCCGCGCCGCCGTGACCAGCTCGGTCAGCTCCTCCCAGGTGGGCAGCAGGAAACCGGCGTCCCGCAGCGGCAGTTCGAGCATCAGCGCGCCGAAGGGCTCTTCGAGGTCGCGTATCTCCGCCGCCGTCGGCTGGTGGGGCCCGCTGCCCACGTGCACCGGGCGCAGCCCGCTGACCTGGCTGAGAGCGTCGCGTTCGTGCACCTCCGGATGGGACATCGGGTGCAGGGCCACCGCGGGGTTGCCGGTGCGGCCCGCCCAGCAGCGCAGCGCCACCTGCTGGGCCATCGTGCCCGTCGGGAAGAACGCGGCGGCCTCCATGCCGAGCAGCGCGGCGACCTTCTCCTCCAGGGCGGCGACGATCCGGTTGCCGTACATGTCGCCGGGCTCGTCCAGGTCGTGGACCTGCGCGCCCGCCTCCGTCAGGTGCGCGAGGCGGTCGCCGATCGAGTCGGTCCAGCCCGCGTGGTTCAGCCTGCGCGGCCCTCGCCGTCGTACGGCCGCCCATCGTTCCTGGGCCGTGGGTCCGGTGTCCTGCGCGGATGTCTCGGTCATGCCCGTGATCATGCCGCGCCGGGCCCGCCCGGGGCACCCGGAAATCGGTGGCCTCCTCCGGGGGCGTGGTGAAACCCACAGCCTGTGGACAACCGGTCGGCGGCGGACCGGGATAGCGTTAACATGACGAGAAATCGTCCGGTACATCGTCCGGTACCCGAAGCGGACTGGAACGGGAAGGCCGCCGTCGCGTGAGTACAGTCCACCAGCAAGACCTCAAGGACCGCCCCGCGCGGCTCACCGTCGGCGTCGTGGGCGCCGGCCGCGTGGGCCCCGCGCTGGCCGCGTCCCTCCAGCTCGCCGGGCACCGCCCGGTGGCCGTCTCCGGCGTCTCCGACGCCTCCCGCAGGCGCGCGGAGGCCCTGCTCCCGGGCGTGCCCCTGGTGCCGCCCGCCGAGGTCCTCCAGCGCGCCGACCTGGTGCTGCTCACCGTCCCCGACGACGTGCTGCCCGCGCTGGTCACGGGCCTCGCCGAGACCGGTGCCGTCCGTCCCGGCCAGCTGATCGTGCACACCTCTGGCCGGTACGGCACCAAGGTCCTCGACCCCGCCCTGCGCGCGGGCGCCCTGCCACTCGCCCTGCACCCCGCGATGACCTTCACCGGCACCGCCGTGGACGTCCAGCGCCTCGCGGGCTGCTCCTTCGGCGTCACCGCGCCCGAGGAGCTGCGGCTGGCCGCCCAGGCACTGGTGATCGAGATGGGCGGCGAGCCGGAGTGGATCAGCGAGGAGAACCGCCCGCTCTACCACGCGGCCCTCGCGCTCGGCGCCAACCACCTGGTCACCCTGGTCGCCCAGGCCATGGAGCTGCTGCGCACGGCCGGCGTCGAGGCCCCCGACCGGATGCTCGGCCCGCTGCTCGGCGCCGCCCTGGACAACGCCCTGCGCTCCGGGGACGCGGCCCTGACCGGTCCGGTCGCGCGCGGGGACGCCGGCACCGTCGCCGCGCACATCACCGAGCTGCGCCGGCACGCCCCGGGCGCCGTCGCGGGTTACGTCGCGATGGCCCGCGCCACCGCCGACCGCGCCCTCGCGCACGGCCTGCTCAAGCCGGAACTCGCCGAGGACCTGCTCGGCGCGCTGGCCGACGGCACGGCCGCCCCCGGCACCGAGGGCGGCCACCACGAAGGCACCGACGGCACCGACGGCACGACCGGCACCGAGGGGAACGACCGATGACCACCGACCTGCTCAGCACCGCCCAGGAGCTGCACGCGCGCACCCGCCGCGGCCGCCGCGCCGTCGTGATGACCATGGGCGCCCTGCACGAGGGCCACGCCACCCTCATCCGCTCCGCGCGGCGGATCGCGGGCCCGGACGGTGAGGTCGTCGTCACCGTCTTCGTCAACCCGCTCCAGTTCGGCGCGGGCGAGGACCTGGACCGCTACCCGCGGACCCTGGAGGCCGACCTGAAGATCGCCGCCCAGGCCGGTGCCGACGCCGTGTTCGCGCCCGCCGTGGACGAGGTCTACCCCGGCGGCGACCCCCAGGTCCGCGTCACCGCGGGCCCGATGGGCGAACGCCTGGAGGGCTCCTCCCGCCCCGGGCACTTCGACGGCATGCTGACCGTCGTCGCCAAGCTGCTCCACCTCACCCGCCCCGACGTCGCCCTCTACGGCCAGAAGGACGCCCAGCAACTCGCCCTGATCCGGCGCATGGTGCGGGACCTGAACTTCGGCATCGAGATCGTCGGCGTACCGACCGTGCGCGAGGAGGACGGGCTCGCGCTCTCCAGCCGCAACCGCTTCCTCTCCCCCGACGAGCGCCGCACCGCGCTCGCCCTCTCCCGCGCGCTGTTCGCGGGCCGCGACCGGCACGCCGCCCAGGAGGCGCTGCGCGCGCGGGCCCGCGAGGTGCCCGCCACCCAGGCGCGCGCGGAGGCGCTGAGCGCGATAGGGGAGTCCCGCGCGGCCGCCGACGCGCACGCGGTGGCCACGGCCGCCCCGGGCGGCCCGGCCGCCGTCCGCGCCGCCGCCCGCCAGGTCCTGGACGAGGCCGTCCGCTACGACCCGCCGCTAGAACTGGACTACCTCGCCCTGGTCGACCCGTCCGACTTCACCGAGATCGGCGACGACTTCACCGGCGAGGCGGTGCTCGCCGTCGCGGCCCGGGTCGGCGCCACCCGGCTGATCGACAACCTTCCGCTCACCTTCGGAACCCTCGGAGCCGCCTCGTGACCAGCACAGGCATACGACTGCACGCGCCCGCCCCCGGCTGGGCCATCGCCGCGGACGTGGTCGTCGTCGGCTCCGGCGTGGCGGGCCTGACCGCCGCCCTGCGCTGCGAGGCGGCCGGACTGACCACGGTCGTCGTCACCAAGGCCCGCCTGGACGACGGCTCCACCCGCTGGGCCCAGGGCGGCATCGCGGCCGCCCTCGGCGAGGGCGACACCCCCGAACAGCATCTGGAGGACACCCTGGTGGCGGGCGTCGGCCTGTGCGACGAGGCGGCCGTACGCCTCCTCGTCACCGAGGGCCCGGACGCGGTACGACGGCTCATCGAGACCGGCGCCCACTTCGACGAGTCCTCCGAGGGCGGTCTCGCCCTCACCCGCGAGGGCGGCCACCACCGGAGCCGGATCGCCCACGCGGGCGGCGACGCCACCGGCGCGGAGATCTCCCGGGCGCTGGTCGAGGCGGTCCGCGCCCGCGGCCTGCGCACGATCGAGAACGCGCTCGTCCTGGACCTGCTCACCGACGCCGAGGGCCGCACGGCCGGCGTCACCCTGCACGTCATGGGCGAGGGCCAGCACGACGGCGTCGGCGCCGTGCACGCCCCCGCGGTGGTGCTCGCCACCGGCGGCATGGGCCAGGTGTTCGCCGCGACCACCAACCCGTCGGTGTCCACCGGCGACGGCGTGGCCCTCGCGCTGCGCGCGGGCGCCGAGGTCAGCGACCTGGAGTTCGTGCAGTTCCACCCGACCGTGCTGTTCCTCGGTCCGGACGCGGAGGGCCAGCAGCCGCTGGTCTCCGAGGCGGTGCGCGGCGAGGGCGCCCATCTGGTCGACGCCGACGGCGTGCGCTTCATGGCCGGGCAGCACGAACTGGCCGAGCTGGCGCCCCGGGACATCGTGGCCAAGGGCATCACGCGGCGGATGCAGGCGCAGGACGCCCAGCACATGTACCTCGACGCCCGGCACTTCGGCGCCGAGATGTGGGAGCGCCGCTTCCCGACCATCCTGGCCGCCTGCCGGGCCAACGGCATCGACCCGGTCACCGAGCCCATCCCGGTCGCCCCGGCCGCCCACTACGCCTCCGGGGGCGTGCGCACCGACGACCACGGCCGCACCACCGTGCCGGGCCTGTACGCGAGCGGGGAGTGCGCCTGCACCGGCGTGCACGGCGCCAACCGGCTCGCCTCCAACTCCCTCCTGGAGGGCCTGGTCTACGCCGAGCGGATCGTCGCGGACATCGCCGCCGAGCGCGCCGCCGATGGTCTGCGCGCGCGGGTCCCGGTCCCGGTCCCGGACCCCGACCGGCCGGCGTACCCGCTGCTCGCCCCCGAGTCCCGGTTCGCCATCCAGCGGATCATGACCGAGGGCGCGGGCGTGCTGCGCAGCGCCGAGTCCCTCGCCGGCGCCGCCGAGCAGCTTCAGCGGCTGCACGCGGCCGCCCGGGACACCCTGGACGAGCACGGCAAGACCGCCGAGCCCGGCGTGGACACCTGGGAGGCCACCAACCTCCTGTGCGTGGCCCGCGTCCTGGTCGCCGCCGCCCTGCTGCGCGAGGAGACCCGCGGCTGCCACTGGCGCGAGGACCACGCCGAGCGCGACGACGAGAACTGGCGGCGCCACATCGTCGTACGGCTCGATCCGGACCGTTCGCTGGCGGTGCGCCCCACCGACACCGCAGACTTCCCCCCTACCCGGTAACACCCAGTGCACCAGGAGCAGTGACAGACGTGAGCACCGACGACCTTCCCCTCGTGACGACCGGTGGCTGCGGCGACGGCTGTGGCTGCGGCGCGGAGCACGACGAGGACTACCTGGAGTGCGGGCTCGACCCCGTGCTCGCCGAGCTGCTGGCCGCCGCCGGGCTCGACCCGGTCGAGGTCGAGGACATCGCCACCGTGGCCATCCAGGAGGACCTGGCCGGCGGCGTGGACGTGACCACGGTCGCGACCATCTCCGAAGAGGCCGTCTCCACCGGTGACTTCACCGCGCGCGAGGCGGGCGTCGTGGCCGGCCTGCGCGTCGCCGAGGCCGTGCTCTCCGTGGTCTGCACGGACGAGTTCGAGGTCGAGCGGCACGTGGAGGACGGCGACCGGGTCGAGGCCGGGCAGAAGCTGCTGTCCGTCACCACCCGCACCCGCGACCTGCTCACCGCCGAGCGCAGCGCGCTGAACCTGCTGTGCCGGCTGTCCGGCATCGCGACCGCGACGCGCGCGTGGGCGGACGTCCTGGAGGGCACGAAGACCAAGGTCCGCGACACCCGCAAGACGACCCCCGGCCTGCGCGCCCTGGAGAAGTTCGCGGTCCGCGCCGGCGGTGGCGTCAACCACCGCATGTCCCTGTCGGACGCGGCCCTCGTCAAGGACAACCACGTGGTCGCCGCCGGCGGCGTCGCCCATGCCTTCAAGGCCGTACGGGAGACCTTCCCGGACGTGCCGATCGAGGTCGAGGTCGACACCCTGCACCAGCTTCGCGAGGTCGTGGAGGCGGGCGCCGACCTGATCCTGCTGGACAACTTCACGCCCGGCGAGTGCGCGGAGGCCGTCGGCATCGTCGACGGGCGGGCGCTCCTGGAGGCCTCCGGCCGGCTGACGCTCGCCACCGCGCGCGCGTACGCCGACACCGGGGTGGACTTCCTCGCCGTCGGGGCGCTCACCCACTCCTCGCCGATCCTGGACATCGGCCTGGACCTGCGGGAGGCGGAGTAACGGCCATGCTGCTCACGATCGACGTCGGCAACACGCAAACCGTCCTCGGCCTGTTCGACGGCGAGGACATCGTGGAGCACTGGCGCATCTCCACCGACGCCCGCCGCACGGCGGACGAGCTGGCGGTGCTGCTCCAGGGCCTGATGGGCATGCACCCGCTGCTCGGCGACGAACTGGGCGACGGCATCGACGGGATAGCGATCTGTGCCACCGTCCCGTCGGTCCTGCACGAGCTGCGCGAGGTCACCCGCCGCTACTACGGCGACGTCCCCGCGGTCCTGGTCGAGCCGGGCGTCAAGACCGGCGTGCCCATCCTCACCGACAACCCCAAGGAGGTCGGCGCCGACCGCATCATCAACTCCGCCGCGGCGGTGGAGCTGTACGGCGGCCCGGCGATCGTCGTGGACTTCGGCACGGCGACCACCTTCGACGCGATCTCCGCCCGCGGCGAGTACGTCGGCGGCGTCATCGCCCCCGGCATCGAGATCTCCGTCGACGCGCTCGGCGTCAAGGGCGCCCAGCTTCGCAAGATCGAGGTCGCCCGCCCCCGCAGCGTGATCGGCAAGAACACGGTCGAGGCCATGCAGGCGGGCATCGTGTACGGCTTCGCGGGCCAGGTCGACGGGGTGGTGAGCCGGATGGCGCGCGAGCTGGCGGACGACCCGGACGACGTGACGGTGATCGCGACGGGCGGCCTGGCGCCGATGGTGCTGGGCGAGTCGTCGGTGATCGACGAGCATCAGCCGTGGCTGACGTTGATCGGGCTGCGGCTGGTGTACGAGAGGAACATGTCGAGGCTTTAGCGGCCGACCGGCCGACCGGCCGGGACGAGGGGCGCGGGGCGCTTTTAGGGGGAAACTCCCGCGACACATCGTCCCGTTGTGTCACTTTTGTCCGATTAGCGGTAGCGTCGCCGCATGCCCACGCCATACGGATCCCGCGGCGGCATGGCGTTCGGCGCGGAGGAGCTGCGTGTGCTCCGCCGCGCCCTCGCCCTCGCCCTGCACCCCGGCCCCACGTCCGCCGAGGACGTCCAGGACTGCCTCCGGCTCGCCGACTCGCTGGACGAGGCGATCCGCGAGGGGGTGAGACTGCGCGCCTTCCTGCTGGCCGACCTGGGCCGCTACCGGGCCGCCCTCCCGGGCACCGCGGCCGGCTACTTCGCCCTCCTGGAGGAGGCGCTGGGCGCCGGGTACCGGCCGGTGCCGGACGACCTCGCGGCGCTGCGGGCCCTGCGGGGCAACCCGAGGGCGGCGGTCCTGCTGGAGCGCTGCCAGGCCCTGGCGGAACAGGACGTACGGGCCCGCTTCGCCCAGGGCGCGCGCAGGGTCCCGGCACCGGCGGTGCCGCCCGCGAGGACGCGCCTGCTGGCCCTGTCGGGCGGCGCGGCCCCCCAGGCCGAGGACACGGACAAACAGCCCCCCAAGCCCGCCCCGAAGCCGACCCCGGCCGAACGCCCCGACCCCACCACCCCCAAGCGCCCCATCCCCACCCCCGGCGAAGTCTTCCCCCGCCGCAAACCGTCCCCCTCCCGCCAACTGGTCGGCTGACCCCACCCCCCGGCCGAGGCCGCCTCCGCCGGAGCGAGCACCCAGCCCACGCGGACGCGTCCGCTCCGACCCCCGGGCGGGGCTGCCGGGGGAGCGGCGCTCCTGGGCCACTCCGCCCGCCCGGCGAGCCATGGCAGGGCCGGGCGCGTCCGCCCCGTGACGGCGGTGAAACGCCATGGCAGCCCGGCCCCCGGGCGGGTCGTCGGGGTGACGCCTGGAACTCCGCCCGCCCGGTGGCCAGCCCCTCCGGGCGGGTGTCGTCCTCGCGCCGCCCCGTTCCTGTGACCGTCGTCGGCGGGCCCTGGCGGGGCCACTGGGCGCGCCCATTCCGTGGCGGCGGTGAAACGCCGCAGCAGGCCGACCCCGGGCGGCGTCGTCGGGGACCGACGCCTGGGTTACTCCGCCCGCCCGGCGCCGTCCCGGCGCCCGCCCGCTTCCGCGCCCGTCGTCGGTGGCCGTAGTGGGGCCGCTGGGCTTGTGCGTCCTGTGGCGGCGGTGAAACGCCCGGCAGGCGGCCCCCAGGCGGGGTCGGCGTGGGACCGGTGCCTGGGCCGTCGCGCCCTCCGGGCGCCCAGTCCCCCCGGAGTCGGCCGCCCCGGACGGTCGTCGGCAGGGTGCCCGTAGGGGCGTCGCCGGCCGGCGTGGGCGTGGCCGGGCTGCCGGTGCGGCGGGCCGATCGAGGGCTTCAGTCAGCGGCCGTGTCGTGGTGCCGCGGCCGTCCGGCGACCCCTGGCGGTGTTTGCGTACCCCGCCCGATTCGCCCGGTCCGGGGTGGCTACTCTGGTCGCATGGACTATGTCTCCGCGCTTGTGCCCCCGGTCGTGATGGCCGTGTTCTTCATCGGTGTGGTCCGGGTGATCGTGAAGACCCAGGGCGGGACGGCCAAGGCCAAGGAGGACGCGGCCGTCGACGCCGCGATCGCGAGGAGGGAAGCGGCGCGGAGCGGTTCCGCCGCCGCCCAGGACGCCTGAGCGGCGCCGCGGCGCCCTGAGACAGACCCTCGCACGCCAGGGAGAGGCAAGCTTTCCCATGGTGTGCCCTTTTTGTCCGGATTCACAAACTTCCGCCACGTTCGGCACGCCATTGTCCTGATCTCCCACTATTGTTCTGAGTTGTGCCTCGCCCCTTGGGAGAACTCGAAGACGCGGTCATGACGCGGGTGTGGAAGTGGAACCGCCCGGTGACCGTTCGAGAAGTCCTGGAAGACCTCCAGCAGGAACGCACCATCGCGTACACCACCGTGATGACGGTTTTGGACAATCTTCATCAGAAGGGCTGGGTCCGCCGCGAGGCGGAAGGCCGGGCCTATCGATATGAGGCCGTCTCCACCCGCGCCGCCTACGCCGCCGCTCTCATGAACGATGCCTGGTCGCAGAGCGACAACCCCGCCGCCGCACTCGTCGCGTTCTTCGGGATGATGAGCGAGGAACAGCGCCGGGCCCTCGGCGCCGCCATCCGCATCGTCCAGGGACCGGAAACCCCGCGGGCCCCCGAAGCCGCGGAACCGCCGGCCGCACAAGCGGAGCAGCAGGAGAACCCCGGCTCGGCGGCGGACGCCGACGGGCGATAGCGTCCGCTCATGTCCGCAGCACGTCCCGAAGTCTCCGCAAAAGCCATCACGGTCCGCCGGGCCAGGACCGGCGATGTGCCGGCCGTGCGCCACCTCCTCGACGCCTACGTCCGCGACCGCATCCTGCTCGACAAAGCCACGGTCACCCTTTACGAGGACATCCAGGAGTTCTGGGTCGCGGAACGGGACGACAACGCCGAGGTCGTCGGCTGCGGCGCGCTGCACGTCATGTGGGAGGACCTCGCGGAAGTCCGCACTCTCGCGGTGAAGCCCGGCCTCAAGGGCGCAGGCGTTGGCCATCAGTTGCTGGAGAAGTTGCTGCACACGGCGCGCTGGCTCGGTGTTCGCCGGGTTTTCTGCCTGACCTTCGAAGTCGACTTCTTCGGGAAGCACGGCTTCGTCGAGATCGGCGAGACGCCGGTCGACACGGATGTCTACGCGGAGCTCCTGCGTTCCTATGACGAGGGCGTCGCGGAGTTCCTCGGACTCGAACGAGTGAAACCGAACACCTTGGGCAACAGCCGGATGCTTCTGCATCTGTGATCGTCTTTGCCCGGTGACTATGCGCGGTTCCCTATGTCCGAAACGCGTATCTTTCCGGCCCGTGCGCCCTCCGCAGTCCTCTCCCAGGGGTTTGTGTTTTTCCCGCAAAAGCGGTTTGCTTTCCGACGTACTGCAGTACTGCATATAACAGGGGCGGCGAAACGGGCGGACGCGCGCACCCTGGCCCTCAACGTTATCGATGAAAGGAAATCCGGTGGCACAGAAGGTTCAGGTCCTTCTTGTCGACGACCTCGACGGCGGCGAGGCGGACGAGACGGTGACGTTCGCGCTGGACGGCAAGACGTACGAGATCGATCTCACGACCGCCAATGCGGACAAGCTGCGCGGCCTTCTCGACCCTTATGTCAAGGGTGGTCGTCGTACCGGTGGCCGTGCCTCCGGTGGACGTGGAAAGGCCCGCGCCGCCTCCAGCGGCAACCAGGACACCGCGGCCATCCGCGCCTGGGCCAAGGAGAACGGTCTTGAGGTCAACGACCGTGGCCGCGTCCCCGCGTCCATCCGCGAGGCGTACGAGAAGGCCAACGGCTGATCAGCCGATTCAGCCGAATACCAGTACGACCATCAGCACGACCCTACGGCGAGACCGGCGCCCCGCCGCATTCCCGCCGCAGCCGGACACGGTGACACCACAGCGCCACCGTGTCCACCAGCCGTACGAGATCGGGGGCGATCCCCTCGCGCCCCATGCCCGGCATCGCGGGCAGTGAGGCCTCGGCCTCGCGCCCCGTCCCAGGGGGCCGCAGCCACACGGCGGCCCCCTTCAGGCTCCCGGACCGCGGCGGCGGCCACCCGGGCGGCAGCGGCGCCTCCAGGAGGTCCCCCGCCCCCAGGGCCCGCAGATCGAGCGCCACGGCGTCCCATTCCAGCCACTCCAGCAGCCCCGGCAGCTCCGCGGCGCCGCCCGCGGCCACCAGCAGCTCCATCCGGTCGCCCCGCAGGGCCACCGGCGAGAGCGGCGCGAGCCGCCGCAGCGCCCCCGCACCCGCCTGCGCCGGCACGTCCAGGACGTCGAACCGCACCCCGGCAGGCAGCCGCGGCGGGTGTCCGGGCACGGTCGGCCACCCCAGTTCGTTCTCGTACCAGCGCCGGACCTCGTGCCACCGCCGCGCCCCGCGGCTCCGCACGCCGGGCGCTCCCGGTTCGACGGAGCGGCGAGGAAGGGGGACCGTGGAGGTCGTGGAGACCGTGCCAGCCATGCCAGGTGCAACCGGCGGGACAGGCAGCGGGTTACGCTGAGTGCCCTGTCGATCGCACAGCGTGCCGGAAGTGGTGTCACCCGGCGGCAGGGGGAGCCGCAAGGTTGTTCGCCCGTAGCGGAGGGAACCGGTACGCGCGGCATGGAGTGTCAGTCCCCGCGGGTAAGACATGCCTAGTGGGAGGGGGCGACGTGCGGGTGCGGCGGTCTCCCGTTCGCCATCGGCGTAGTGGCGAGTGGGGTAACTGCCTGGCCTGCGGGAACATCGTCTCGCACCATCGGGTTGGAGCAGATGTCGGCGTTCGGGGTCAGGAGGCCAAGGACGGTGTCGGCAGTTGGAATGAGCGGTCCCCGCTTGCGGGACTAAGCTGCGGAAGGACAGGGAGGGGAAGTTCCCCCCACTGCCTGACCGCTCTGAGGAGCGATTAACGATGTTCGAGAGGTTCACCGACCGCGCGCGGCGGGTTGTCGTCCTGGCTCAGGAAGAAGCCCGGATGCTCAACCACAACTACATCGGCACCGAGCACATCCTCCTGGGTCTCATCCACGAGGGCGAAGGTGTCGCCGCTAAGGCCCTGGAGAGCCTCGGCATTTCGCTTGAGGCGGTCCGTCAGCAGGTGGAGGAGATCATCGGCCAGGGCCAGCAGGCCCCGTCCGGCCACATCCCCTTCACCCCCCGTGCCAAGAAGGTCCTGGAGCTGTCGCTCCGCGAGGCCCTTCAGCTGGGCCACAACTACATCGGCACGGAGCACATCCTGCTCGGCCTGATCCGTGAGGGCGAGGGCGTCGCCGCCCAGGTCCTGGTCAAGCTGGGTGCCGACCTCAACCGGGTGCGGCAGCAGGTCATCCAGCTGCTCTCCGGTTACCAGGGCAAGGAGACCGCCACCGCCGGCGGGCCGGCCGAGGGCACCCCCTCGACCTCCCTCGTCCTCGACCAGTTCGGCCGGAACCTCACCCAGGCCGCCCGCGAATCCAAGCTCGACCCGGTCATCGGGCGCGAGAAGGAGATCGAGCGGGTCATGCAGGTGCTGTCCCGCCGTACCAAGAACAACCCGGTGCTGATCGGTGAGCCCGGCGTCGGCAAGACCGCCGTCGTGGAGGGACTCGCCCAGGCCATCGTCAAGGGCGAGGTGCCCGAGACGCTGAAGGACAAGCACCTCTACACGCTGGACCTCGGCGCCCTGGTCGCCGGCTCCCGCTACCGCGGTGACTTCGAGGAGCGCCTGAAGAAGGTCCTCAAGGAGATCCGCACCCGCGGCGACATCATCCTGTTCATCGACGAGCTGCACACGCTGGTCGGTGCGGGTGCCGCCGAGGGCGCCATCGACGCGGCCTCCATCCTCAAGCCGATGCTGGCCCGCGGCGAGCTCCAGACCATCGGTGCCACCACGCTGGACGAGTACCGCAAGCACCTGGAGAAGGACGCGGCCCTGGAGCGCCGCTTCCAGCCCATCCAGGTCGCGGAGCCGTCCCTGCCGCACACCATCGAGATCCTCAAGGGCCTGCGCGACCGGTACGAGGCGCACCACCGCGTCTCCATCACCGACGAGGCGCTGGTCCAGGCCGCCACCCTGGCCGACCGCTACATCTCGGACCGCTTCCTGCCGGACAAGGCCATCGACCTGATCGACGAGGCCGGTTCCCGGATGCGCATCCGCCGGATGACCGCGCCGCCGGACCTGCGCGAGTTCGACGAGAAGATCGCCGCCGTCCGCCGGGACAAGGAGTCCGCGATCGACTCGCAGGACTTCGAGAAGGCCGCCTCGCTCCGCGACAAGGAGAAGCAGCTCCTGGCCGGCAAGGCCAAGCGGGAGAAGGAGTGGAAGGCCGGCGACATGGACGTCGTCGCCGAGGTCGACGGCGAGCTGATCGCCGAGGTCCTCGCCACTGCCACGGGCATCCCGGTCTTCAAGCTGACCGAGGAGGAGTCCTCCCGCCTGCTGCGCATGGAGGACGAGCTCCACAAGCGGGTCATCGGCCAGGTCGACGCCGTCAAGGCGCTGTCGAAGGCGATCCGCCGTACGCGTGCCGGTCTGAAGGACCCGAAGCGCCCCGGTGGCTCGTTCATCTTCGCCGGCCCGTCCGGTGTCGGTAAGACCGAGCTGTCCAAGGCGCTCGCCGAGTTCCTCTTCGGCGACGAGGACGCGCTGATCTCCCTCGACATGTCGGAGTTCAGCGAGAAGCACACGGTCTCGCGTCTCTTCGGTTCGCCCCCCGGCTACGTGGGCTACGAGGAGGGCGGCCAGCTGACCGAGAAGGTGCGCCGCAAGCCGTTCTCCGTCGTCCTGTTCGACGAGGTCGAGAAGGCCCACCCGGACATCTTCAACTCGCTGCTGCAGATCCTGGAGGACGGTCGCCTGACCGACTCCCAGGGCCGGGTCGTGGACTTCAAGAACACGGTCATCATCATGACGACCAACCTCGGCACCCGGGACATCTCCAAGGGCTTCAACCTGGGCTTCGCGGCCTCGGGTGACACGAAGACCAACTACGAGCGCATGAAGAACAAGGTCCAGGACGAGCTGAAGCAGCACTTCCGGCCCGAGTTCCTCAACCGTGTGGACGACGTGGTCGTCTTCCCGCAGCTCACGCAGGAGGACATCCTGCGGATCGTCGACCTGATGATCGGCAAGGTGGACGAGCGCCTGAAGGACCGGGACATGGGCATCGAGCTGTCCCAGTCCGCCAAGGAGCTGCTGTCCAAGAGGGGCTACGACCCCGTGCTGGGCGCCCGGCCGCTGCGCCGCACCATCCAGCGCGAGATCGAGGACAGCCTCTCCGAGAAGATCCTCTTCGGCGAGCTGCGCCCCGGCCACATCGTGGTCGTGGACACGGAGGGCGAGGGCGAGAGCGCCACGTTCACCTTCCGCGGCGAGGAGAAGTCGGCCCTGCCGGACGCCCCGCCGATCGAGCAGGCGGCCGGTGGCGGTCCGAACCTGAGCAAGGACGCGTAAGCCTCCGGCGGTTCAGCCGAAAGGGGCCGGTGCCTTCGGGCACCGGCCCCTTTCAGTGTTCTTCCACCGTGAGTTCGGCGGCGGGAAAGAGTTCCTGGTATCGAGCACCCGGGAAGGGCCGGTTCGACGGATGCGTCAGGCGCACCGAGCGAAGGCCCGGCAGCCGGGATGCCAGTACGGAGAGATCCTCGGTGCCGGTCATCACCGGGACCTGAAGCACTTCGACGCCGGGAAGCTCCGGCAGGGCGTCGAGAGAGCGGGGGAAATCGCGGAGGATGCGTCCGTTCAGGTAGAGGTTGGTCAGAGCGGGAAGTTCCGCTACTTCGCGCCAGTCGGCGGCCGTCGGTTCCGTGGTCAGCGGGCCGAGGCTCAGGGTGCGCAGACCGCTCCACTCCCGCAGCCCGCGCAAACCCGTGTGGTCGGTGCTGGACCTGCCGAGGAAGAGGAATTCCAGTGGTGAGTCGACAGGCAGGGTGTGGGTGAGGTCGCTGCCCGGCAATTGCTGGACCACGGAGAGAGTGGTGAGGGACGGAAGAAACCGCAGGCCCCGTACGTCGCCGATATCGGACAGGCCGAGTAGTACGAGTGGCAGGGCGGAAAGCCGGTCCAGACCGGCAGCGGCCGGGCAGTTGTCCACCCACAGTTCGCGCAGCCTGCGGAAGGGCGCAAGGCCGCCGAGATCGGTGAGTTCGGGGTTGTTCGTCAAGAAGAGCGACGCGATTTCCCCGAGCGAGGGCACCGCCGCCACCATGTCCTCGGCTTTGTGCGCGCCCGCGAAGGACAGCCAGGGCCAGGGCCGCATCCGGGCCAGCGCGGCGTTCTGCTCGCCCGAACTGGACACCAGGCGGATATCCGTCCGGTCCAGGTGGTCCAGGATCTCGGCCGCGTACTCCTCGGTTTCGAACCGCCGCCAGCTCCCCGTCAGTTGGCGCCGCACCTCCAGGTCCGGATGCTCCCGGAACCGCCGCAGCACGCCCAGCGCGCCCTCGGGCTCCAGCTCGCCGAGCAGGGACGCGGCGACCGTGACGGCCCGCGCCTCCTCGTCCGTCAGCCCCTCCGGCCCCGGCAGCAGCTCCAGCACCAGTGGCCCCGCCTCCGCGAGCGCCTGCGCGTCCTGCGTCGTCCGCGGCGGAATCAGCGCCGCCGCCCGCTTCTCCACCTCCTCGCGCACCTTGCCGTCCAACGCCGCCACGTGCTCCAGACAGGCCAGCGCGAGCAGCGTCAGCCGAGGGCTCTGGGCGGCCAGCAACCGCCGCAGCAGCGAAGCCCGTTCGCGGGGGCGCGCGTGGGCGACGGCCATGCGGATGACGTCCTCCCACTGACTGTCGTCCGCGTGGCTGAGCAGCACCTCCAGATGCCCCTCCGCCACCGCGTACCGGGCCCCCAGGTAGTCCTGGAACGTCCGGTGGACGAAGTCCACTGCACCCTCGGCCGGCTGCCGCAGCATCCCGCTGCGCAGCAGCAGCTCCCGCAGTACGGCGGACGCGTCGCCCCCCGCCGACGCCACCGTCGGCAGGGACCGCTCCACGATCCCCTCGGCCGTGTCGAGGTCCATCTCCGTGCGGCCGCTGAGCACCAGCGCGTACGCGAGCCGCTGGAGCAGCTCCAGCTGGACCTCCTCGCCCAGTTCGACGCCCATGCCCCGCTCCCGGTCGCGGCGGGCGAGCAGCATCGTGAGGGCGGCGTCGTACAACTCCTTGCGGCCGGTGGGGAGATAGCCGCGGCGTTCGCGGTGCAGGGCGCAGATCAGGCCGCACATCAGGGGGTTGGTGGCGAGTCGGGCGAGATCGCGTTTGGTGCGCAGGGAGTCCAGCAGCGGGGCCTCGAACCCCGGGGCCCCCGCCGCCTCGTGCCAGCGGTGGACGAAGGTCGCCACCTCCGAGCGCCGCATCGGGGCCAGGGTCAGCTCGCGGAAGTCCTCCTGGGCCAGCCAGTCGGGGCGTACGGCGGTCGGCCGGGAGGTCAGCAGCCAGTGGTTGCCGGGGTAGGCCGCCAGGAGGGAGCGCAGCCAGTCGCGGGCGCGGTGGCGGTCGGCGGCCGGGATCTCGTCCAGGCCGTCCACCAGGACCAGGCCCCGGCCCGCCGTGAGGACGCGTTCGGCCCAGCCCTCCGGCGGGGTCAGCGGGCAGCTCACGGCCTTCAGGAAGCCGTCCGGGGCGGGCAGGGTGCCGGTGCGGATCAGGGTGCGCAGAGGGAGGACGTAGGGGACGCGGTCGCCGTCGCGGGCCGCCGTGACCGCGAGCCACTGCACCAGGGTGGTCTTGCCGGAGCCGGCGTCACCGCGCAGCAGCACCCGGGCATCGGCCAGCAGCGCCTCCTCGGCCCGCAGCCGGCCGGTGTCGGCCGGCGGACGTTCGCCGGGCGCCGGGCCGGGCGACGCGTCCTCGACCGAGGTCGCCTCCAGGCTCAGGTAGGCGACTTCGAGGGGCCAGCGGTCCGGGGAGTCGCGCAGGTCGATGCCGTAGATGGTGATGTGGTCGTGGTGCCGGGCGACGTACGGCAGGTAGCGGCGCTCGAAGGCGGTGTCGCGCGCGTCGGGGCGCGGCACGCGGACGATCAACTCGTCCACCTTGGCGATGAGTTCGGCCTGTGCCCGGGTCTGCTCCACGAGCGTGCGGGCCACGAAGGAGGACCGCCGGGTGAAGAACTCCAGGATCTGGAGGCAGGCCCACTCCGTGGCCGAGTCCAGGAAGTGGCGGGCGTCCGAGGAGAGGCCGTCGAAGCCGGCCGTGGCGTCGCGCAGCCGGGTCGCCAGATCGCGGTGGCCGAGCCGTACGGCCTGGACGTCGTCCATCTCCAGGTCGCCGAGAGCCAGCAGCCTCCGGGCCAGCGCATGGGCCACGGCGGTCTGCTCGGCCGCCGGGAACGGCGCCTCGCCCGGCGACTCCACCGCCCGCGTCACGATCCGCTCGGCGAGCCGGTGGACGTCCTTCTCGCCGAGCGTCCGCTTCTCGCCCCGGAAGGAGACCAGCGCGGACAGCCGTACCGGCCGGTCCACCAGCCCCGCACCCGGGCCGTCCGCCACGATCAGCTTCCGCACCAGCGGGCCGATCGCGGCGGACGCGAGTCTGCCGCCCAGGACCGTCGGCTCCATCCGCCACCCCCGTGGTCGTACGACCGTCAGAAGACTACGGATGGAGCCTAACTCCCTTACGACAACTGGCCGTTGTAATCGGGCAGCTTGAAGGTCCGGTCGGCGTGGCCGCCGGACAGGTCGGTGTCGCTGTTGCCGATGTTGGCGATGATGTCGTAGCCCTGGTTCTCGATGTCGACGCGCTGGGCCGTCTTGTAGTCGGCGACGTTCTTGAAGAGGTCGAACAGGCCGCGCACATAGAGGCCGGAGACCTGGTAGCCGTCGTACTTCAGGTTCCACTCGGTGGGCTCTTCGATGATGCCCGGCCGGGCGGTGACGAAGAAGAGCGCGACGCCGTGGGCCTGGGCGTACTGGGCGACGTCCAGCACCGGCTTGTTGGCGGCCTGGGGGAGCTGGAAGCCCAGGTCGGTGGCCAGCGCGGTGTTGTCGATGTCGAGGACGATGGCCTGCTTCTCGCCGGGCCGGGCGTCGGCGACGCGCTGCTGGAGGTAGGGCAGGGCCTGGTCCATGACCGCCTGGCAGTCGTTCTGCCAGGTGGTGAAGTCGACCTCGGCGGTCGTGTCGCTCGCGGTCGCCGTGGCCGTCGTGTGGGCGGCCGGGGCCGTGGTGGTGTCCGCCGCCTGTGCCGGGGCGGCCACGGCGGCCAGGGCGGCCACGGAGACGGCGGTCACGGTGAGGCGGCGCGCCAGGGGGCCTCTGGTCATCGGTGGGGGTTCCTCTCACGTCACGTACGCGGTGCCGGGATGGCAGGTGCATGATCTGTGGTGCGGATGGCGTGAGGGGAACCGTAGGGTTACCGAGCGGTAGGCGGATAGAGGTCTGCGTCACTTTCCTCGCCCCGCGGACACGCGGAGCCGGTGACATGCCGCACAGGCGATTTATCCCTTACTAGCCCCGATAGTGGGATCCGTCGGGCGGGTAAAGGGCGGGCAAAAAGCGCGTGGATGCGCGGTTCGGGGGCTGTCAAGGCGGTGGTGGTTCACCCCGCATCTACTAGCGGGCGCCGTAGGAGGGCCACTTTCACCCGGCCGGGGGGATCGGTTACCAAGGGATGGCCGCCGCGGCGAACGTCTGTGCGCCAGGCGGCCGATCTGTCCCCGAGTTCACGAGGTCCCGATGATCAAGCGCTTCACGTCCCGCGCCACCCGTACGTCCTCGCTCCGTAACCGCGCCGCCTTCCTGGCCGCCGGTGTCGCTGTCCCGGTCGTGCTGGGCGCCGGAGTCGCGAGCGCCGCTCCGTCGGCCGCCTCCTGGGTCGACCCGGTGAAGAAGTACTCGCTGTCCGCCGGCTTCAACCAGTCCGGCGCCCACTGGGTCGCCAAGCACAGTGGCCAGGACTTCGCCGTGTCGACCGGCACCGAGGTCTTCGCCGTGCACGGCGGCACCGTCGTCAAGGCCGGCCCCAACGGCGCCGGTGACGGTCCCGCGTACGGCAACGCCGTCGTGATCAAGCACGAGAACGGCGTCTACTCCCAGTACGCGCACCTGTCCCGCGTCGACGTCCACGTCGGCCAGACGGTGAAGACCGGCCAGCACATCGCCCTGTCCGGCTCCACCGGCAACTCCACGGGTCCCCACCTGCACTTCGAGATCCGTACGACCCCGAACTACGGCTCCGCGCTGAACCCGGTGTCGTTCCTGCTCGGCAAGGGCCTCAAGGTCTGAGCCGCGACTGACACGGTCGAACCGAACGAATCGACCGGACTGATCGAAAACCGACCGAGCCGGCCGGCCCGTCCTGGGCAGGCCGGCTCGGTCGTCGCTGTCGGTCGTCGCTATCGGCGGGCGTGCTCGTGCGCCTGGGTGACCAGGTCCAGGGCGACCTCCAGAACGGCCCTGCGCCGCGTCTCGACGTCGTCCACCAGGTCCTGCATCACGAACATCCCCGCGTGCAGGGTGAACATCGCGCTGAGCGAGCGCACCTGGTCGACCAGTTCGGCGTCCGGGTCCCGGAGTATCTCCCGCAGGCCGTGCATGCGGTCCTTGAAGGTCTCGCCGATGCGCAGCTCCCGCACCGTCGCCTGGTTCTCCTGCATGAACCGGAAGAGCGGCTCGGCGTGCGAGAGCGCCTCGCTGTAGCGCCGCAGGATCTCCCGCTTCGTCTCCAGCGTGTGCGGCTGGCCGCGGCCCCACTCGATCAGGTCGGCGATCGGCTGCGTCAGGTCCTCGAAGAGGCTGACGATGATCTCTTCCTTGGTCTTGAAGTGGTAGTACAGGGCCGCCTTGGTAACTTCGAGGCGCTCGGCGATCTCGCGCAGCGAGGTCTTCTCGTAGCCCTGCTCGGCGAAGAGTTCGAGCGCGACGTCCTGGATGCGCTGGCGCGTGTTGCCGCGGCGCTGCTGCTTGTGCCCGTCCATGGTGCCGCCCATCCTCGTACTCCTCGCACTCCCGCGAAAACTTGTCTGCCGACCGGCTAAGGGTGGCCGACCGCTCTAAGGCTCCGCAAAACTTACTTGACGACCGGCTAGTTAGTCTCTACCTTGACAAGTGTAGTAACTAGCCGGGCGGCAAGTAAGTAGCCGCGGGGGAAGTGGGGAAGAGATGGCGGACACAGTGGAAAGCCCACAGGAGGGCAGGAAACAACGGAGCGTGCGCGTCGTACTGCTCGCGCTCATGATCGCGATGATGCTCGCGATGCTGGACAACATGATCGTGGGCACCGCGATGCCCACCATCGTCGGCGAGCTGGGCGGCCTGGAACACCTGTCCTGGGTGGTCACCGGCTACACCCTGGCCACCGCCGCCTCCACCCCGATCTGGGGCAAGGTCGGCGACATGTACGGGCGCAAGAGCGCCTTCCTCAGCTCCATCGTGATCTTCCTGATCGGCTCCGCGCTCAGCGGCATGGCCCAGAACATGGGCGAGCTGATCGGCTTCCGTGCCGTGCAGGGCCTCGGCGCCGGCGGTCTGATGGTCGGCGTCATGGCGATCATCGGTGACCTCGTGCCGCCGCGGGAGCGGGGCAAGTACCAGGGCATGATGGCCGGCGTGATGGCGCTGGCGATGATCGGCGGTCCGCTGGTCGGCGGCACCATCACCGACAACTGGGGCTGGCGCTGGTCCTTCTACATCAACCTGCCGCTCGGCGCGGTCGCGCTGGTGCTGGTCAGCGTGGTGCTGCACCTGCCGAAGAAGCGGGCCAAGGCGGGCATCGACTACCTCGGCATCGCGCTGCTGATCGTCGGCATCACCTCGATCGTGCTGGTCACCACCTGGGGCGGCAGCGAGTACGCCTGGACCTCCGCGCGGATCATGGAACTGACCGCCATCGGCGTGGTGGCGCTGGCCGGGTTCGTGTTCTGGCAGACCAAGGCCGCCGAGCCGGTGCTGCCGCTGCACATCTTCCGCAGCCGCAACTTCACCCTGATGTCCGTGATCGGCTTCATCACCGGCTTCGTGATGTTCGGTGCGACGCTGTTCCTGCCGCTGTACCAGCAGTCGGTGCAGGGCGCCTCGGCGACCAACTCCGGTCTGCTGCTGCTGCCGATGCTCGGCGCGATGATGGTCACCTCGATGATCGCGGGACGGGTCACCACCAACACCGGCCGCTACAAGGTGTTCCCGATCGCCGGCGGCGTGCTGATGATCGTGGGCCTGTACCTGCTGTCGCTGATGGACACCGGCACGAGCCGCTTCACCTCCGGCGTCTACATGGCGGTGCTGGGCCTCGGCATGGGCTGCCTGATGCAGATCACCATGCTGGTGGCGCAGAACAGCGTGGAGATGAAGGACATGGGCGTCGCGTCCTCGTCCACGACGCTGTTCCGTACGCTCGGCTCCTCGTTCGGTGTCGCCATCATGGGCGCGCTGTTCAACAACAGGGTCAAGGACGTCATGACCGAGCGGGCCGGCGCGCTGGGCAAGGGAATCACCGAGAAGTCGGCCCAGCTGGACGCCAAGAGCCTGGCGAAGCTGCCGCCGCTGGCCCGGGAGGCCTACCAGCACGCGGTCACCGCGGGCATTCACTCCGCGTTCCTGCTGGGTGCCGGGATCGCCGTCCTGGTCCTCCTCGCGGCCCTCTTCGTCAAGGAGGTCCCGCTGAAGAGCGGACCGCAGACGCCGAAGGCGGAGGAGCCGGTGGCTCCGCTGGTCGAGGCGGTCTGAGCGACGCCGACCGTGCGCGGTCCGGCCGACGCCGGCCGTGTGTGACGAAGGCCCCCGGCGGGTGTCCGCCCCGGGGGCCTTCGTCATGCCGGGGTCCGGGGCCCGCTCAGCCCGTGCTCCCCGACAACGGCAGCATCGGATGGCTCCCGGTGTTCGTCGGGGCGTGTTCCGGCAGCCACAGGACGGCCACCGCGCCCTCCGCCGGGAGACCGGCGGGACGGATGTTGCGGAAGGTGAGGCGGGCGCCGAGGACGCGGGCCTGGCCGGCGGCGATGGTCAGGCCCAGGCCGTGGCCCTGGCCGGCGCGGTCCGTGCTGCCGGTGCGGAAGCGGCTCGGGCCCTGCGCGAGGAGTTCCTCGGGGAAGCCGGGCCCGTGGTCGCGGACCCGGATCACCCGGCCCTCCACGCTCACCTCGACCGGCGGCCGGCCGTGCCGGGCGGCGTTGGCGAGGAGGTTGAACAGCACCCGCTCCAGGCGGCGCGGGTCGGTCGTCACCTCCGACTCGTGGACGACGCGTACGACGATGTCCGGGTCCTTGGCTGCCACCCGCCGCGCGACGAACTCGCCCAGCATGATGTCCTGCAACTCGGCCCGCTCGGAGGCGCCGTCCAGGCGGGCCACCTCCAGTACGTCCTCCACCAGCGTGCGCATCGCCTTGGCCCGGTCCAGGACCAGCTCCGTGGGCCGGCCCGGCGGCAGCAGCTCGGCGGCCGTCAGCAGCCCGGTCACCGGGGTGCGCAACTCGTGCGCGATGTCCGCGGTGACCCGCCGCTCGGCCTCCAGGCGCTGCCGCAGCGCGTCCGCCATCGCGTCCACCGCCCGCGCGAGATCGTCGGTCTCGTCCCGTACGACCCCGCCGATGGCCTCCCGCACCCGTACCTCGGTCTCGCCCCGCGCGACCCGGTTCGCCGCGGCCGCCGCCTTGCGCAGCCGTCCGGACAACTGGCCGCCGATCAGCACCCCGAGCGCGCTGCCGCCGAGGACGACCGCGATGGACCCGATGACCAGGGCCTGGTTCAGGTCCTTCAGCACGTCCATGGAACGGTCCGGGAAGTGGCTGTGCAGTGACAGCACGTGCCCGTCCTTGGCCGGTACCGCCGCCCAGATGTCCGGCGGTCCCGAGCCCCGGTCGGAGACGTCGCTCGCCCGGCGCCCGGCCATCACCTTCTCGCGCACCGCCGACGGCATCGCCGGATCGTCGATCCTTATGTTCGGGAAGTTCGTCCGCCCGAACAACTCGTAGTTCCGCTGGGCCAGTTGGACCCGGTCGTTGGCCAGGTCGCGCGCGTTGTCCAGCATCGAGACCCGGGCCGCGTTGTACACGACCAGGCTCAGCGCGATCGCCACGAGCCCGGCGACCAGCGCGATCGCCGCACTGAGCTTCCACCGGATGCCCGTGTGCAGGCCCACGCGCTCCACGCGCCGGACCGGGTGGCGCCAGAACCCCCGCATGCCGCTCCGTTCAGGCCTTCAGCTTGTAACCGAAACCGCGGACCGTCTCGATCCGGTCCTGGCCGATCTTCTGCCGCAGCCGCTGCACATGGACGTCGACCACCCGGGTGTCCCCGCCCCAGCCGTAGTCCCACACCCGTTCGAGGAGCTTGTCGCGGGAGAGCACGGTGCCGGGCGCGGAGGAGAACTCCAGCAGCAGCCGCATCTCCGTCGGGGTGAGCGCCACCGGCTGCCCGGCCCGGCGCACCTCCATGCCGTCGGTGTCGATCCGCAGGTCGCCGAAGGTCAGCGTGCCGCCCTGCACGGCGGACGCGGGCTCCCCCGGGTGTGCCGAGCCGCCGGCGTGCCCGAAGCGGCGCAGCACGGCCCGGATCCGGGCGACGAGTACGGCACCGTCGAACGGCTTCGTCACGTAGTCGTCCGCGCCCGCCTCCAGGCCGAGGACGACGTCGATGGAGTCGGCGCGCGCCGACAGCATGATCACCGGCACCGTCGACTCGTCCCGGATCCGGCGGCACAGACTGACCCCGTCCAGGCCCGGCACCATCACGTCGAGCAGGGCGATGTCGGGCCGGTCCGCCCGGAACGCGGCCAGGCCCGAGAGCCCGTCGGGCATCGCGGTGACCGCGAAGCCGTCCCGCTCCAGGGCGAGCTGCGTGGCCTCGCGGATGACGTCGTCGTCCTCGACGAACAGGACGTGGGTCTGGTCTGCCATCCCGGTGCTTTCTGTCCTCGTGAAGTGCTGGTGTCCGTGCTGGTGGCGGTGCTGGTGTGAGTGCGGGCGCCGGTGCCGGTGTCCCGGTCGGCGTCCGGTTCAGCTGTCCGGCACGGGCGTCGGGACCTGCCCGGCCGACTTGCTGTACTCGTTGCGCACGCTCTTGCCCGGCGTGAACCGTCCCGCCTTCCAGGTGTACGGCGTCACGATCTCACCGGACGGGCTGGAGATGGGATCGTCCTTCTCGTAATACTGCCTGGTCACCGAGAGACGGCCCTGGTCGATCTCGGCGTAGACCGGGGACTCCTCGGTGTGGAAGACGTTCGTGAAGGCGCCGGACTCGTTCCGGTACACGTACGAGCCGATCCCGACCGCGTCCGCGCACGTCAGCACGTTGATCACCACGTCGTCCACCGAGGACCCGGTCAGATCGCCGTACGAGACGTCCACCGGGTACTCGTCGCCGCTGCACGGCTTCAGCTCCCGCTTCACCGTGGCGGACACGGCCGGGTCGCGCTTGATCAGCTCCACGGCGTCCACCTTCCGGTACTTGTCCGGATCGCTCGGCGAGGGCGACGGCGAGGCCACGGCACCGGCCACCGCCGAGGCGTGCGCCGGGCCCTCGTCCCGGGCGCCCAGGCCGCCCGTGCCGCAGGCCGCGACGAAAAGGGCGAGGGCGGTGACCGAGGCCACCGCCGCGATCACCGCCAGCAAACTCCCTCGGGCCCCTCTCGGCCCGGGCCCGGTCAGGCCGCGCAACGCTCCCGCTCCTCACGCTCCAGCGCCCGTGCGTCCAGGTCGCGGGCCTCCAGCTCCTCGCGGAGCCGGGCGAGCGCCCGGTGCAGCGTGCTCTTGACCGTACCGGCCGACATGCCCAGGGCCGCGGCCGTCTCCTCGGTGGACATCTGCTCCCAGTGTCGCAGCACCACGACGCTGCGCTGCTTGGGTGCGAGCACTTTCAGGACGTCCATCAGCAGGGCCCGGTCGGCGTGCTGCTCGGTGGAGTCCGCCACGGAGGCGTCGGGCAGCTGCTCGGTGGGGACCTCCTCCAGCTTGCGGGCCCGCCACCACTCGGTCCGGGTGTTGATCATGACGCGGCGCAGATAGGCGTCGGCGAGCCGCTTGTCGGCGATGCCCTCCCAGCGGCCGTACGTCCGCACCAGCGCGGTCTGGAGCAGGTCCTGGGCGTCGACGGGGTCCGGCACCAGCCGGCGCGCGCTGCGCAGCAGCGCGTCCTGTCGCGTGCGGACGTACTCCTCGAATGCGAGCACCTCGCCCTGCGCCATGTCCAACCGCCTCCGTTCCCCGTGTGCTCCGGCTCCCCGCCGAAGTACCGCCGTACTGCCGGCCCGTGGTCCGACGGGCACGGAGAAGAACCTAGGCAGTCGTTGTCACGGGGCTGTGCGGACCAGCCTGCGGCCGTCAATCGGCTGTCCGTCGGTTGTGTAACGGCCGTAGGGAGGGGGTAAAGAGTGTGGTATTTATGTCCGGTTAAGCGGCTTTTGTGGCCTATCGGTTGGGCGCAGGGTCGGGTAACAGCGATGAGAACGCCGTGACCTGTCCCCGCGTCAGGTCAGGGGCAGCCGGTACAGGGCGCCCGGCAGCGGCTCCACCAGTCCGTCGGCGACCAGTCCGTCCAGCGCGCGGGCCCGCTGCACCGGCTCGTGCCACACCCGGTCGAGCAGCGCCTGCGGCACCGGCGTGTGCGCCTCCCGCAGCACCGCGAGCAGCTTGCCGCGCACCTGCCGGTCCGTACCGGCGTACGTCTGGCCGCGCCGCGGCGGTCCCTGGTGCTCCGGCTTGCCTGCCTGCCGCCAGGCGCACCGCGCGGCGATCGGGCAGCGCGCGCACCCCTCGTTCTTCGCCGTGCACACCAGCGCGCCCAGCTCCATGGAGGCGGCGGCCCAGCGCGCGGCCGTCCGCTCGTCCTCGGGCAGCAGCTCCCGCGCGAGGCGCCGCTCGGCCGCGGTCGTGGCGTTCGGCGGGTACTGCACCCCCGTCACCGCCCGCGCCAGCACCCGCCGCACGTTCGTGTCCAGCACCGCGTGCCGCTGCCCGTAGGCGAACGAGGCCACCGCCGCGGCCGTGTACTCGCCGATGCCGGGCAGCGCGAGCAACTGCGCGTGTTCCGTCGGTACGTCGCCGCCGTGCCGCTCCGTTATGGCGACGGCGGCGCCGTGCAGCCGCAGCGCGCGGCGGGGGTAGCCGAGCCGGCCCCAGGCGCGCACCGCCTCGCCGGGGGCCTCCTTCGCCAGGTCGGCGGGGCGCGGCCAGCGGGCGAGCCACTGCTCGTAGACGGGCAGCACCCGGTTCACCGGGGTCTGCTGAAGCATGAACTCGCTGACCATCACGCCCCACGCGCCCGCCTCCGGGCGGCGCCAGGGGAGGTCGCGGGCGTGGGTGTCGAACCAGGCGATCACGGGGGCGTGGAGCTTCTCAGTCATGGCCTTCCGATCCTGCCACGCCGTGCCGGATGGTGCGGGTGACGGCGCCGTCACCCAGGGTGCCGGTACGGGAAGAAGCATGCCCACGGGGGCAGTTGCCGGGATGATGATCCGGAAAAGTTGGTGCCTGAGCGGCGGGTGGGGCAAGGCAGCGCGCCGAACTCTCGTAGAGTTCGGGCGTGGGATCTCTGCGCAATCCGGTCGGGCCGCTTCCCTCCTCCATCTACTGGCGTCGGAGGGTCGTCATGGTGTCGGTGGTCGCCGTCTCGGCGCTGCTGATCACGTGGATCGTCGTCGCGGGGGGTGGGGGCGGCAAGAAGGGCACCAGCGCGTCCGGCGGCAAGAATCCCGCGCACACCATCACACCGGGTCCCTCGGGGTCGGGCCCCGCCTACAGCCAACACCCCGGCGGGCGGGACGAGTCGGGGGGATCGGACGCGGGCTCCGGGTCCGCGGGGTCCGCCGGTTCCGGGTCGGGCGGCGGTGACGGGGCGTCCGGTTCGGACGGCTCCTCCGGCGCTGGTTCCGCCGGTTCGGACGGCGGCTCGGGTGGCGGTTCGGCCGCGGGCGGCGGGGCGGTCGCCGCGGGCGACGCGCTGTCAGGCTCCTCCACGCTGCCGAACTGTACGGCCGGATCCGTGTCGTTGGGCCTGCGCAGCCTGCACAACTCCTACTCGCCGGACCAGACGCCGGCCTTCGAACTCACCGCGAAGAACACCTCGTCCGCCGACTGCAAGGTCGATCTCGGGCCCGGGAACGCGGTGCTGACGATCACCCCGGCCGACGGCGACCACCCCCTCTGGTCCTCCGCCGACTGCCCCAAGGGCGCGCGCGACCTGCTGTTCCGGGTGCCGGCCGGGCAGAGCATCACCTACACGGTGAAGTGGGACCGGCGGCCGAGCGCGGCCCACTGCGCGACGCCGTCGGCCGGCTCGGCGAAGACGGGCACGTACCTGCTGGAGGCGAAGACGCCGGGGTACGGGAAGCTTCAGGCGTCGTTCGTGCTGTCGGCCGACTGAGGATGGTGAACGAGAGGCCCTAGACGTACCGCTCCAGGATCGAGGACTCCGCCAGGCGGGACAGGCCCTCGCGGACGCTCCTGGCCCGCGCCTCGCCCACACCGTCCACGGTCTGAAGGTCGTCCACGCTCGCGGCCAGCAGCTTCTGGAGACCGCCGAAGTGTTCCACCAGCCGGTCGATGATCGCCCCCGGCAGCCTCGGCACCTTGGCCAGCAGCCGGAAGCCCCGCGGGGACACCGCGGAGTCGAGCGTCTCGGGAGACCCGGTGTAGCCCAGCGCCCGCGCCACCGCGCCGACCTCGATCAGCTCCGCCTGGGTGAGCGCGTTCAGCTCGGACAGGGCCTCCTCCACCGTGCGGGAACGCTTCGCCGTCGGCTCGGGCACGTAGTCCCGCACCACCAGCTCGCGGTCCGGCTCGACCCCCGCGATCAACTCCTCCAACTGGAGCGAGAGAAGACGGCCGTCGGTGCCCAGCTCCACCACGTACTCGGCGATCTCGGTGGCGATCCGGCGCACCATCTCCAGACGCTGCGCGACGGCGGACACGTCCCGCACCGTCACCAGGTCCTCGATCTCCAGCGCCGACAGCGTGCCCGCCACCTCGTCCAGGCGGAGCTTGTACCGCTCCAGCGTGGCCAGCGCCTGGTTCGCGCGGGAGAGGATCGCCGCCGAGTCCTCCAGGACGCGGCGCTGGCCGTCGACGTACAGCGCGATCAGCCGCATGGACTGGGAGACGGAGACGACCGGGAAGCCGACCTGCTTGCTCACCCGGTCCGCCGTGCGGTGCCGGGTGCCCGTCTCCTCCGTGGGGATGGTGGGGTCCGGCACCAGCTGGACGCCCGCGCGCAGGATCTTCGAGAGGTCCGACGACAGCACGATGCCGCCGTCCAGCTTGCACAGCTCCCGCAGCCGGGTCGCGGCGAACTCCACGTCCAGCACGAACCCGCCCGTGCACATCGCCTCGACGGTCTTGTCGGAGCCGAGCACGATCAGCCCGCCGGTATTGCCGCGCAGCACGCGCTCCAGGCCGTCGCGCATGGCCGTACCGGGTGCCACGGCGCTCAGCGCGGCGCGCATCAGGCCGTCGGAACCAGCGCTCCCACCGGACTTTCCGGGAGCTGCTGCCCGGTCGTTGGCTGCCACTGCACTCCTCCGGTCGCGGGTTCTGACGCGCGCCCGTGCCCGCACTCGGTTCGTACGGACGGGCGAGACCTGGGCAAAGTCTACCGGCGCTGCTCCGCCTCCCGTGGGGCCTCCCGGGGACGGGAACGGGGCAGGACCCGCAGCGCATCCCCCATGTCGGCGACTTCCAGCACCTTCATCCCCGGCGGGATCCTCCCCGGATCGCCCGGCACCAGCGCATGGGTGAAGCCGAGCCGGTGCGCCTCGGCGAGCCTGCGCTGCACGCCCGTGACCCGTCTCACCTCGCCCGCGAGGCCCACCTCGCCGATGGCCACCAGGTTCTTCGGCAGGGGGGTGTCGCTCGCGGCGGAGGCCAGCGCGAGCGCGATGGCCAGGTCGGCGGCCGGTTCGGACAGCTTCACGCCGCCGACCGTCGCCGAGTAGATGTCCCGCTTGCCGAGCGCGCTGATCCGGCCGCGCTGTTCGAGCACGGCCAGCATCATCGACACCCGGGAGGTCTCCAGACCGGACGTCGTACGCCGGGGGGAGGGGATCTGGGAGTCGACGGTCAGCGCCTGCACCTCCGCCACCAGCGGGCGGCGGCCCTCCAGGGTCACGGTCAGACAGGTGCCCGGCACCGGTTCGTCGCGCCGGGTCAGGAAGAGGCCGCTGGGGTCGGCGAGGCCGGTGATGCCCTCGTCGTGCAGCTCGAAGCAGCCGACCTCGTCCGTGGCGCCGTACCGGTTCTTCACGCCGCGCACCAGGCGGAGCCGGGCGTGCCGGTCGCCCTCGAAGTGCAGCACCACGTCCACCAGGTGCTCCAGGAGACGCGGGCCCGCGATCGCGCCGTCCTTGGTGACATGGCCGACCAGCAGCGTGGACATGCCGCGCTCCTTGGACGCCCGGATCAGCGCCCCGGCCACCTCGCGCACCTGGGCCATGCCGCCGGGCGCCCCGTCGATCTCCGGCGAGGCGACCGTCTGCACCGAGTCGAGGACCAGCAGGGACGGCTTGACCTCGTCCAGGTGCCCGAGGACGGCGGAGAGGTCGGTCTCGGCGGCCAGGTACAGGTGGTCGTGCAGCGCGCCGATGCGGTCGGCGCGCAGCCGCACCTGGCTCGCCGACTCCTCACCGGTGACGTAGAGGGTGCGGTGCTCCTCGCTCGCCGCCTTGGCCGCCACGTCCAGCAGCAGGGTGGACTTGCCGACGCCGGGCTCGCCCGCCAGCAGCACCACCGCGCCCGGTACGAGCCCGCCGCCGAGCACCCGGTCCAGCTCGGGCACGCCGGTGGTGCGGGCGGTGGCCTGCCGGCCGTCGACCTGGCCGATGGGCAGCGCGGAGCGGACGACCCGGCCGGGCGCCGTGGTGCGGACCGCGGGCGCGCCGTACTCCTCGACGGTGCCCCAGGCCTGGCACTCGGGGCAGCGGCCGAGCCACTTGGCCGTCTGCCAGCCGCACTCGGTGCAGCGGTAGGACGGGCGGTCCTTGGTGGTCTTGGTACGGGCAGCCATGCGGGAAACCGTAGCCCGCGGCACTGACAACGGGACCGGGGGCCGCCAAACGGGTGGACGGGTATCGGCCTGCGCCCCCCGGAAATCAGCCGCGGAGCGAAGCGTTCGTGTCCCCTTATGAGGGATCGTTTCACCCGTACGGATTAAAAGAGCTCAAGGCTCCGGAAGGGGCGCTCCGCCGACGCCTACGGTCGCACGGGTGATGAGCAGCAGCCCGGAGACCACCACCCGCACCACCGGCGCGCACCGGGCGCACGGTCCGGCGCGTGAAGCACGAGAGGCGCGCGAGGGGCGTGAGCCCCGTGAGGACGCGCGCGAGCCTGGTGCTTCCGAGGCACGTGAGGCACGCGAGGCGCGGGACCGCGCCGCCGCCCGCAACATCGCCCGGCGGGCGTCGACGCGCTACGAGCCGTACCTGGACGGCCTGTTCACCTACTGCCTGTCCGTGCTGTGCGACCACGACGCGGCCACCGCCGCGCTCGGCGAAGCCCTCGCGCTCGCCGAGCGGCGGGCACACCGCGTCCCGGAGACCGGCGGTGAGCGCAGGGCCTGGCTCTACGCGCTGGCCCGCTGGGCGTGCCTGCGCAAGCTCGCCGAGGCGAAGCGGAAACGCCAGGCCGCGCACGCGGCGGGCCGTACGGACAAGGGGACCGGCCGTACGGACAAGGGAACCAAGGGGACCGGCCCGCGGTCGCCCGGCCCCGCGCTCCCCCCGGAGCTCCAGGAGCGCCGGCGCCGCGAACTCTCCCTGCTCGCCTGGCCGGAGGCGGCCGGCACCACGCCCGAGCAGCGTGAGGCCCTGGAACTCGCCGTCCGCCACCACCTGACCGCGCCCGAGGTCGCCGCCGTCCTCGGCCTGGCGCCGGCCGCCGCCCGCGACCTGCTCGCCGCGGCCGCCTGCGAGGTCGAGCGCACCCGTGCCGCGCTCGCCGTGGTGGAGAGCGGCGGCTGCCCGAGCGTCGCCCATCTCACCGGCGACCGCAGGCTGATCCTCAGCACCGCCCTCCGCCGCGAGCTGGTCCGGCACGTCGACGACTGTCCGCGCTGCCGCCGCAGCGCCGAGCGCGCGGCTCCAGGCCGCTGGCCCGGCACCACGGTCACCCCCGCCGAACTGCCCGTACTGGAGGCGCCCCGCGCGGCCCTCGCCTCGCGCTCCCGGGCGCGGGGCACGGCCGCGCCCCGCTTCGACCGGCGGGGCTTCCCGATGGACCCCACGGACCGCGCGGCCCGCCGCGACCGGCTGCGTGCCCGCGCGGTGACGACGACGGTGGTGGCGACCGTGGTGGCCGCGCCCGTGCTGGCCCTGTGGGCGGCCTACCGGGCCGCGCCGACCGCGGAGCCGGACGGCCACCCCGGCACCGCGCGCGAGGCCCGGGGCCCGGACGCGGGCGGCGGCGACGGCACGGGCGGGGGGTACCAGAACGCGGGCAGCGCGAGCGTGCGGCCCGGCGCGGGGAAGGACGGCGAGCCGGACGTCTCGGTGGAGGTGAAGAGCGACGCGCCCGCGACGGCGGACAGCCCGGCCGGCCGGCTGACGGTGAGTGCCGCGAGCGACGGCGACACCACCCTGATCACGCTGACGGCCACCGGTTCCGCCCCGGTCCACTGGTCCGCCGCCACCGGCTCCCCCTGGCTCTACCTGAGCCAGACCTCCGGCACCCTCGCACCCGGCGAAAGCCTGACCCTGAAGGCCTACGTGGACCACCTCCACGAACCGGCGGGCCCCTGGCGCGCCCGGGTGTCCATCGCCCCGGCCGGCGCGGTGGTCACCATCACCGGCTACGGCCCGGCCCCCGCACGTCCGACCCCTCCGCCGCCCCCCGCGACCACGGTCCCGAGCCCCCCGGCCACACCGCCGCCCACGACTCCGGCCACACCCCCCAGCACCCCCACGGACCCTCCGCCCCCCGCGTCCCCCACACCGACTCCGTCTGCGCCGGCCGACGAAACCCCGACCCCGTCGGGAAGCCAGACATAGCCGGGCCGATGGGTCAGGCGGTGGGGTCCGCCGGGTGGGGGGCCAGCATCGGGAGTTCGGCCGACAGGCGCTGCTCGCAGAGCTGGGCCAGCCGGTCGTAGCCCTCCTTGCCCATCAGCTCCGTCAGCTCCGCGCGGTAGGAGACGTACACCGGTTCGCCCGCGCCGTGGGCCGAGGTGGCCGAGGTGCACCACCAGTGCAGGTCGTGGCCGCCGGGACCCCAGCCCCTGCGGTCGTACTCGCCGATGGAGATCTGGAGGACCCGGGTGTCGTCGGGCCGGTCGATCCAGTCGTACGTCCGGCGGACCGGTAGCTGCCAGCAGACGTCCGGCTTGGTCTCCAGCGGCTCCCGGCCCTCCTTGAGCGCGAGGATGTGCAGCGAGCAGCCCGCGCCGCCCGCGAAACCGGGCCGGTTCTGGAAGATGCAGGACCCCTCGAAGGGCCGCGTCTGCCGGGACCCCTCCTCGTCCTCCGAGACCCAGCCGTCCCGCGTGCCCTCCGCGTGGTGCTGCCAGATGTCCGGCGTGAGCCGCGCCACGTGCTCGGCGACCCGCTTCTCGTCGTCCTCGTCGGAGAAGTGCGCCCCCAGCGTGCAGCACCCGTCGTCCGCGCGCCCCGCCTTGATGCCCTGGCAGCCGCTGCCGAAGATGCAGTTCCAGCGCGAGGTCAGCCACGTCAGATCGCAGCGGAAGACCTGCTCGTCGTCGGCCGGGTCCGGGAACTCCACCCACGCGCGTGCGAAGTCGAGCCCCTTCTCGTCGCTCATCTTCGACCCCTTGACAGCTTTTGCGGCCTTGCGAATCTTGTCCGCCTTGTCGGCTTTCGCGGACTTCGCCTTTTTCGTCTTTGGCACGCGTCCAGGGTAAGTGCCCCGCCCCCGGTCCGGGGACCGAGGAGCGGTGTTCTGGCAGTAGCGTTCCGCATATGAGACTCGGTGTCCTGGACGTGGGTTCGAACACGGTGCATCTACTGGTGGTGGACGCCCACCCCGGCGCGCGCCCGCTGCCCGCGCATTCGCACAAGGCCGACCTTCGGCTCGCCCAACTCCTCGACGGCGGCGGCGCCATAGGCGACGAGGGCATCGAGAAGCTCGTCGAGGTCGTCCGGGACGCGCTCCAGGCCGCCGAGGACAAGGGCGTCGAGGACCTGCTCCCCTTCGCCACCTCCGCCGTCCGCGAGGCGAGCAACGCCGACGAGGTCCTCGCCCGCGTCGCCGACGAGACCGGCGTACGGCTCCAGGTCCTCTCCGGCGCCGAGGAGGCCCGGCTCACCTTCCTCGCCGTGCGCCGCTGGTTCGGCTGGTCCGCCGGACGGCTGCTGGTCCTGGACATCGGCGGCGGCTCCCTGGAGATCGCCTTCGGCATCGACGAGGAACCGGACGCCGCCGCCTCCCTCCCCCTCGGCGCCGGCCGCCTCACCGCCGGCTGGCTCCCCGGCGACCCGCCCGCCCCGGACGACGTGCGCGCCCTGCGCCGCCACGTCCGCGCGGAGATCGCCCGCACGGTCGGCGAGGTCGCCCGCTTCGGCGCCCCCGACCACGTGGTCGCCACCTCCAAGACCTTCCGGCAGCTCGCCCGCATCGCCGGTGCCGCCCGCAGCGCCGAGGGCCTCTACGTGCAGCGCGAACTCAAACGCGAATCCCTCGAAGCCTGGGTGCCGCGCCTGGCCGGAATGACCATCGAGCAGCGCGCCGAGCTGCCCGGCGTCTCCGACGGAAGGGCGGGACAGCTCCTGGCCGGCGCGCTGGTGGCGGAGGGCGCGATGGACCTGTTCGGCGTGGAAAGCCTGGAGATATGCCCCTGGGCCCTGCGCGAGGGCGTGATCCTGCGCCGTCTCGACCACATGGGCTCCGCCTGAGCGCACCCGCCCAAATGGCGAACCTCACAACGGCGAACGGGCACCCGGCACCCTCACGGCGAGACCCCTTAAGGTGACGGACGTGGCTGAACCAACGACCGTCCCCGTCGCCCTGTCGACGGCCTCCGTCTACCCGGAGTCCACGGCGACGGCCTTCGAGATCGCCGCGCGCCTCGGCTACGACGGCGTCGAGGTCATGGTCTGGACCGACCCCGTCAGCCAGGACATCGACGCGCTGCGCCGCCTGTCGGACTACCACGGCATCCCGGTCCTCGCGGTGCACGCCCCGTGCCTGCTGATCACACAGCGCGTCTGGTCCACGGACCCGTGGACCAAGCTGCGCCGCGCCCGGGCCGCCGCCGAGAAGCTGGGCGCCTCCACCGTCGTCGTGCACCCGCCGTTCCGGTGGCAGCGGCAGTACGCCCGGGACTTCGTCGCGGGCATCTGGCGGATGGCGGACGAGACGGACGTCCGGTTCGCGGTCGAGAACATGTACCCGTGGCGCTACCGCGACCGCGAGATGCTCGCCTACGCCCCCGCCTGGGACGTCAGCCACGACGACTACCGGCACTTCACGATCGACCTCAGCCACACGTCGACGGCCCGCACCGACGCCCTGGAGATGATCGGCCGCATGGGCGACCGGCTCGGCCACGTCCACCTCGCCGACGGGCGCGGCTCGGCCAAGGACGAGCACCTGGTGCCGGGGCGCGGCGACCAGCCCTGCGCCGAGCTGCTGGAACACCTGACGGTCTCCGGCTTCGACGGCCATGTCGTCATCGAGGTCAACACCCGGCGGGCGATGTCCAGCGCCGAGCGCGAGGCCGATCTCGCCGAGGCCCTCGCCTTCACCCGCAAGCACCTGGCCCCCGCCGTCCGCCTCCCCCGGCGATGACCGGCCCCACCGGCCCCACGGACCCCACCGGCCCCACGGACCCCACCGGCCCCACCAACCCGACTGATCCCGGCGAGCCCCCCGCGCCCCCCGCCCGCCGCCGGGGCCGGCCGCCGGGCACGGAGTCCGCCGGCACCCGCGGCCGCATCCTTACGGCGGCCCGCGAGGAGTTCTCCGCACGCGGGTACGACAGGACCTCCGTACGCCGGATCGCCCAGGCGGCCGGTGTGGACTCCGCGCTGGTCCACCACTACTTCGGCACCAAGGAACAGGTCTTCGCGGCGGCCGTGGAGGTCGCCTTCGCCCCCGCCCTCGCCGCCCCGGACACCCTGGCCGAGGGCCCGCCGGACGGGGTGGGGGAGCGGCTGGCCCGGCACGTCCTCGGCGTCTGGGAGGACCCCGCGACCCGGGCGCCGCTGCTCGCGATCCTGCGCTCGGCCGTCACCGACGACAGAGCCGCCGCCGTCTTCCGCCGCCTGGTCGCCGCCCAGCTCACGCGCCGCGTCGCCGCCCGGCTGGACCTGCCGGACGCCGAACTGCGCGCCGAGCTGGCCGCCGCGCAACTGGTGGGTACGGCCATGCTGCGCCACGTCCTGCGGCTGGAACCGCTGGCCTCGGCGGACGTGGAGGAGGTCATCGCGCGGGTGGCGCCGGTCGTGCAGAGGCACCTCACGCAGCCCTGAACGCGACCGCCGGCGAAACGAACGTCCCGCATTCCGGACAACCGTGTCCATTCCTTGGAGCCCCGGCGTAGTCTCGGAGAAAGCCAGAACTGTCCATCGAGGAGCGAGCGACGATGCCCGAGCTGAGGTCCCGCACAGTCACCCACGGCCGCAACATGGCGGGCGCCCGCGCCCTTATGCGCGCCTCCGGTGTACCCGGCGCGGACATCGGCCGTAAGCCGATCATCGCGGTCGCGAACTCCTTCACCGAGTTCGTGCCGGGCCACACCCACCTCCAGCCGGTCGGCCGGATCGTCAGCGAGGCGATCACGGAGGCGGGCGGCATCCCGCGCGAGTTCAACACCATCGCCGTGGACGACGGCATCGCCATGGGCCACGGCGGCATGCTCTACTCGCTGCCCTCCCGCGACCTGATCGCGGACTCCGTGGAGTACATGGTCGAGGCCCACCGCGCCGACGCCCTGGTCTGCATCTCCAACTGCGACAAGATCACCCCCGGCATGCTGATGGCCGCCCTGCGCCTGAACATCCCGACGGTCTTCGTCTCCGGCGGCCCCATGGAGGCCGGCCGCGCCACCCTGGTCGACGGCACCGTGCGCTCCCTCGACCTGATCGACGCCATCTCCGAGGCCGCCAACGACAAGGTCTCCGACGCCGACATCCTGCGCATCGAGGAGAACGCCTGCCCGACCTGCGGCAGCTGTTCCGGCATGTTCACCGCCAACTCGATGAACTGCCTGACCGAGGCCATCGGCCTCTCCCTGCCCGGCAACGGCTCGGTGCTCGCCACCCACACCGCGCGCCGGCAGCTCTACGTCGACGCCGCCCGCACCGTCATGGACGTGACCCGGCGCTACTACGAGCAGGACGACGAGACCGTCCTGCCCCGCTCCATCGCCACCTTCCAGGCCTTCGAGAACGCCATGGCCCTGGACATCGCGATGGGCGGCTCCACCAACACGATCCTGCACCTGCTGGCCGCCGCCCAGGAGGCGGAGGTCCCCTTCGGCCTGGAGCAGATCGACGCCGTCTCGCGCCGCGTCCCCTGCCTCGCCAAGGTCGCCCCCAACGTCGGCAAGAACCGCACGTACTACATGGAGGACGTGCACCGCGCCGGCGGCATCCCCGCCCTCCTCGGCGAACTGCACCGCGCGGGGCTGCTCAACGAGGACGTGCACGCCGTGCACAGCCCCTCCCTCGCCGACTGGCTCAAGACCTGGGACGTGCGCGGCGGCTCCCCGTCCCCCGAGGCGGTCGAGCTGTGGCACGCGGCCCCCGGCTGCGTCCGCTCCGCCGAGGCCTTCTCCCAGTCCGAGCGCTGGGAGACCCTGGACGACGACGCCGAGGGCGGCTGCATCCGCTCCGCCGAACACGCCTACTCCAAGGACGGCGGCCTCGCGGTCCTCAGGGGCAACCTGGCCGTCGACGGCTGCGTGGTCAAGACGGCGGGCGTCGACGAGTCGATCTGGACCTTCGAGGGCCCGGCCGTGGTCTGCGAGTCCCAGGAGGAGGCCGTCCAGCGGATCCTCACCCACGAGGTCAAGGAGGGTGACGTCGTCGTCATCCGCTACGAGGGCCCCAAGGGCGGCCCCGGCATGCAGGAGATGCTGTACCCGACCTCGTATCTGAAGGGCCGCGGCCTCGGCAAGAGCTGCGCGCTGATCACCGACGGCCGCTTCTCCGGCGGCACCTCGGGCCTCTCCATCGGCCACGCCTCTCCGGAGGCGGCCTCGGGCGGCACCATCGCCCTGGTCGAGGACGGCGACCGCATCCGCATCGACATCCCGAACCGCACCATCGAACTGCTGGTGGACGAGGCCGAACTGGCCCGCCGCGAGCAGGCCCTGAACGGCGTCCACGCCCCCCGCAACCGCGACCGCAAGGTCACCGCCGCGCTGCGCGCCTACGCCGCGATGGCGACCAGCGCGGACAAGGGCGCGGTGCGGGACGTGAGCAAGCTCGGCTGACAGGCCGCGACAGAACGCGACGAGAAAGGGGCCGCTCCGGCGAGGAGCGGCCCCTTTCGTCTCGATCGCCCCTCGCCCGCCTCACCAGGCCGACGGATCCCGCCCGTCGAACGCGGACACGGACCCGTCGGGAGCGGTCGCGAACACCTGCGGGGCGGCGAGCACCGGCGCGGCCCGCAGCGCGGCGATCCGCTCGGTGCCGTTCCCCGGCCGCGCCGGCGTCTGCCCCGCGAGCCGCCCGGCCCGGGTGTCCACGGCGAGCAGCCGCCCGTCACCCGCCGAGAAATACAGGTACCGGTCCCCGGCGACCAGCGCCGAGCCCCGGCTGACCGACGTCTCCAGGTGCCACAGCCGCTTTCCGGCCCCGGTGTCCACGGCGTCCAGGCCACCGTTCACGTCCAGCAGGTAGACCACGCCCTCGCGTACGGCGGCGTGGACGTCCGGCCGGGGCGCGGGCAGCGGCACCCGGCGTACGGCCCGGGTCGAGGCGTCGTAACGGACCACGGCATCGGTGTCGCCGTAGACCGGATCGGCGGACACGAGGAACACGGTGCCGTCCTGCGTCCCGACCGGCCGGAGCAGCCCGGTCAGCAGGGTGTCCCAGCGCACCTCGCCGTTCTTCGGATCGAACGCGACGACCCGCGTCCGCCCGCCGTCGGCGGAGGTGGTCGTCGCATAGGCGGCGGCGCCCGGGAAGGTGTCGACGCGCGGCCGGCCGGCCCCGGGCAGCCGGTGGCTCCAGCCCGTACGGCCCGACGCGCTGTCCACCCCCGTGACGGTGCCGTCCGCGGCGGTGATCAGCAGCGTCCCGTCCGTGTACTGCGCGGCGGCGCCCGCGGGCAGGGCGCGCCGCCAGCGGGTACGGCCCGTGTCCGGGTCGAGGGCCGTCAGGTTCCCGGCCTCGTCGCGCACCTGCACCAGCCCGCCCGACACCACCGGCGCCGCGCTCCAGCGCGCCCCCGCGAAGGGATGCCGCCACAGCACCCGGCCACCGTGCGGATCGAGGGCGTACGCCTGCCCCGCGCCGGTGCACAGCAGCTTCCCCGCCCCGAAGGCACACCGGGGCGCGTCCGTCTGCCCGGCGACCGGCGTCGTACGCCACCCCGCGAAGCCGACCGCCGCCGTCCGCGGGTTCCTCGCCGCGGGGGCGTCGTCGCCGAGCCAGTGCACCGAGGCCAGGACCCCGCCGACGACCAGCGCGAGCACCCCGGCCGCGACGGCGGCGACACGGCGCGGCCGGACGGCGCGCTTCCCCTCCGTGCCCTCCGTGCCCTCCGTGCCCTCCGTGCCCTCCGTGCCCGGAGCCTTCGATGCCGCCACACCCGCCGAACCGGCCGTCCGCTGCGCCGGTATGAACGCCTGGGTGTCGTACGACGCCGCCACCGACCGCAGCCGGCGCATCAGCTCGTCCGGTGTCGGCCGCTCGTCGGGGTCCTTGGCGAGACAGCGCTCGATGAGCGGCGCGAGACTTTCCGGCACCCCCGACAGATCGGGCTCGTCGTGCACGACCTGATAGGCGACGACGTACGGGCTGTCGGAGTCGAACGGCCCCCGCCCGGTCGCCGCGTGCACCAGCACCGAGCCCAGCGCGAAGATGTCCGCGGCCGGGCCCACCTCCCGCGGCCGCCGGAACTGCTCGGGCGCCATGAACGGCGGCGTGCCGATCAACTTGCCCGTCTCCGTGCGCAGTTCGCTGTCCTTGGGCCGGGAGATGCCGAAGTCGATGACCTTCGGACCGTCCTCGGCGAGCAGCACATTGCTCGGCTTGAGATCCCGGTGCACCACGCCCACGCGGTGTATGTCGCGCAGCGCCTCCGCGAGCCCCGCCATCAGCCGCCGCAACTGCCCGGCGTCCAGCGGGCCATGCTCCTTCACCTGTTCCGCCAGGGTCGGCCCGGGGATGAACAGCGTGGCCATCCAGGGCCGTGCGGCCTCCGGATCGGCGTCCACCACGGGCGCGGTGAAGGCACCGCTGACCCGGCGCGCCGCGGCCACCTCCTGCCGGAACCGCCCACGGAACTCCCGGTCCCGCGCGAACTCCGCGTGGACGACCTTCACCGCGAGCCGCAGCCCGGACGTGCTGCGGGCGAGGTGCACCACCCCCATGCCGCCGGAACCCAGCCGGGACTCCAGGTGGTAATGCCCCGCGTATGCGGGCATGTCGGCCTCCGCGCCCGCTCCGGCGCTGCGCTGTGGCGTCATCGACTGGACCGCCCCCCGTGCTCGTCGTCCGCGCGCGACGCACGGAGCCTAGTCGATGGCTCGTACGAGACCGAGGCGGCTTGCTAACCTCCGTTCGCCATTTGACAGTCCCCATCTCCTGATGGGTTCACGGGGGAGGTTCCGCATGTCCGTCGACCACACCGAAGAGGCCGGCACCGACACGGCACAGGCCGTGGAGGCCACCGCGTCCGTCCGCTACTACTCCATCGCCCCGGGCGTCCGCGTCAACGTCCGCAGCGGCCCCGGCACCAGCTACGCCATCACCCGCACCCTGCCCGAGGGCGCCAAGGTCCCGATCTACTGCCAGACCCCGGGCACCACGGTGACCGGCACTTACGGCACCTCGAACATCTGGGACAACATCAGCGACGGCGAATTCGTGGCGGACGCGTACGTCCTCACGGGCAGCGACGGCTACGTGGCGGACCGCTGCGGCTGAGGCGTCCGCCGGCGCCCCGCCCGCGAGCCCGCCGCCGCCCGGCGCCATAATCGTCCCGTGAGCGACGAAACCGGCGCCCCGGGCGCCCCGGAGGGGTCCGCGGGCGGACCCCGGCCCGAGCCCCTGCGCTTCTTCGGCACCTCCTGGGTGAACCACGACGACGGCTACACGGCCCGCCGGGCCGGTGTCGCCGTCGGCTCCCTCGCCGCGGCGGTCGTCTCCTGCCTGGTGCTGCGCTTCGCCTACCAGGGCCTCCAGATCGCCGACACCGGCGCCTTCGTGACCGTCCTGGTCGTCGCCATGTTCGCGATCTGCACCGCGCTCGCCTTCGGCAACACCTGGGCCGGCTTCGCCAAGCGCCACGACCCGCAGCGCCAGGCCTCCCTGCGCGGCCTGCTCGCCATCGGGTTCGTCGGCACCCTCCTCGCCTACTTCGTCCGCTCCCTCACCGAGGCCCCGGGCGAGAGACTGCACCGCGAGGAGTACGAGAAGGCCCGCGCCGAACACGCCCTGCGCACCACCCGCCGCTCGGGCGACCCGTCCAAGAAGAAGCGCCGCCGCTAAGGCTTCGGAGAGATGCCCTGAGACTCAGGGAAAAGCCGCTGTCGTGGGCGGCGCCGACCGGCGACCATGGCCGTATGACCACTCCGCCGCCCGCCGGGCCCGCGCACACCGCCCGCGCCCACTCCTTCAACGCGGCCGCCGCCCAGTACGCGGCCTACCGCCCCTCCTACCCGCCCGCCCTCTTCGACGCCGTCGAGGACGCGGCCGGCCGGTCCCTGACCGGCGCGCGGGTCGTGGACGTCGGCGCCGGCACCGGCATCTCCACGAGCCTGCTGCACGCCCGCGGCGCGGAGGTCCTCGCGGTCGAGCCTGGCGAGGGCATGGCCGCCGAGTTCCGCCGCGGCAACCCGGCGATCCCCCTGGTCCGGGGCAACGGCAACGCCCTCCCGCTCGCCGACGCCACCACCGACTTCCTCACCTACGCCCAGTCCTGGCACTGGACCGACACAGCCCACTCGGTGCCGGAGGCGCTGCGCGTCCTGCGGCCGGGCGGCGCGCTGGCCCTGTGGTGGAACACCGAGGCCCTCGACATCCAGTGGATCGCGGAGGCCGCCGACCGCGGCGCCCGCTACTTCGGCCTCGACCCCGAGGTGGAGCAGGGCAAGTCCGGCGAGCGCATCCGCCGCGCCGACCCCAGCGGCCGCCTCGACTTCGCCTACCGCGAGGTCCGCTGGAGCCGCCAGGTCCCCCTGGAGACCCACCTCGCCAACCTCGCCAGCCACTCCTTCTTCCTCGTCATGGACGAGCCCCGCCGCGACGCGTTCCTCGACGCCGAACGCGACCACCTCCTGAAGGTCTTCCCCGACGGGGTGGTGGAGGAGACGTACGACGTGCTCCTGCTGGTCGCCAAGAGGTGATGACCGGCGTGCCCGCGCGGGCGCAGCGCGCCCCGTTCCGCCAACCGGACAACACCCCGACCGGCCGACCCCCGGTGCCAGACTGAAGCGCATGAGCCAGAAAGTCGCAGTACTCGGCACCGGCAAGATCGGCGAAGCCCTGCTCAGCGGAATGATCCGAGCCGGCTGGGCCCCCGCCGACCTCCTCGTCACCGCCCGCCGCCCCGAGCGCGCCGAAGAACTCCGCGCCCGCCACGGAGTCACCCCGGTCGGCAACGCCGAGGCCGCCAAGACCGCCGACACCCTGATCGTCACGGTCAAGCCGCAGGACATGGGCGCCCTGCTGGACGAGCTGGCCCCGCACATCCCCGCCGACCGGCTGGTCATCAGCGGCGCCGCGGGCATTCCGACCGCCTTCCTGGAGGAACGCCTAGCCAAGGGCACCCCGGTCGTCCGCGTCATGACGAACACCCCCGCCCTGGTCGACGAGGCCATGTCCGTCATCTCCGCCGGCACCCACGCGACCCCGGACCACCTGGCCACCGCGGAGGACATCTTCGGCGCCGTCGGCAAGACGCTCCGCGTCCCCGAGAGCCAGCAGGACGCCTGCACCGCGCTGTCCGGCTCCGGCCCGGCGTACTTCTTCTACCTGGTCGAGGCGATGACCGACGCCGGCATCCTGCTGGGCCTGCCCCGCGACAAGGCCCACGACCTCATCGTCCAGTCCGCCATCGGCGCCGCCGTGATGCTCCGCGACAGCGGCGAGCACCCCGTGAAGCTCCGGGAGAACGTCACCTCCCCGGCCGGTACGACGATCAACGCCATCCGCGAGCTGGAGAACCACGGCGTCCGCGCCGCCCTCATCGCCGCGCTGGAGGCCGCCCGCGACCGCAGCCGGGAGCTGGCCTCGGGCAAGAAGGACTGACAGGACTGACCCGGCCCGGGAGGGACCGACCGCCGGTTGACACACCTCGGAGCGAACCGTAAGGTTCTCCGAGTTGTCCGACGTGAGCGCCGACTCCGGTCGGTCCCCGGACAGCCATTCCGTGAGCACCACTCCTCTCGACGCCTCGGCGTCGAACATTTCGGCGTGCGTATTTGCGAAATGAGGAATCCGCGTTCGAAAGGACGCAGCCCCCGATTAGCTCGGGAGCCGGGAATCCGCTAAAGTCTCACCTGTCGGAACGGCCCAACGGGCCGGGAAGACAAGCCCCGCTGACTGGGGGTCAGGCACCGAAAGGGTCTGATAGAGTCGGAACCGCCGGAAAGGGAAACG
>NZ_JBEZND010000019.1:0-148435 GCF_040706415.1 Streptomyces sp. NPDC048106 | reverse complement strand
GAACGGGGCTATCCAGGAGGGCTCCGACGCCGTGATCACACCAGACACAGCGAGATCATCTCACCCGTGACCAGCAGTTACGGGACAGCCCTTAGACGATTACGAGAGATTTTTCCCGTTACTGTGGCTGAAGGCTCCCATGATCCGCGGCGACCTCGCGCGCCATGGCGGCGGGGCGACTGATCACATATTGCTGACGAACGTCCCGCCTGCGGAGCGAATTGCCCGGCTCAGCGTCGGCGCCCCCTCCCGAACCGCACTGGTGCTTCCCACGCCCGGGAGCCACGTCGTGCCGGGCACGCTCGGTTGAAACATCTCCAGTACCAGGAGCCGTCGCCACGACGCCGCAGGTCCACATCGTCGCCCCGGCACGAACCACACCGCGGCGGCTTCGCGAAGTCCTCCGCGTGTTCGTGGGTGAGGATCTTGCGGGCGAAGTGGCCACCCTTGATGGTCAGCATCACCTCGCGAGAACGGCTCTGCGAGAGGGAGTTGAGGCTGCCCAGCAGAACCGTGTGCTCGTCGATGACGACGATCTTCTGGTGCATGACGTTGACGGGGACGACGGTGGAGACCACGGTGCGCAGCTGCTTGACCAGGTGGGACTGCTTCTTCTGGCCACTGTCGTAGGGGTCGCGAACGAAGATCGTCACGCGCACTCCGCGGCGTACCGCGTCCTCCAGCACCGGGAGGAGGCTGAGCAAGCGTTTCGCGGTCCAGGGGGACCAGATCCACAGTGAGGTGCGGGCCTCGGCCAGGCGGTCGGCGAACGTCTCGTAGAAGGAGATCTCGTCATGGACGTCGGTGACTTCCACGTGGCGCGAAAGGACGTCGGCGAGGCGGGTGCTGAACGGGCCGAGAGGGATGTCAGGCTGTCCACCGGGGGCGACGAGCTGGGTCGCCGGGACCCATTTGGCACGCCGGTCGTGGATGAGTGCGGCGAGCTTGCCCATGGCCGTCTGTTCACCCGCGGCGAGGATGCGACTGCGGCTTCCGATGACGTACAACCTGGTCTGTACGCGGGTGACGGCGACGTTGAAGAGCCGTACGCCGTTGCGGGCCCAGGCTGTCGCCTCGGGGGCCCGAGTGGCCTGGGACATCCACAGGCCGTCGCCGTAGTCGTCCTCTACAGTGTCGAAGACGACGACGGGGAACTCACGGCCCTGGAACCGGTGGGCCGTCCCGACTTCGGCGAGTTGGCCGCCGGTTGCCTCGTGATCCCGCAGGGCCTCCAGAGTGGCTTCCGCCTGTACCGGGTACGGCGTGACGACACCGGTGTCTTCGCCGTCCTCGCGGTGCAGATCGACCAGCGCCCTGGCGAGCAGGGCGCCGGCTGGCCACCACCCCTTGCGGCGGCCCGTGCGGTGGGCCTGGGCGAGGCTCTGGAGTCCGTCGGTGTCGATGATCACGATTTCCGCGTCGTCGAGTGCGCGCCGCGCGGCACGCTGCTCGACGCCGGGGCCGGGTTTCAGCACGCCGTCATACGCGAGGGTGTTCGCGAGGCTCATGACGTCATGGCCGAAGCGGTGCTGGACGTCCAGGACGACACAGCCGGGGTGGTTGACGGCAGCCACTGGTGAGTCGATGCCGAAGTGCTCGTACACCTCGCGCAGGATCCAGCGGGCGATGTCGGGCCTTTTCGTGCCGTCGAGTTTCGGCAGGACAGGGCCGAGCTGCATGAAGTCCCCGAGCAGAACGGCCGTCGTCCTGGCCTTGCCCACAGCAAGGAGGACTTCGGGCAGATTCGCGGCACCCGCCTCGTCGACCAGGACAACGTCGTACTCTCCTTCGAACACCGCCTTGGTGGTGCGGAAGCGGGCGAGCGTGGTGGCCACGACCTTCGCGCCGCGGATGATCTCGCCCTGGGCGTCGCGGGCGAGTTTGTCGTACTCCTCTTGGAGTTCACGGTGGCGGCGTTCGAGGGCCGGGTGGTTCTCCTGGTCCTCGGCAACATGGGGTTTCAGGGTTGCCGCGAGGGCGTGGCGCCCGGGGTGACCGAGGCGGTCGGCCTCCGCGACACGTGCCTCGGCGGCCTGCGAGAGGCCGAGTTCTCGGACGAGGGGAGCGCAGCGGGCGGCGAGAACCCTGTGGGTGCGGCGGGCCTGCTCCAGGTCCTTCGCCACCTTGTGAAGTGTTGTCCGCCGGACCGTGATCTCCTGCTTGCTGAACGGGATCCGCGCGCGGATCTCCATGAGCCGCGCCGTTACGGATTCCTCTTGGCCGGCAAGGACAGATCGGGCCGCTGAGGCTTTCCTGCCGGCTTCTTGGGCGTTCGTGCGTGCCGTCTCCAGGTCAGCGCTCGCCGCTTCCCGGGCACGCTTGGCCCGGCGCCTCGCCAAACCCGTCAACTGTTCAAGGCCAGCCAGACGGTCCTGAGCCGACGCATGCTCGCTGTCGGCGAGCAGGGCTTTCGCCTCCAGGTCGGAGACCGCCGTGCGCAGGTGGCCGAGGCGTTCCTGATACTCGTCGTGCGCCTTCCAGTCCGCCTGGGCCTGCTCTGTAGCCCTCAGCTTTTCGACCGCAGACTGGTGGTCGTTCTCCAGCCGTGCGACAGCCTCCGCCGCCGCCCGGGCATCGCGGTGCGCCTGATCGCGTGCCCTCTCCAAAGCCTGGGAGGTACGGGCGGGGTCGTCGAGTCGGGTGCGGTCCGCCGCGTGTTCCACTGCATCGAAGTCCGCGAGGCTGCGCTCCAGCTCCTCCAACTGACGTGCCCGATCCCGGATTTCGACCAGCTGCGCGGCAACCGCACGACGCCGTTCATCGGTCTCGGCCAGCCGTTCGCGCACCATCAGGGTGAGACAGACACTCGCGTCCTCCGCGACCTCCCGCAGGTGGGGCGGTCCCACTCGGACGATCTGGCCGTCTGCGTGCCGACGCTCCTTCACCACACCCCACAGGGCGTTGTCCACGGCGATGTTGGTGGCCGAGACCAACAGGACCCGCTTGCCCCGTGCGATCAGGTCGCCGATGGCCCGTTTGAGGACCGTGGTCTTGCCGGTGCCCGGCGGGCCCCACACCAGCCACAGTCCCTCACCCGTGCAGGCACGGTAGGCGAGGTCCTGAGCCGGCAGGAGCACGCCCGGCGGCGGTCCGGTCGGGGCCAGCCGGCCGGTGCCCGCCTCGCCGCGGGCCATGAGGTGGGCCAGCGGGGCGTCGGTGAGGGCGGCCAGGCCCTCACGCAGGGCCTTCACGAGGAATCCGGTGGGCTGCGGTTTCATCCACAGATGCGGGTCAGCGGGGTCCGCGAACTCCGGCACGCGCACCCGAAGAGCGGTGCCGTCCTTGAACACGTCGAGTACGGAGTAGCCCGCGTCGACGCCGTTCTCGTCGGGTCCGGCCAGCCTCAGGCCCTCGCCCTGGAGCTGGTCCGTCCCGATGTCGGAGCCACGCACGTCGACGACGTACTCCCCGGGTTTCCGGCCCCGTACCGCTCGGCCGAGAGAACGCCACCGTGGCTCCCGCGCAGGTACGCCCTCATGGGCCACCCAGGCGTCCAGCGCCGAGACAACTTCTTCCTGCCAGCCCACGTTCCCCCACTATCACTGCGCCGCCTGGATCTTGACCCCGTAGTACCAAGTCAGCCAGGCCATGACCACCGGCAATCTCGCCAAGGTCAAACGGCGACTCGCGCCGCGTTCGTCCCCAGTAGCATGCTTGGTAGCATAGAGAGCATGAGCGAGCCCACCCAGAAGTACTCGATCACGATGCCCCGGGACATCGCCGACGCCGCCCGCGCCCGTAGCGGCCCCTCCGGCCTGTCCGCCTACGTCGCCGCCGCCGTCGCCCGGCAGATCGAGCGCGACAACCTCAATGAACTCATCCAGGTCGCAGAGGCGGAACACGGCCCCATCACCGATGGCGAGGTTCAGGCCCTGCGCGATCAGCTGCACCAGGCACGCGCACAACAGGCCGGCGAGGGGAAGAACGCGGCGTGACACGGTCCTCCGTCACCCCGGGTGGCACGCTGGTGCTCGACAGCGAAGGACTGGCCAAGGCTGTGCTGCGCGACCGAACGGTCACCACCTGGCTCGCGCTGGCCCGCGCCGATGACCTGCGCGTGATCACGTCCGCAGCCACCTTGGTGGAAGTCGTCCACCCGCGCATCAACCGCCCCGCACTGGAATGGACCCTCTCCCGTCTCATCGTGGAGCCGGTCAGCGAGCCGATCGCTCGCCACGCCGCCGCCCTCCTGGCCGATACCGGCCTGCACGGCCACAAATACGCGATCGACGCCATGCTGAGCGCGACCGCACTGGCCGCCCCCGGGCCCGTCACCGTACTTACGTCCGACCCGGAAGACCTCACCGCACTCTGCGGGTCGCGCGCGACGGTCATCAAGGTTTGAGTTCTCTATCGGAACGACCCCTTCTGGCGCTCGGCTCAGCTCGCCGGCCGGAAGCCTCGCGCCGCGCGCGATCACTCGTGTTGGACCTGGCCCTCTTCACTCACGCGGCGGCGCGGGTCCGCCTTTCTGCTCGGCTCGTTCGCATGCCCCGCACCGCCAACTCTTGGACACGAAGGGCGCACGCGGGCGTCCACCACTACAACCCGCACTCAAAGTACTGTCCCCGTCCAGCACTTCACGCACCGCTCCGTACTTCGTGTACACCCAACTCTCCTGCTAGCGCGCGCAGTTCTTCCGACGGAGGCTGGCTCATGGTCAGAAGGTCTGCCACGAGCTGCTTGACCATCGGCAGGGACCGCACCATCTCGGGCGACTGCTCACGGGCCTTCAACAGCGCTGCTACCGCGTCAACGACCTGGCGCCGCTGGGCGTATGCCCTGGCCATATCGATCTGGAACCGCGTCTGCCGCTCTGGCGACAGCCCCGAGGCGTCAATCGCCCGCGCAGCCCGAAGGGCATGGCCGGCGTCTCCGAGATCGACGGCTACAGACACCTCATGCAAGCCGACGTTGGTGAGGCCGAACTCGGTGTTGTAGTCATTACGCCCGTCACCGACCTCTTCGGCCATCGCGCGAGCGTCACGAAGGAAGCCGTACGCCTCATCGGCCAGGTTCAACCGGGCCGCGGCCACCGCCCGCTGCAAGGTCAACGCGCCACGAAGCGCCACTGCCTCCACCTGCCCGGCCTCCGCCAGGGGGCGCAGGGCGTCAGCCGCGCTTCCCGACGCTTGAGCCGCCTGCTCGAAGTGACGCGCGCTGAGGAAGACGATCGAAAGCCGGAACTCACCAGCCGCCATCAACAGCGGATCATCGGCCCGCTCGGCGGCGACCACCGCACGATCGACGGCGATCCAGGCCGCCTCAGGCTCCCCCAGATTCGCGAGCGCTCCACTGCACGTGTGGTACATGACCGCCAGGAGCCGGAAGAGTTCGGGGCGGTCGGCATCCGGAACCGTCCGGGCGGCCGACTCCAGTCGCGGAACGAGCCCTTCAAGCAGTTCGGCCAGGTCGGCGTAGTTTGCCTGATGCGTCAGCGACCAGGCGTGGTCGACCTCAGCCCGCAGCGCGGATACATCAGGGGATGCCTTCTGCTGCCCGAGGATCGCCTTGAGGGAGTGCGCGGCGCTCAGCACCAACCGCAGCCGACTCGCACCGGGCGCCTCACCTTCGGCCACTGACGCACTTTCCCCGGAGACCCGCAAGAACTCAGCGCCGCGCGTCGCTGGACCCGCGCCACCCTGAACGGCCACCCCCGCTCCGAAGACGCCGAGCTGATCGTCACCGAACTCGGCACCAACGCCGTCACCCACACCGCCAGCGGCGAAGACGCCGGCACCTTCCACGTCAGGCTCACTGTCTCGGATCAGACCATCACCGTCGCGGTCACCGACTGCGGCCGCTCGAAGACCGCTCCCGAGGTCCAGCACCCGTCCCTCAACGCCACCCACGGCCGCGGACTCGGCATGGTCGCCGTCCTCGCCGACACGGTCACGGTCGAAGGCGACGACTCCGGCCGCACGGTGACCGCCGAACTCCACCTCCAGGCAGAGCTCCGAGGAGCCGACGCCGCGTCCCTGAAAAACAGGCAGGACAGCCAGGACGTGCCCCATAGGCCCCGGCCCCTCAGGCGGATCGATGGGTGGCGATCGCCCTCCGGACGATCTCACCGGCCCTCGACTCAGACGCGTCGGACGCTGCGTGGGAGTGGCAGTGCGGACCGTCTCATCCGCGTAGCCATACGTGACTCCAAGGCCCCGGCCGTGGCGGCCCTTTCCTTCCCCGCCGGAGCCTTCGTCGCCTTCGTCGCCTTCGTCGAGATCCTGAAGGATCAGTCCACCGCGACGGGCTTCGCCATGTTCCGAGGCTGATCCACCTCGCTCCCGGATGCCCCCTGGCTGAGTGTCCGGGTGGCCGGTTTCGGTGGGGGTTCTTGAAGCTTGGCTTGTCGTCCGCGGATGATGGCCGAGGTTTCCTCGTGCGTCTCCGGGCCGTGGACTCGTGGTCCCCGTGCACGAAGGGGGACGGGATGAGGAACGGGACGGGGGCGTGACAGGGGTGCGCGGGTGTCGAGCAGGCCGGCGCGTCGTATGAGGCGGCGCCTGCAAGTGGTGCTTCAGGTCTTGCTGGCGCTGGTCGCCTGTCTGCTTGGTATCGCCACCAACTACGCCACCAACGCGGCCCATGTGCCCTGGGCGCTGGAGGTCATCCGGCGGGGATCCGTGCCGGCCATCGGGGTGCTCGTCGTCGCCATGGTGATCGGTCAGGTCGTCGTGTACCGGTTGGAGAACCCGGCGCCCGGGCAGTCCGAGTGGCCGCGGGACCGGATTCCGTACCCGGGGCTGGACGCCTACAGCGAGGACGAGGCGGCCGTCTACTTCGGGCGGGAGGCGCAGGCCGCCGAGCTGACCCGCAGGCTGCACGCCGCCGGGCCCCGTCCGGTCGACCGGTTCCTGCTGCTGACCGGGGCCTCCGGCAGCGGCAAGTCCTCGCTGGTACGGGCCGGGGTGATGCCTCGGCTGCGGCAGCGCCGGTGGACCATCGTGCCGGCGTTCGCGCCCGGGGCGAACCCGCTCAGCGCTCTGGCCGCGTCCCTGGCCGTGGCCGGCGGCGCCGAGCCGGTCGGGGCGGTGTTACGACGGCTGCGGCAGGGGCCGGACGGTCTGGCGGCCGAGGTGTCACGCCTGCGTAGCGGGCAGTTCCGGCGGATCCTGCTGGTGATCGACCAGTTCGAGGAACTTGTCACCCTCGCGGGCGAGCGAGAACGGGCCCAGTTCCTGGAGGGGTTGGAGACATGCCTGCGGCGGGAACCCACCGTCCGGGTTCTCGCCACCTGCCGGGTGGACTTGCTCGGAAGGCTCCTCGGGACCAGGCACGCTCACCTTCTTCAGCATCCGGTGGCGATCGGCACGTTGAGCAGGGCTCAGCTCGCTCAGGTCGTCGAGCGGCCGGGCGCCCTGGTGGGGATCTCGTTCGCCCCCGGTCTCGTCGAGACCATCGTGGACGACACCGGCACGGACGACGCGCTTCCGCTCCTCGCCTACCTCCTCCAGGAGCTGTACTTCGCCTGCGGGCCGGGCGGCACGGTCACCGAGGAGACGTACCAGCGGCTCGGGGGCGTGGCCGGGGCGCTCGCGCGGCAGGCCGACAACACCGTGGCGGCGCTCAGCCCACCGAACGGCGTCGAGTTCGCTCTGCGGGTACTGCTGAAGTTCGTCACGTTCGAAGGGCGCGACCTCGCCCGCCGCCCGGTACGCGTGTCCGAGCTCACGGACCAGGAGCGTTACGTGGTGGACGCGTTCATCGACGCGCGCCTCATCAGGTCCGACGCGGTGGAGGGAGCGGCGGGGGAGGTGAGCGTGCGCCAGGAGGCGTACGCGGAGGTGACGCACGAGGCGCTGTTCCGCCAGTGGGCGCCGCTGCGGCAGGAGGCCGAGGCTCGGGCCGAACGCCTGCGGGAGCGAGCCGAGTTGGAACGGTGGGCCGCAGACTGGGAACGGTCCGGGCGCAGCGTGGACTACCTCCTCACCGGTGAGCGGCTCGCCGTCGCGCAGCGGTGGTTGGACGCGCTGGAGGAGGCGGGCCAGGCGTCGGCTGTCGCCCGGGCGCTCGTCGACGCCTCGCAGCGCCGGGACCTGGCCTTCCTCAGCCGCGTCTCCGACAGCATCGGCCGTCAGGTGATCGCGAGTGTGGAGACCGAGCCGGAAAGGGCTCTGCTCCTCTCCCTGGCCGCGCTCGGCGAGTGCGCGCCGACGCCGGCCGCGCGCCGCGGGCTCATGACCGCGCTGGCCGCCGGACATCTCCGTGCCCAGTTGGACGGGCACTCGGACACCGTTCGCGACGTGGCCTGGTCCACCGACGGGAATCTGCTGGCCACCGCGTCCCGGGACGGTACGGCCCGCGTGTACGACGCGCGCTCGGGACGTCAGCTGTGCGTGCTGCCCTGCGACGGGGTCATGGTCGAGTCGGTGTGCTTCTCCCCCGACGCGACGCGGGTGGCCACCGCGGGCCGCGATCACGTCGTGCGCGTCTGGGACGTCGCGTCCGGCGAACCGGTCCGGCGGCTCACCGGTGCCGGGGACATCGGACGGCGGGTGGCGTGGTCGCCGGACGGGCTGCGGATCGCCGCCACGTTCAGGGACCAGGTCGTACGTGTCTGGGAAGCCGGCACCGGCCGGATAGCGAAGGAACTGCGCGGCCACACGGGCGACGTCTGGGGCGTCGCCTGGGCACCGGACGGCACCCGTCTCGCCACGGCGTCGCACGACCGTACCGTGATCGTCTGGGACGCGGTGACAGGCTCGGCCACGACGACCCTGGCCGGCCACACGGAGTTCGTCGAGGGCGTCGCGTGGTCACCGGACGGGGAGTCGCTGGCGACCGGTTCCGGTGATCACACCGCCCGGGTCTGGGACGCCCGTACGGGGGCGCTGCGGCTGCTGCTGCGCGGCCACACCGACTACGTGTGGAACCCCGCCTTCTCGCCGGACGGCAGGATGCTCGCGACTCCGTCGTCCGACCGGACCGTCCGCGTCGTCAGTACCGAGGACGCGAAGGTGGTGGCGGTGTTGCGCGGGCACGCCGACACGGTGTGGTCCGTGGTGTGGTCACCGTCGGGTACGCGGCTCGCCACCGCGTCGACGGACGGCACCGGCCGGGTATGGGACCTGAAGCCGCGGGGCGCGGAGTCCGTCCTGGTGCACGGGCACGACGGGCCGGTGAACCAGGCCGTGTGGTCCGGCGACGGCACCCGTCTCGCCACCGCCTCGGACGACGGCACCGCGCGGGTCTGGAGCGCGGACTCGGGTGTGTCCGCCGGGCCGGTCACGTCGCTCGGCGGACGCGTGTGGAGTGTGGCGTGGGCACCCCACGGCGACCGCCTCGCCCTCAGCACCGCGGACGGCCTGTTCCGCGTCGTCGACGGCTCGGGCGGCACGGTGTTCGAGTCGCAGGGGGAACCCGTCGAGGGGTGCTCGTGGTCCCCGGACGCCCGGCGGATCGCGACCGGCGGCCACGACGGCAGCGTGGGCATCGTATCGGCCGTCGACGGCACGGAACTGGGGAAGTTCACGGGGCACCAGGACTGGGTGGGCCGTGTCGCGTGGTCCCCGAGCGGGCGGATGCTGGCAAGTTGCTCCGACGATCGCACCTGCCGCCTGTGGGACACCGCCGACGGCACACAGCTGACCGTGCTCCGCGGACACGGCAACTACGTGGAGGACGCCGCCTGGTCCCCGGACGAGCAGCGCGTGGCCACGGCGTCCGGGGACTGGACGGCGGCCGTGTGGGACGCGGTCACGGGGCGGCGCGTCGACGTGCTGAAGGGGCACGAGGGGCGGGTCCGGGCCATCGCCTGGTCACCGGACGGCGCCCGCATCGCGACGGGGTCGGACGACCGGACGGTACGGCTGTGGTCCGCCACCACCTTCGAGGAGGTGGGCGTCGTCGGCGTCCACCGGGACAAGGTGACCTCGGTGGTCTGGTCAGGGGACGGTACCCGGCTGCTCACCGCGTCGACCGACGGGACCGCGCGCGTGTGGCAGGCGGATCCCGACTACGACCGGCTCGAAGCGCGGGCGCGCGGGCGGGTCTTCCGCACTCTCGATGCCGAGGAGCGGCGGCACCACCTGCTGCCGCCGGACCCCGCCTGAGTCAGTAACTCGGCTCGACCGTACGGTCCTCGGTGCGCAGGAGATAGTCGTCCGGGTCGAGGTCCATCGCCTCGCGTTCCGGCGACGCCCAGTACATCGCGTTTCGCTCGGCGAAGGTCTCGGGGCCGTCGTAGGAGATCAGCCAGACGAACTGGTTGCGCTCGCGGTCGATCCAGGCCCCGCCGATCTCGAAGCCCAACTCCAGCCGCAGCGGCACGATGTCGTCGCGCCACCGCGCCACCCACTCGTCGAGGAGCCCGTCGCGGACGGTGTACGTACGCAGCTGCGTGGTCCTGGGCATCGCGGAGCGTCTCCTGTCGAGTCGAGGGAGACCGGCGGGCCGTCCCCTCGCTCCACCCGAGCATGACGGGCCACCGGCCGAAGCCACCGAGCCAACCGTACGCCACGGGTCGCCTGCCGATCGTGCGGTCGTCAAGCACCGGAGCCGGCGAGAGCCGCCGCCACCTCCGGTCGCCGGCCCGGGATGCCGTTCTTCTGGCACCATGCCTGCGGGAAGATGTGATGGATGTCCATCGCCTCGTCGAAGTAGACGCGGACCTCCGCCTTCTCCTTCTCGGTCATACGGCAGGCTTATGCGCATTGATATCGCACAGATTTCGGTGATAGCCGAGGTGCGCCTCGTCCACCGGGTGCCTGGGGTCGCGGCGGAGTGCGCGGGGTTCTCTCGTGCCGTTCGTCCCCCTGACCAGGCCGTCGGGGTCGACGTAGATCTCCAGGCCGTCGAAGAGGACATGGCAGTTCGCGCACAGGCACAGGAGGTTTTGCAGTTCGTCGGGGCCGTGGTGGGGCCGGCCCAGGCCCCTTATGTGAGCCGCCTGGCTGTACGGGCGGTTCAGGTAGCGGAGCGCCGTGCCGCAGATCTGGCACCGATCGCCCTCGAGTTCCTTGACCTTCCTGGTCAGGGCCTCGTCGCGGACGATGACGGAGCGGGTCGTGTCACGGCGCGGCGCGGGGCCGGTCGCCCGCCCGTACTCGTCCACGCCGGCACCGCCGCTCTCAGTCTCCGACGGGCTCGGCGGGCTGCCGGCGGTGGTGTATCCGTCCAGGCCGATTCGCTCGAAAAGGGCCTGGCGGTCGACGTCTTCGAGATACGTCTCGCAGATCGTGGCGATGGCGTCGAGGCGGGTCACCGGGTCCCGGAGGAGACCGGCGGCCTCTTCCTTGAGACCGGCCTGCGGGTGGTGCGCGTCGAGGAGGCTCACCTTCGGCATTTCCCTGGCCAGCTCGGCGGGTATGCCCTGGACCTCCCACAGCCCGCTGCCCCGGAGATGCCAGAAGGGGTACTCCGGGGTGGCCTTCGCGTTGGGCAGACCGAACTCGACCAGGAGCGGGCCGACTTCGTCCCGGAACTGTGGCCAGGGGGTCAGGCGGGGCCGCTCGTCGGCTTCGCGGGATATCGCCCACAGGAGGCTCAGCGGCTGGTGGCGGCTGGGTGCCGGGTTTGCGGGCCCGCGGGAGACCTTGAGTTTCCGCAGGCGTTCCAGCAGGGCCGCACGATCGGTGGCCGGCTCCCCGGATTCCAGCAGGGCCGCACGATCGGTGGCCGGCTCCCCGGTCTCCACCACGAAGCCCAGCTCGCGCAGGCGCCGCGCCACCGTGGCGGCGCCGCCGCTGAAGTCCCTCGCGACCAGGAAGTCGCCGGTGGCATGCCCGTGGGCGACACCGGTGATGGCCTTCGAGTCGTAGCGAACACCATCCAGGACCAGTTCGTACGATCTGGCCCGCCCGAAGCCGTACGTGTGGAGGAAGTTGTCCCGGCCCAGGCGGCGGAACTCCTCGGTCGCCGCGATGATGTCTTCGTACGTGATGTCGCCAAGCCCCATCCGCCAAAGGCTAGTCGGATCGTATGACAATCCACATGCCAAGCCGCTCCGATGGCGCGGACAGCAGCCTCGGATGAGAAGAGTGCGATCACGTGTACGTCAGTAGTAGTCGCGCATGATGGTGGTGGCCCAGTCGGGCTGGGTGGTGGTGCCCTGGGGGCCAAACTCGGTCATGTAGGGCTTGATGTCGAGGACGGGGGTGCCGTCGACGGCGTCGAGGCCCTGGACGTGGAGGTCGAGGCCGTCGGTCCTGAGCAGACGGCAGCGGGAGACGCCTAGCCGGTTGGGGCGGTTCTTGCCGCGCTGGGCGAAGATGCCGACCCGGGGCCAGTCGGTGTTGCCGCGCGGATGGCGGGCACCGGTCTCGATCTTCTCCGCCGGCACGCGGTCGAAGTGGTAGACGACCTCCAGGTGGGAGAAGGCGTCCAGACCGGCCACCGCCTCGGGCCCGTACTGGTCGGCATCCAGACGGATGACCGCCGTCTCCCCGCCCCAGTCGTCGTCACGGACCTCCGCCCGCCCGCCGACCACCCGGCCCACCGGAACCGAAACCACCTCGGCGGGAGTGCTGTTCTCGGGCATGCGCAGCGCCTTCCGTCAACGGGGTTCAGAATCAGTCGAGTTGGCCCACCGTATCGACCAGACCGTGCCGCCTCGCCGCCGGGCCGTCCCGCCGCCAAGCCGTCAGTCGGCGGTGACCCCCCAGTACCCGATCTGCGTCGGCCGGTCGTCGGTGTAGAGAACCGTGCAGTTGCCCCGGCCGCGGCCGGGGAAGGGGAGGCGGTCGGAGTTCAGGGCGGTGTTCCACTCGTCCCGGGTGGGGTGGCCGCCGGGGCACCAGGGGCGGATCTCGGCGTCGGTGAGGGGACGCAGGTAGGGGCCGTCGTCGCGGTCCGTGGCTTCGATCATGAGGGGGAAGTCCAGGACCGAGGCCGTACCGCCGGTGAAGACGTACTCGTGCCAGTCCGGGTCCCGCCACAGCTCGGCCACGGTGCGGCCGGCGAAACCGTGGTCGTCCCGGGCCAGTTCATTCTCCTGGGCCGCGCGGAAGGCCGCGGCCAGATCCGGCTGGTACGGGCCCGTCCGCCGCCATGCGTTGCCACCCATGGGCATCTCCCTCTCCACCGTGTGCAGTTGGCAGGGAGGGTAGGGCGTGGCACTGACAACGCGGCACTGACAACGCCCCAGCCCGCCTCAGGCCGCCTCAGGCCGAACGCCTGCGTGCGGCCGTCTTCTTCGCCGTCGTCTTCTTGCCCGTGGACGACTTCGCCGCGCTCTTCCCGGTCGCCTCCGCCGACTTGGCGGCCGACTTCCTGGCCGGGGTCTTCTTGGCGGTCTTCTTGGCGGCGGTCTTCTTCGCCGTGGAGGTGGACTTCTTGGCGTCCGTCTCCTTGGGGGTGGAGCGGCTTCGCTGGAGGGGTCTGACGTCGGCCTCGCCCGCGGGTTCGGCGCCGCGGGACTCGCGGGCGGCACGGACGCTGCTCTCCAGGGCGGCCATGAGGTCCAGGACCTTGCCACCGGTCGCCGGCTCCGGGGCCTCCGGGAGCGCCTCGCCGGCGGCCTTGGCGGCGACGACCTCCTCCAGGGCCTCCCGGTACTCGTCGTGCAGGTCCGCCATCTCGACCTCGCCGAGGGTGTCCATCAGGGCGTCCGCGAGGTCGAGTTCCTTGTCGCGGATGGTGACGTGCACATCCGGGGCGACCCCCTCGGGGGTCCGCACCTCGTCCGGCCAGAGGAGGGCGTGCATGGCGATCGCCTCGTCGACGACCCGGAGCATCCCGAGCCGCTCCCGCCCGCGCAGCGCGAACTTGGCGATGGCCACCTTGTTGCTGCGCTTCAGCGCCTCGCGCAGCAGGGTGTACGGCTTGGCGGCCGGTGCTCCGCTGGCGGCGAGGTAGTACGCCGCGCCCATCTGGAGCGGGTCGATCCTGTCGGCCGGCACGAAGGCGACGATCTCGATGGTGCGCGCCGTCGGGATGGGCAGGTGGGACAGGTCCTCGTCGGTGATCGGGACGATGGTGCCGTCCGCGTCCTCGTACCCCTTGCCGATCTCGGACTGGCTGACCTCGCGGCCCTCCACCTCGCACACCTTGCGGTAGCGGATGCGGCCGTTGTCCTCGGTGTGGATCTGGCGGAAGGAGATCGTGTGGTTCTCGGTCGCGTTGACCAGCTTGATCGGGATGCTGACCAGTCCGAAGGAGATCGCGCCGTTCCATATCGATCGCACGTGCCGCACCCTGCCCTTCCCGTCGAGCCCTCTTGCTCCGCTTATCCCTGTTTGTCTGGGATTGTCATCTTATGACGCCTATCACAGAGGTGGAGGGGCGGCGGGTCCCGCTGACCAACCTGGAGAAGGTGCTGTACCCGGAGACCGGCTTCACGAAGGCGGAGCTGGTCCACTACTACGCGACCACCGCCGACGTGCTGCTCCCGCACCTGCGGGACCGGGCGGTGTCCTTCCTGCGCTATCCGGACGGCCCCGGGGGCCAGGTGTTCTTCACCAAGAACGTGCCGCCGGGTACGCCCGAGTGGGTCACGACGGCCGAGGTGCCGAGGTCGTCGGCGGACAGCCCGGCGCGGATGGTCGTCCTCCAGGACCTGCCGAGCCTGGTGTGGGCGGCGAACCTGGTCACCGAGTTCCACACGCACCAGTGGCTGGTGCGGACGCCCGCCGAGGCCGACCGGCTGGTGTTCGACCTCGACCCGGGGGCTCCGGCCACCATCGTGCAGTGCTGCGAGGTGGCCCTGTGGCTGCGCGAGCGGCTCGCGGCGGACGGGATCGAGGCGTACCCGAAGACGGCCGGGTCCAAGGGGCTCCATCTTCTGGCGGCGGTCTTCGGCGCCTCCTCGGAGCGGACCAGCGAGTACGCCAAGGCGCTCGCGGTGGAGGCGGAGCGGGCGCTGCCCCGCCTCGTGGTGCACCGGATGACCAGGAGTCTCAGGCCCGGGAAGGTGTTCGTGGACTGGAGCCAGAACGCGGCCCGCAAGACCACCGCCACCCCCTACACCCTGCGCGCCCGCCACGCCCCGCTGGTCTCCGCGCCCGTGACCTGGGACGAGGTCGCCGAGTGCGGCGCACCGGGGCGGCTGGAGTTCCAGGCCGAGGACATCGCGCCACGGCTGCGGGACCACGGCGACCTGCTGGCGCCCCTGCTGGACCCGGACCGGGCCGTGCGCCTCCCCGGGAGAACGACCTAGACCTTCTCCCAGGTACGGCGGTCCCGGGCCAGCGCGTGCAGGGCCTCGACGTCCGCCGGTTTCAGCACCCCGCCCAGCCGGGCCAGCCCCGGCAGCTCCCCCGCGGGCAGGATCCGTACGCCCCGGAGCGCGGCGGTCAGGGTCACTCCGGCCGGGTCGGTCGGGGCGAGGACCGGGCGGACCTCGGCGGTCAGTGCGTAGGCGGCCCGGTCGGCCTGGGCGCGCAGCCGGCGCAGCAGGGGCTCGGCCGGGCGCCGGCCCACGGTGACCATCGGGTCGGCGACGCGCACCCGCGCCTTGCGGGCGTAGAGGGCGTGGACGACGAACAGGCCGCCGGGGCCGATCAGCAGATGGTGGACGCGGTCGCCGCCGGGCAGCGGCAGCGAGTGCAGGGTGTGCCAGCCGGCGCCCGCCAGGCCGTCGAGGGTGTCGCCGACGGTCTGCTCGCCAGCAGGGCGCGCCGGCGCGGGTCGGGGCGCAGCCGGTGTGCGGCGCCCGGGTCGCGGTCGAGGGCGATCAGCAGCGCCTCGCCGGGGCGGTTGGGCGCGAGGTCGTCGTCCGGGTGCAGGGCGAGCCGGGCGAGTTCGGCGGGCGTGGGGACCGGGGGCGGGCCCACGGTCACCGGGCCGGTGAGGAAGGGTTTCAGGGCGTCGAGCACCTGCTCCCGCTCGTCCTCGACGAGCAGGTCGACCCGGCCGGCGTCGCGGTCGTACCAGGCGACCCGGTTGCCGTCCGGGCGGCAGACGTACAGCCGTGGCCGGCCGTGCCGGTGGGCCGGCACCACGCGCAGTCCGCTCATCCGCATCACCCCTCGACCATGGGAACAGGCCGGGTGCTTCCCGGGCAAGACCGGTTACCGTGGAGAGCGGCCCTGCGCAGGGGAGTTGGGGAGGCGCCGGTGCGAACCCGCGGGATGCAGCCCGACGTGCCGGCTCCACGGAGTCCGTGGAGCGAGATCGTGCCCGGCCTGTGGATGGGCGGACACGAGTACCGGGACCGTACGGGACGGCTGGAGCTCGCCGTCGTACGGGACGAGTTCGACGTGGTGCAGTCGCTGCTGCGGCTGCCGGGGTACGGCCCGGACGCGGGCGTCGAGCACCATGTGTGGCCGGTGCCGGACGGGCCGCTGGACGGGACGCAGCTCGCCGGGGTGATCCGGCTGGCGCGGGCGGCGAACGAGGCGCTGGACGCCGGCCGCCGGGTGCTGGTGCGCTGTTACCACGGGTACAACCGTTCGGGGCTGGTGGTGGCGCACGCGCTGGTCCAGCAGGGCGGGACGCCGGACGAGGCCATCCGGCTGATCCGGTCCCGCCGCTCGGCGTGGGCGCTGCACAACGAGCTGTTCGTGGCGTATCTGCGCACGGGGCTGCATACCGTACGGCTCCTGGAGGAACTGGCCGAGTAGCCTCTCCCCCGATGTCCCGACATCTCGGTGTCCCGGCGTCCCGACGTCTCAGCCGGGCCCCGCGGCCCGGTGCGCGGAGCCGTGATGCGCGGGTCCGGTGTACGGAACGGGCGAAAAGGGGCTTCCTTGGAATCTATGTGCATACTGGCCTACTGACCTGCAAAACCATCGCTCCAGGAGCATCGTGCCCCTCCGTCGCCCTGTGCGCACCGCCCTCGCCGCGGCCGTCGTCGCCCTGCTGTCGGCGACGGCGGCGGCCTGCGGGGACGCCGGCCAGTTGCAGAGCGCCGGGCCGACCCGGACCGCCGACAGCCCCGCCAGGCTATGGCCCGACCTGCGCCCGGCGTCCAGCCCGGCCTATCCGTACGACGTGGCCACCCGCGAGACCGTCAAGGGCCTGACCGTCCCCGGCGGCGACATCCGGAGGATCGATCCGGTGGACATCGTCGAGGCGGAGCTGAGGGCGCACCCGACCGACTACGGCTCCAAGGGGGCCTTCCACGCGACCGTGGACCGGATGAGGGAGTGCCGTCCGGGCGGCGACCGGGCGAAGTGCCCGCTGCTCAAGCCGTACTACCGGGATCTCACCGGGGACGGCCGGCCCGATCTCACGCTCGGCTTCCGGCTGTACCCGACCAACCAGACGGCGGTCCGGGTCTACACCGTCGAGGGCGGCCACCTGGTGCAGGTGCTGGCCGACAACGACGCGATCATGGGCGTGGAACTGGCCGGGCGCGCGCTGATCGAGCGCAACCCGGCCGACATCTCCGGCTACGAGTACCGCACCACCTGGGAGTGGGACCCCGGGCAGCGGGCGATGGTGTTCTCCCGCGACGAGTACCTGCACACCGGCGGGGGCCGCGGCAACCGCAAGGCCGCCCCGTCCGCGCACTCGTCCGCGCGCGCGTCCGCCGCCCCGGCCCCCTCCCCGAGCGCCTCGTGAGGCCGCCGCTGCCCCGCTGGGCCGGGCCCCTCGCCATGAAGGCGGCCGTGTTCATCACCGTGATGTGCTGCGCGCTGGCCGCGCTGCTCGGCGTACTCGTGCACGTCTCGGTGACCGACCAGACCGTCGGCCAGGCCCGCGAACTCGCCCTGTCCCGGCTCGCGGACGCCACTCGCGCCTACGAGGCCGGGGACGCGCTGCGGCCGAACGCGGGGGTGGACCCCGAGGGGCTGCCCGGCTCGCTGCGGGCGCTCGCGGCCGCCGGGCAGCGCGGCACCATGGTGTCCACGCACCGGGGGCGGCCGACGATGTGGGCGGCGGGACCGGCCCAGGGGCACCGGGCGCTCGCCGTGGAGATCGACTACTCGCAGCAGTCCCGCACCATCGCCGGCCTCGACACCTCGATCCTGTGGTCCTCGGTGCTCGCCGGCGGCGCGACCGTGCTGGTCGGCGTCTTCGCCGTGTCCCGGGTGACGCGGCGGCTGCACGGCACGGCGCGGGTGGCCCGCCGGATCACCGCGGGCGACCTGGACGCGCGGGTCGAGGACCCCCGTACGAAGGATCCGACCCGGCCCCAGGACGAGGTGGCCGCGGTGGCCGCCGCGCTCGACACGATGGCCGCCTCGCTCCAGGGCAAGCTGCTCAGCGAGCAGCGGTTCACCGCGGACGTGGCGCACGAGCTGCGTACGCCGCTCACCGGGCTGCACGCGGCGGCGGAACTGCTGCCGCCGGGCCGGCCGACGGAGCTGGTGCGAGACCGGGTGGCGGCGCTGCGCACGCTCACCGAGGACCTGCTGGAGATCTCCCGCCTGGACGCCGGGCGGGAGCGGCTGGAGGCCGAACCCGAGGAGCTGGGGGCGCTGGCGAAGCGGGTGGTGCGGGCGTCGGGGACGGACACCGAGGTCCGCGTCGTGCGGGACGCGCTCGTGGAGACGGACCGGCGGCGGCTGGAGCGGGTGCTGGGGAACCTGGTGGCGAACGCGCACAAGCACGGGGCGGCGCCGGTCCTGCTGACGGTGCACGGGCCCGTGGTGACGGTGCGGGACCACGGGGGCGGATACCCCGGATACCTGGTCGCGCACGGTCCGCAGCGGTTCCGCACCGAGGGCGGGGCGAGGGGGCACGGGCTCGGGCTGACGATCGCGGTGGGGCAGGCGGAGGTGCTGGGGGCGCGGCTCTCCTTCCGCAACGCGGTGGACGGGGGCGCCGTGGCGACGTTGATCCTGCCGGTGGCTTCGCCGCGCTGACGCGCCCGCGACACACGAACAGAACGTCCCTTTTAGATAGGTTCCGGGCATGACCAACGCCGGAACCGCCGCGGCGACGGCCCGGACGGCCGTGGCCGGCGTACCGCTGCCCCGGCGCCGCGGCATCGAGCTCGCGCTGATCGTGCTGGCCGTCACGCTGTCCGTGTACGGGTACTGCGCGGTGGGCCTGGCCCGCGCCGGGCGGCTGCCGCCGGGGGCGCTGGCGTACGGGGCCGGGCTCGGGGTGCTCGCGCTGCTCGCCCATCTCGCCGTACGGCTGCGGGCGCCCTACGCCGATCCGCTGCCGCTGCCGATCGGGGTGCTGCTCAACGGGCTCGGCCTGGTGCTGATCTACCGGCTGGACCTGGAGACGCCGGGCGACAGGGCCGCCCCCGCCCAGCTGGTGTGGTCCGCGCTCGGGGTGGCCCTGTTCATCGTCGTGGTCCTGCTGCTGCGCGACCACCGGATGCTCCAGCGGTACTCCTATGTGTGCGTGGTCGCCGCGCTCGCGCTGCTGCTGCTGCCGATCCTCTTCCCGGCGGTCAACGGCGCCCGGATCTGGATCCGGATCGCCGGATTCTCCATCCAGCCGGGCGAGTTCGCGAAGGTGCTGCTGGCGGTGTTCTTCGCCGCCTACCTCGCCGCCAACCGCAACGCGCTGGCGTACACCGGCCGCCGGCTGTGGCGGATGCAGTTCCCGACCGGGCGGGTGCTCGGGCCGATCGTGACGATCTGGCTGCTCAGCGTCGGGGTGCTGGTCCTGGAGCGGGACCTCGGCACCTCGCTGCTGTTCTTCGGGCTGTTCGTGGTGCTGCTGTACGTGGCCACCGGGCGCACCGGCTGGATCGCGGTGGGGCTGGTGCTCGCCGTGCTGGGGGCGGTCGCGGTCGGCCGGGTGGAGCCGCACGTGGGCGGGCGGATCGCGGACTGGCTGCACCCGTTCGCCACCATCGAGGCCGGGCGGGGGCCCAACCAGCTCTCCCAGTCGCTGTTCGCGTTCGCGGCGGGCGGGCTGCTGGGCACCGGGCTCGGGCTCGGGCACTCGGTGCTCATCGGCTTCGCGACCAAGTCGGACTTCATCCTGGCCACGGCCGGCGAGGAGCTGGGCCTGGTGGGCCTGGCGGCGATCATCCTGCTGTACGCGCTGCTGGTGGAGCGCGGCTACCGGGCCGGCCTCGCGCTGCGCGAGCCGTTCGGACGGCTGCTCGCGGTGGGGCTCGCCTCGATCCTGGCGCTCCAGGTGTTCGTGATCGCGGGCGGGGTCACCGGGCTGATCCCGCTGACCGGCATGGCGATGCCGTTCCTCGCCCAGGGCGGCTCCTCGGTGGTGACCAACTGGGCGATCGTGGCCCTGCTGATCCGGGTGAGCGACTCGGCGCGCAGTCAGTACGACGGCAGGGAGGCGCCGTGAGCGACTTCTCGGGTGTGGGCGAGAGCGGGCGCCCGATGGCCCGGTACATCCGGCACGCCTGCGGGTTCTGCACCCTGCTGCTGGCGGCCCTGCTGGCCAACGCGGCGCGGGTGCAGCTCGTCCAGGCCGGCGACTACACCGGCAACCCGGCCAACCGGCGCTCCGCCATCGCGCGTTACCAGCAGCCGCGCGGCGACATCCTGGTGGGCGGCAGGCCGGTCACCGGCTCCGTGGACACCCATGAGCAGCTGCGCTACGAACGCACCTACACGGACGGCCCGTTGTACGCCCCGGTGACCGGTTTCGCGTCGCAGTCGTACGGCACCGCGTTCCTGGAGGACGCCGAGGACGGGGTGCTCTCGGGCACCGACCCGATGCTCGCGCCGCTGCCGCTGTGGAACGACGTGACGCGGGGCCTGAGTCCGGGCGCGGACGTGGTGACGACCCTGAACCGGGCGGCGCAGGAGGCGGCGTACCGGGGGCTCGGCGGGCGCAAGGGCGCGGTGGCCGCGATCGAGCCGGCGACCGGGCGGATCCTGGCCCTGGTGACGAGCCCCTCGTACGACCCGGCCCAGCTCTCCGGCAACGGCGAGGCGGTGACCGCGGCGTGGGCGCGGCTCAACGGCGATCCGGACAAACCGATGCTCAACCGGGCGGTACGGCAGACCTATCCGCCGGGTTCGACCTTCAAGGTGGTCACCGCGGCGGCGGCGCTGGACGCGGGTGTGATCACCGACCTGGACGCGCGCACCGACTCCCCCGACCCCTATCGGCTGCCCGGCACCCGCACCCGGCTGACCAACGAGGCCGACGGCTGTGCGGACACCTCGCTGCGGGACGCCTTCGAGTGGTCCTGCAACACCGTCTTCGCCAAGCTGGGCGTGGACGTGGGGGTGCGGGACATGAAGGCCACGGCGGAGGCGTTCGGCTTCAACGACAGCGGGGTGCGCGTCCCCTTCCAGGTCGCGCCCAGCAGCTTCGACTGGCATGTGGACAAAGCCCAGTTGGCGCTGTCCTCGATCGGGCAGTTCAACACCCGCGCCACCCCGTTGCAGATGGCGATGGTCGCGGCCGCGGTCGCCGACGACGGCCGGCTGCACCCGCCGTACCTGGTGGAGCGGACGGTGCGGCGCGGTGGGGAGACGGTCGCGGGCAGCGGGGCGCGTCCGGTGCGTCAGGTGATGCGGCCGTACACCGCCGAGCAGTTGAAGGAGCTGATGACCGGGGTGGTCCGGGAGGGCACCGGCACGCGGGCCGCCATTCCCGATGCCGTGGTCGGCGGCAAGACCGGCACCGCCCAGCACGGGGTGGGCAACACCGGCCTGCCGTATGCCTGGTTCGTCTCCTGGGCGCAGGCCCGGGACGCTGTGGAGCCGGCGGTCGCGGTCGCGGTGGTGGTGGAGGACGCCTCGGCGGACCGGGGCGAGATCAGCGGCGGGGGCGACGCGGCGCCGATCGCCCGGGACGTGATGCGGGCGGTGCTCGGCCGGTGAGACGGGGCTCCCGGAGGCGGCCAAAGTCTCCTTAGGGTTCCACCATGACGAATACCGCACCCGTGTACGAACTGGCCCAGGTCAACGTCGCCCGCCTCAGACACCCGCTGGACGCACCGCAGTTGAAGGACTTCGTGGACGGGCTCGACCCGGTGAACGCGGTCGCCGACGCCGCGGACGGCTTCGTGTGGCGGCTGCGGGGCGACTCCGGCAACGCGACCGACGTCCCGGTGCTCGGGGACGCGTGGATGATCGTCAACCTGTCGGTGTGGCGGGACCCGGGCGCGCTCACCGCGTTCATGTACCGGGGCCTGCACCGGGAGTTGCTGGCCCGGCGCCGGGAGTTCTTCGAGCGGCTGGAGGAGGCGGTGACCGCGCTGTGGTGGGTGCCGGCCGGCCACCGCCCGGCGGTCGCCGAGGCGGAGGACCGGCTGCTGCACCTGAGGGCGCACGGCCCGACGCCGTACGCCTTCACGCTGCGGGCGCCGTTCGCGCCCGGGGACGCCCCGGCGGTCAGCCGATCGGCTTGACCGCCTCGGAGCGGATCTGCTGGGTCTGCTTGGCGAGCGCCGCCAGATCGACCTGCGCGGGATCCTGGGAGAGGTGCGGGGTGTCGACGACGGCGATGGTGGCGCCGGTGTTGTCGTCGGCCCAGGCGCACATGGGCAGGGTCATCTTGGTGCCGAGCTGTTCCTGGGTCAGCACCTCGCAGGTGATGGTGACGCCGCCGAGGTCGAAGTCCTTCGCCGGCACCGCGACCTTGGCGCCGTCGCCCTCGGCGGCGCCCTTCATCATGTTGCGGCGGGCCATGTCGGTGTTCTTGAAGCGGCCGTACATGCCCGACACCACCAGGGTGCCCTTGGCCTGGTCGCCGCCCAGGTCGTAGCTGCCGACGACACCGTGGGTGTCCTTGGCGTCCCAGGCGCCGTCCGCCTCGTCCCCGATCTTCTTGCCCTCGGTGTCGGAGAGGTCCTTGGCCAGCTCGTACTTCCCGTCGAGCAGCGTCTGCGGGAGCGTGAGCTTGTTCTTGGCGTCGGGGAAGGTGGTCGCCGCCTTGTAGCCGATCGCGCCGAGGGCGACCAGACCGCCCACGATCAGCACGACGGCACCGCCGATGATCCCGAGGATCAGGCCGAGCCGCCGCTTCTTCGGGGGCGGCGGCACGACGGGCGGCATACCGCCCCAGCCCTGGTAGGGCGGCTGCTGCGGGGCCCCCTGCTGGGGCCCCGGCTGGGGGTAGGGCGAACCGCCGTACGGACCGGGGTTCTGGGGCGGCTGCTGGCCGTAAGGAGGCTGCTGGCCGTACGGGGGCTGCTGGCCGTAAGGCGGTTGCTGGCCATAGGGAGGCTGCTGGCCGTACGGGGAACCGGGCTGGTTCGGCGACGGCGGCTGCTGCGGGGACGGAGGCATGGACACGCCAGCACGCTACTGCACGAGAGTGAACGGAAGGACAGACGGGCGGTCAACAAGTCGTGCGCGGGGGATTGACGGCCTTGCTGACAAGCAGTCTCATAAGTTAGCGGACAACATACCCCCGGGTAACGAGGTGAGGGAGCCATGACGACGCTGACGGAAGCGGACGCGCTGGACGGCCTGCGCGACGCGCTCGGCCTGCTCAAGGACCGGGAACAGGTGGCCGAACGGCTGCTGGTCTCCTCCGCCAAGCACTCCTTCGACCCCGACAAGGAACTGGACTGGGACGCGCCCTTCGAGGAGGGCAAGTGGTTCTGGCCGCCCGAGCTGGTCTCGCTGTACGGCACGCCGATGTGGCAGCGGATGAGCGAGGAGCAGCGCATCCTGCTGTCCCGCCACGAGGCCGCGGCGCTGGCCTCGCTCGGCATCTGGTTCGAACTCATCCTGATGCAGCTCCTGGTCCGGCACATCTACGACAAGTCGGCCACGAGCGCGCACGTGCGCTACGCCCTCACCGAGATCGAGGACGAGTGCCGCCACTCGAAGATGTTCGCGCGCCTGATCGCGCACAACGGCACCCCCTGGTACCCGGTCAGCAAGGCCCACCTGAACCTGGGCCGCCTCTTCAAGACCATCTCCACCACCCCGGGTTCCTTCACGGCGACCCTGCTCGGCGAGGAGGTCCTGGACTGGATGCAGCGCCTGACCTTCCCGGACGAGCGGGTGCAGCCGCTCGTCCGGGGCGTGACGCGGATCCACGTGGTGGAGGAGGCCCGCCATGTGCGCTATGCCCGTGAGGAGTTGCGCCGCCAGATGGTGACCGCGCCGCGCTGGTCCCAGGAGTTCACCCGGGTGACCTCCGGCGAGTTCGCCCGCGTCTTCTCCGTCGCCTTCGTCAACCCCGAGGTCTACACCAACGTCGGCCTCGACAAGCGCGAGGCCATGGAGCAGGTCAAGGCCAGCGCCCACCGCCGCGACGTCATGCAGACCGGCGCCAAGCGGCTGACCGACTTCCTGGACGACATCGGGGTGCTGCGGGGGGTCGGGCGGCGGATGTGGCGGTCCTCGGGGCTGCTGGCGTAGCCGGGCCCCCGGCCCCCTCCCGGCCCCTTCCCGGCCCCCTCCCGGCCACCACTCGTGGTCGCTACTCGTGGGCGCTGATCACGCCGCCGGCGCTGAGCACGATGTACACGCCGTTGGCGTCGAGCCCGACATCGTGCTGGTTCGTCAGCAGAGTGGCGGCCACTCCGTCGTGGCCGATGATCCGCGCGCGGTAGCGGAGTTCGCCGGACTTCGTGACCTCGGCCTTCCAGCCGCCCGCGAGCCCGAAGGTGCCCGGCCCCTGGTGACCGCCGCCCATCCAGGCGTGGACCTCGCCGCCCAGCGTGAGCACGATGAACATGTCGTTGGCGTCGAGCCCGGCATCGCGCCCGTTCGCGTCCAGTGTGGCCAGGACCGAACCGTGGTTGACGATCTTGGCGTGGTACCCCTGCGCGCCGAACCGGTAGATCTCGGCCGTGCTGCCGTCCGGCAGGGTCTGGGTGCGGTGCGGGGCCGGTGTCTCCTTGCTCGCCGCCACGGTGGCACGGGGCGCGCCACCGCCGGCCGCGGAGGCTGCCCGGGTCACGGACGAGGCGACGGGAGAGGCGACGGCGCCGGAGACGTGCTTCTCCGGGCCGGAAGCGTCACCCTTGCCCCCTCCCTGTCCCTGGCACGCGGTCAGCGAGAACGCCGCGGCGGCGGCGACGGCCACCAGACCGGCGGAACGGACGGTGGCGCGCGCACGGTGAGCAGTCATGATCGAAGTCCCCCTCGGGTGTCCACTGTTACCTACGCCCCGTCAGATGACCCCCTCCCGAGAGCGGTTCAGCCGGTTCTGTCCGTACTTGGTAACAACACCCCGGCACCGCCGGCCGTCAGCACCGTGCCGTTACGGACAGGCCGGTCGGCACGCGGCGCTCGTGCGGGCACGCACGTTACGCTGCGGGGCATGACCTCCCAGACCGCCACCCCCGCCTACCGCCGGCTCAGCGTCGAGGAGCGCCGGCGTCAGCTGCTCGACGCCGCGCTGTCGCTGTTCGCGCACCGGGCGCCCGAGGACGTCTCGCTGGACGACGTGGCGGAGGCGGCCGGAGTGTCCCGGCCCTTGGTCTACCGGTACTTCCCGGGCGGCAAGCAGCAGCTCTACGAGGCCGCGCTGGGGTCGGCCGCGGACGAGCTGCGGCAGTGCTTCGACGAGCCCCGCACGGGCTCCCCGCTGGCCCGGCTGACCCGCGCCCTGGAGCGCTATCTGACCTTCGTGGACGAGCACGACACCGGCTTCGCCGCACTGCTGCGGGGCGGCAGCGTGGCGGAGACCTCGCGCACCACGGCCATCGTGGACGGGGTGCGCCGGGCCGCCGCCGAGCACATCTTCAGCCACCTCGGCGCCACCGACCCCGGCCCCCGGCTGCGCATGACCGTCCGCATGTGGATCACGGCCGTCGAGGCGGCCTCCCTGATCTGGCTGGACGAGGACAAGCAGCCGCCCGCCGGCGAACTGCGCGACTGGCTGGTGGACCAGTTCGTCGCCGTCCTCTCGGTCACCGCGGCCCGCGACGAACAGACCGCCGCCCTCGTGGGCACCCTCGCCCGTGATGGCCGAGACTGAGACCGTGAAGAGCCAGGACACCCCGTTCGAGGGCGGCCCCATGGACGGACGCGTGCTGCCCGTCCTGCTCGGGCCGACCGGGCACCCCCCGAAGACGTACCGCATCCCCGTGCCCGCCCCCGACGGCGGCCCGCCCACGGTGTACGTCTACCGGCGCGTGCCGCGCGGCCACAGCAGGCGGCTGGGCCTGATCCAGGGGTGGAAGTACGCGTACGACCCCGACGACACCTCCGGCGGCCGCCTCCGCTGGCCCTGGTCCAAGCCGCACGCCAAGCCGTCCGGCAACCCGGATGACACGCGCGGGTGACAGGGTTGCGCCGAACCGCGCACACGCGGCGCGCGCCCCACACGGATACGTCTGATTATCGCGGTCGGATAGGGGACTGCAATGCGCCCACCCCTTCCGCACCCGAGGTGATGACGTGTCAGGAAAGCTTGTGCGCCTGGCCTGTACGGTCACGGTGGCGGCCCAGGCCGCCTTCGTGCCCGCGCCCGCCACCGCCGCGCCCGAGCCGCGGCAGCGGTCCGTCTCCCAGCTGCTGACGGACCTGCAGAAGCTGTACCGGCAGACCGAGCAGGCCACCGAGGCCTACGACGCCACCGCCGACCGGCTCACGCGGCAGAAGGCCGAGGTGGCCCGCCTCGACAGGGAACTGAACCGCGCCCGGCTCGCCCTCAAGGACAGCCGCGCCGACGCCGGCCGGCTGGCCCGCCAGCAATACCAGAGCACCTCCGGCGGCCTCGGCCCCTACGTCAGCCTGCTGCTCGCCCCGGATCCGCAGCGCGCCCTGGACGAGGGCCATGTCCTCAACGAACTGGCCCGCCAACGCGCCCGTACGGTCGCCCGGTTGACCAGCGCCGAGAAGCACACGGACGCCGTCGCCCGCGCCGCCCACAAGGCCCTGGGCACCCAACTGGCCCTCGCCGACAAGCAGAAGAAACAGCGCGACGCCGTCCAGGCCAGGCTCGCCGACGTGGAACGCCTCTTGGCGGCCCTCGACCCGGACCAACTGGCCGCCGTCGACCGGCTCGAACAGCAGGGCGTCACCGCGGCCCAGCGGGCCCTCGCCGGCTCACTCGCCGACGACCGCCCGCCCTCCCCCGAGGGCGAGCGCGCCGTCCGCTTCGCCCTGGGGCAGTTGGGCAAGCCCTACGTCTGGGGCGCACAGGGCCCCTCGGCCTACGACTGCTCCGGCCTGACCTCCCAGGCCTGGCAGCACGCGGGCACCCCGATCCCGCGCACCAGCCAGGAGCAGTGGCACCGGCTGAGAAGGGTGCCGCTCGGCCGGCTCCGCCCGGGAGACCTGGTCATCTACTTCCCGGAGGCGACGCACGTGGCCATCTACGTGGGCGGCGGAAAGGTCGTACAGGCCCCGAGACCGGGGACGTCGGTCAAGATCTCGCCCGTGGCCTCGAATCCCGTACTCGGAGCCGTGCGCCCGGGATAGCGATGCCCGGAGCGCGGGGCCGCGCCCGCCGCGCGGCCCCGCGGCGGTCAGGCCCCCGCCAGAGACCCGAGGTACGCGTCCGCCTTCTCCGGCTCGAAGAAGAAGTTCTCGAAGTCGGCCGGGTTGTCGAAGCCGTTGGCGAATCGATCCGCCACCGGCTGCGACTGCCCCGCCGCGCCGATCAGGTTCAGGACGTGCTCCGGCGGCGGCGCCAGCATCGCGTTCGTCCACTTGGTGACGTGCCGCGCCGTCTGCCAGTACCGCTCGAACGTCTCCCGCATCCACTCCTCGTCGAACGGCTGCTCACCGCGCTCCAGGATCGACGCGAGATACGTGGCCGCGCACTTGGCCGCGGAGTTGGAGCCCTGCCCGGTGATCGGGTCGTTGGCCACGACCACGTCGGCGACGCCGAGCACCAGACCGCCCGAGGGCAGCCGGCCGATGGGGTTGCGGACGGTCGGCGCGTACCGGCCGGCCAGCGTGCCGCCGGCGTCGGTGAGTTCGACCTTGGTCGCCCGCGCGTACTCCCAGGGCGTGAACCTCTCCATGAGTTCCAGGGTCAGGGAGAGGTGCTCGGAAGGGTCCTTGACGCCGTTGAAGACGTCGAGCGGGCCGCCCGGTATGCCCTCCCAGAACAGGATGTCGGCACGCCCGGAGACGGTGTACGTCGGCATCACGAACAGCTCGCCGACGCCCGGCACCAGGTTGCAGCGGACCGCGTCGAACTCCGGGTGCTCCGGGCGCGGGCCGAGCCCGTGGACGTACGCCACCGCGAGCGCGCGCTGCGGCTCGCTGTACGCGGAGCGCTCGGCGTCGCGGGCGAACATGGACACCAGCTCGCCCTTGCCGGCCGCGACCAGCACGAGGTCGTAGGTGCGGGAGAAGTAGTCGAGGTCGCCGACCGCGGCGCCGTGGATGACCAGCTGGCCGCCGCGCTGGGCGAAGGTCTCCATCCAGCCGGCCATCTTCACGCGCTGGTCGACGGACTGGGCGTAGCCGTCGAGCCTGCCGACCCAGTCGATGGCGCGCTGGGTGGGGCCGGGGTCGTGCGAGCCGGGGGCCGCGACGGAGACGCCGAGCCCCTGGATCTTCGGGGCCTGGGACTCCCAGAAGTTCAGCTGGAGGTCGCGCTCGTGCTGGAGCGCGGTGTGGAACATGCACTGCGTCGACATGACGCGGCCGGAACGGATCTCGTCCGCGGTCCGGTTCGACATCAGGGTGACCTCGTAGCCGTGCGACTGCAGGCCGAGGGCGATCTGGAGTCCGGACTGGCCGGCTCCGACGACGAGTATCTTGCGCATGCGGGTGGTGGCTCCTTACAGGACTACTCGGGGGTTTCGTCCAGCGCGTGGCCGACCAGGGCCAGAAGGGTCTCGATGGCCGATATCCGGCGGCGCGCGTCCATGATCATGACAGGGATGTGCGCGGGTATCGTCAGCGCCTCCCGCACGTCCTCGGCGTCGAACCGCTCGCTGCCGTCGAAGTGGTTGACCGCGACGACGTACGGCAGCCCGCAGCTCTCGAAGTAGTCCAGGGCGGGGAAGCAGTCCTTCAGGCGGCGGGTGTCGGCCATGACGACGGCGCCGATCGCGCCGCGCACCAGGTCGTCCCACATGAACCAGAACCGCTGCTGGCCCGGCGTGCCGAACAGGTAGAGCACCAGGTCGTCGTCGAGCGTGAGGCGGCCGAAGTCCATGGCCACGGTGGTGGTGACCTTGTCCGGGGTGTCGGACAGGTCGTCGGTGCCCTCGCTCGCCTGGGTCATCAGCGCCTCGGTCTGCAGAGGCGTGATCTCCGAGACGGCCGTGACCAGCGTGGTCTTGCCGACGCCGAAGCCGCCCGCCACCACGATCTTCGTCGCGACGGGGGCCCGCGTCCGGTCCGTCTGCCAGGCCTTGAGGTCCTCGTCGGGCTCGGCGAACCCGGCGACGAGGGGGGCGGTGCCTCCGTAGGAGGCGGCGGCGTCAGAGACGGCGAAGTCCACTCAGCACCCTTTCCAGCAGAGCGCGGTCCGGGCGGCCGGTGCCGTGACCCGTTCCGGTGCCGTACACACGGATCTTTCCCTGGTCCGCGAGGTCGCTGAGGAGCACGCGGACCACGCCGAGCGGCATCTTCAGCAGCGCGGCGATCTCGGCCACCGTGCGCATACGGCGGCACAGTTCGACGATGGCCCGCATCTCCGGCATGACGCCGGCGAGGGACCCGTTCGTCAGCTCTTTGCGCTCCTCGGGGGCCTCGATGGCCGCGGTGCTGGCCACGAACGTCTCCACGAGGAGGACGTGGCCGAAGCGGGTGCGACCGCCGGTGAGCGAGTAGGGGCGCACGCGGGCGGGTTTGCGCTCGCCCCCGCGCACGGGGAGCTTCTTCGGCGTGCCGCTCATCGGGCGCTCCCCGCCGACTCCATGGACTTGCGCAGCTCGCTGCGGAGTTCCGGGGTGAGGACGTGGCCGGCGCGGCCGACGAACAGCGCCATGTGGTAGGCGACCACGCTCATGTCGCACTCGGCGGAGCCGTGCACGCCGAGCAGTGAGCCGTCGCTGATGGACATCACGAACAGACTGCCCTCCTCCATGGCGACCATGGTGTGCTTGACCCCGCCGAGCGTCATCAGCTTGGCGGCGCCGAGGGTGAGGCTGCCGATGCCGGAGACGATGGTGGCGAGGTCGGCGGCGGAGCCACGGGGGCCCTTGCCGGGACGGGCCTGGCGGGACTGCTGGGTGTGGCCCGGGTCGGACGACAGCAGCAGCAGACCGTCCGAGGAGACCACGGCGACGGACTGGATGCCGGGGACCTCCTCGACCAGGTTGGTCAGCAGCCAGTGCAGATTGCGGGCTTCCGTGCTCAGCCCGTAGGTACTGGGAGCGGTCAACTGCTTGCCTCCTCGACAGGGCCCCCCGTGGCTTCCTCGGTATGGTCTGCGATCTCCGCCTCGACGTCGCGGTAGCCGGCCTGTGCTCCTCGGCGGAAGCCACCGAGCCTGCGGCGCAGGGCCTCGGCGTCGACGTTCGTGCCGGGCCGGCGGGGCGCCGGCGCGGGTGCGGTGATCTTGGGCGTGCGCTTGGGCAGCCCCTTGCTGGTGACCCGCTCCTCGGCTTCGCCGTCGCCGTCTTCGTCGACGGGCGCGGACGCGGGCGTGGCGGGAACCGGGGATTTGTCCGGCGCTTCGTCCGGTGCTGCGTCCGGTACGTCGCCTGGTGTGTCGTGCGGTGCGCCGTCCCTGATCGGGAGCAGCAGCTCCATCGTGGTCTCGGCGAGGGTCTCCACCGGGGCCTTGGGGCGGGCCTCCGCCTGCTCGGTGCCGGGGCCGGCCTGCTCGTGCGTCGTCTCCTCGGCGGCCGCCGGCACCGCCTCGTCGGAGGCGTCACCCGGCGCGTCCTCCGCCCCCGGAGCCTCCTCCGGCCCCTGCGCCTGCTCCACCCCGGCGTCCCTGACCGCCTGCTCCGCCAGCGCCACCAGCGGGTCCTGCTCGTCGCCGTCCTTCGGGCGCGTCGGCAGGACGTTGGAGTTGGCCTCGGCGGCGGCGCCCGGAAGGGAGAAGGTGCCGGTGGTGGAGGTGGCGGTCCCCGGGGGTACGGCGGTGGCGGGGGCGTCGGCGAGGAGGGTGGCCGGCAGGACCACGACCGCGGCGACCCCGCCCTGCTTCTGCTCGCGCAGCTGCACCCGCACCCCGTGCCGGTGGGCGAGGCGGGCCACGACGTACAGGCCGAGCCCGAGGCCGTCGTCGCCCTCCTGGTCGTACGCGGAGTCGGGGTCGAAGGCGGCGAGGCGCGCGTTGAGGCGGGTGAGGCGGTCGTCCGCCATGCCGATGCCCTCGTCGTGCACGGAGAGCATGACCTCGCCGGACTCCAGCAGCCAGCCGGAGACCTCGACCGGCACGTCCGGCGGGGAGAACGTGGTGGCGTTCTCCATCAGTTCGGCCAGCAGGTGCGAGAGGTCGTCCGCGGCGAAGCCCGCGAGGTGCGCGTGCGGCGGCAGCGCGGCGATGCGCACCCGCTCGTACCGCTCGATCTCGCTGACCGCGGCGCGCACCACGTCGACCAGCGGCACCGGCCCGTGGTGCTGCTGCACGTGCTCGGTGCCGGCGAGGACCAGCAGGTTCTCGCTGTGGCGGCGCATCACCGTGGCGAAGTGGTCCAGCTTGAAGAGGGTGGCCAGCCGCTCCGGGTCCTGCTCGCGCTCCTCCAGCCCCTCGATGACGGCGAGCTGGCGCTCGACCAGGCCGAGGGTGCGCAGCGCCAGGTTGACGAAGGTGCCGCCGATACTGGCCCGCACCCGCCCCAGCTCGGCCGCGGCGTCGGCGAGTTCGGCGCGCAGCTCCTCGCGGGCGTCGGCCATCTTCTGCCGCTGCCCGACCAGGTGCTTGCGGTCGCTCTCCAGGGTGGCGACCCGCTCGTGCAGCGCGACGGCGTGCGCGTGCAGGGCGTTGACGGAGCGGACGACCTGGGCGAACTCGTCGTTGCGACCGGTGAAGGCGATGGGTTCGCGGCCGGCCGCGTCGCCGGGCTCGGCGAGCCGGGCCGTGCCGCGGCGAAGCACCGACAGGGGCCGGGTGAGGGTGCGGGCCATGGCGGTGGCGATGCCCACCGCGACCAGCATCAGCACGCCGAGGACGGCGATGCGGATCTCCAGCGCGGTGACGTCGTCGTCCCGCAGCTTCTCCAGGTCCTGGGTGCGGTGCTCGTAGAGGGCCGACTCCGCGCCGCGCATCAGGTCGATACGGCCGGACAGGGCCGCGTCCAGCTTGGCGGCGCTGGTGGCCGACGCGCCGGCGGGGAAGGTGGGCTGGGCGGTGAGGGTGTCCAGGTACTTCTCGGCCGAGTTGACGTCGGCACCGGTGACCGTGGAGTCGTACGCGTCGACGGCCGCCTTGGGCGCGGTCTCGCGGAAGTCGGCGAGGGCCGCGTCGGCGCGCAGCCGGGCCTGCTGGGCGGCGGCGGTGAGCGCGTCGCGCTGCTTGCGACCGGCCTCGGTGGGGACGGAGGTGGTGGTGGGCAGGCCGGTGACGGGGTCGATCACCGTCCGGGTGGTCGCCGGGACGCCGAGCGCGGCGAGCAGCAGACCGCGGGCGGCGGCGGACTGCTGGACCGCGGTGTCCAGTTCGGCGAGCGCGTACGCGCCGGAGCCGGCCCGCGGGGGTGTCCGCTCGGCCAGCCGGCCGGCGAGCCGGTGCAGTTCGCCGATCGTCGCCGAGTACGCCTGGTGGGCCTCCAGAGCCGTGCTCTTGCCGGTGAGGGCGGCGCGCCGGACGGTGGCGATGCGGTCGAGGTCGCCGCGCAGGTCCGCCGGGGTGTCGCTGTCGGCGCGCAGGTCCGCCACCTGGCGGTCGACGCGGGTGCTGCGGTCCTCGGAGGGCGCCTTGGACTCGGGGCGCCCGGCGGCGATGTAGGAGGTGACCTCGTCGCGCTCGTCGGCCAGGGAGCCCGCGAGGGCGAGGGCGTCCTGGGTGCGGGCGGCCAGCGTCACCAGTTCCTGGGAGTCGCTGACGTCCGAGGACGCGGTGAGGAGGGAGGGGGCACCGGCACCGGCGACCGCGGCGGCCACGACCGCGACGGCGACGATCAGCCGGGTGCGCACATGCGTGGGCCGGCCGGTGCCCACGGGAGTCTCGGGGGCGGCCTTCTCGGGGGCCGTCTGCCTGCCTGTGCGCCGAGGCCGCTTCATCTGCACCGGTGCTCGCATTCCTGAACTCGTCTACCCAAGGGCCCGGGTGGCACCCCGTCAGCTCGGTGCCAAGTGGTGCGTGCACCCGGTTCGTACGGTTCCCGACCCTCCCAGCGCCGGTGGGCGGTGGTCGCGCATCACCTGACCCGCCACCCGAAGGAGTGAACACGGAGGGGAGTTGGCGGGCAAGTTCCTCTGGCGCGTGCCGCGACCTCGTACGGCGGGCCGGTTGGACGCGCGCGGCAGGGTTTGGCAATATTCGCCACCGCGCTTTTTCGGAGTGGCCCATTCCTGCCCAAACCAGGCGCCTGACCTGCGCGAGTCCGCCGATCCGAGGGCGATTGCCAGGCTTTGGGGGATGCTGTGAAGGGCTCGTGCAGACTGGCTGGATGCGAACTGATCTCGTCTCGGAACCCGGCGACGCCACCCGCCCCAACGAGGACTTCGCCGATGTCCGGCTACCCGCTTCCGGACAGGGTGGTTGCGTGATCTTGCTGGACGGAGTGACGCCGCCCACCGGGGAGACGGGCTGTCTGCATTCCGTCCCCTGGTTCACCGCGCGGCTCGGTGGCGCGCTGACCGAACTGACCGTTTCCGCCCGGGATCTGACGCTCGCGGGCATCCTTTCCCTGGCGATCGGAGAAACGGCGCGGGCCCATGCGGACACCTGTGACCTTTCTCACCCGCGCACCCCGCAGGCAACCGTGGTCATGGCCCGCTGGTCCGCCGAAACGGTCGAGTACCTGGTGCTCTGCGACTCGACGCTGCTGCTGCGCTCGCCCGCCGGCGAGGTCACCGCGGTGCTGGACGACCGGCTCGCCCGGCTGCCCCGCTCGGCCCTCGCCACCGACGCCCTGGTGGACGCGAACCTGCGCAACAAGGAGGGCGGCTTCTTCACGGCCGCCGCGGACCCGGCCGTGGCCGCCCGCGCGGTGACCGGCACCGCGCCCCGGCGCGAGGTCGCCGCGCTGGCCGCCCTGACGGACGGCGCCACCCGCTGGGCGGAGACGTTCCGCCAGGGCGACTGGCGGGGCCTGTTCGGCGTCCTCGCGCGGGACGGCGCCCGCTCGCTGGTCGACCGGGTACGGCGCCTGGAGGCGGCGGACCGGGAGGAGCGGGCGTTCCTGGGGCGCGGCAAGACGCACGACGACGCGACGGTGGTGTACGTCGAGCTGTAGGGCGAAATCACGCCCGGACCGCTCGGGTCACCTCTCCATGACCCCGTTCAGCTCGTGCAGCAGCCGGGCCAGCTCGGCCACCTCCCGGCGGTCCCAGTGGGCGAGCTCGCTGACGTACCGGGCGCGGCGGGCCTCGCGGACCGTGCCTACCCGGCGGTGGCCCTCCTCGGTGAGGGTGACGAGCCAGGCGCGGCCGTCGGCGGGGTCGGGCTCGCGGGTGATCAGGCCCAGCTCCTCCAGGGAGCGCAACTGGCGGGACATGGTGGCCTTGCCGACGCCGAAGTAGCCGGCGAGTTCGGTGGCCCGCCGGCCGCCGTGCTCGCTCAGCCGGATCATCAGCCCGTAGGCGGAGGACTCCAGGTCGGGGTGGACCTCCCGGGCCATCTCCCCCTGGTTGGCGCGGGCACGTCGCAGCAGTACGGTCAACTCGCGTTCGAGTGCCAGGAATTCCTGGTCTGCACCACTGGGCGTCACCTGCTCGGCGACGCATGCTTCCGCGCCGTTCGCGTCCTCGTGCACGTCACACCCCTGATCGGTTTCGCGGTCCTGAAAGTTTCTGTCCAACGCCGTCATTGCCGCAGCTCCGTAAGTATTTCGCAGGCGTAGACCAACGGCAGCGGCCGGACCCCCTTCCCACGCCTTGTCTACGTGCGTAGCTTTTTCGTCAGGCATTGAATGACATGCCCACGACAGTGCACCTCTTCCGAGGTCACTGCCATGTTCCCCCCACTTTCACCCCACGCTCCCCGGAGGCACGTCATGCCCGCGCCCAGACCCCGATCACTGCGCCCACGCCCGCTCGCCGTCATGGTCACGGCCCTGCTCGCGGCGGTGGCCTGCGCACTCCCCCTCAGCACCGCCCAGGCCGCGACCACGCCCACCCGCGGCACCGCCTACATGGGCGAGACCGTCGCGGCCCACGACGGCACGCACGGTACCCCCACCAGCGGTGACGCCACCCAGACCGAGGGTGTGGACGTCTCCAACTACCAGGGCAGCGTGGCCTGGTCGACCCTGTACGGCAGCGGTGTCCGCTGGGCCTACACCAAGGCGACGGAGGGCACGTACTACACGAACCCCTCGTTCACCCAGCAGTACAACGGCTCGTACAACGTGGGCATGATCCGCGGCTCGTACCACTTCGCGACCCCGGACACCACCAGCGGCGCCACCCAGGCGAGCTACTTCGTCGCGCACGGCGGCGGCTGGTCCAAGGACGGCAAGACCCTGCCGGGCGTGCTCGACATCGAGTGGAACCCGTACGGCGCCGACTGCTACGGCAAGACGGCCAGCCAGATGGTGAGCTGGATCTCGGACTTCACGAAGACCTACAAGTCCCTCACCGGCCGTGACGCCGTGATCTACACCGCCACCAGCTGGTGGACCGAGTGCACCGGCAACTACTCCGGCTTCGGCGCCACCAACCCGCTGTGGGTCGCCCGCTACGCCTCGACCGTGGGGACGCTGCCGGCCGGCTGGTCGTACTACACGATGTGGCAGTACACCTCCTCCGGCCCGACCGTCGGCGACCACGACTACTTCAACGGCGCGCTGGACCGCGTCCAGGCGCTCGCCAACGGCTGACGGTCCGACGGCGGCCATCGGGCGCCATCGGCCGACGCCCCGCGTACGCCCGGCTCGATGAGCCGGTGTACGCGGGGTGAGGACCCGGGCCTCCCTCACGGGACCCGGGTCCTGCCGTTCCCCGGCGTCCGTCACGCCGCCAGGGGAACCTCCGGCGCCGCCCCGTCCGCCGCGGGCGCGAGCGCCAGTTCCAGGACCTGGCGGACGTCGGTCACGGTGTGGACGTCGAGCTTGTCCAGCACCTCGGCCGGGACGTCGTCCAGGTCGGGCTCGTTGCGCTTGGGGATGATCACTGTGGTCACCCCGGCGCGCTGGGCGGCGAGCAGCTTCTGCTTCACGCCGCCGATGGGCAGCACCCGGCCGGTCAGCGAGACCTCGCCGGTCATCGCCACGTCCGTGCGCACCTGACGGCCGGACAGCAGCGAGGCCAGCGCGGTGGTCAGCGTGACGCCCGCGCTCGGGCCGTCCTTCGGGACCGCGCCCGCCGGGAAGTGGACGTGCACGCCCCGGTCCTTCAGGTCGGTCACCGGCAGCCCCAGTTCGGCGCCGTGGCTGCGCAGGAAGCTCAGCGCGATGCGCGCCGACTCCTTCATCACGTCGCCCAGCTGACCGGTCAGGGTCAGCCCCGGCGCGCCGGTCTCCGGGTCGGCGAGGGACGCCTCCACGAAGAGCACGTCGCCGCCCGCGCCGGTGACCGCGAGCCCGGTCGCCACCCCGGGCACGGCCGTACGGCGCTCGGCCGGGTCCTGCGCGGACTCGGGCACATGGCGCGGCCGTCCGATCAGGGCCCGCAGATCGCCGTCCGCGACGGTGCGCGGCAGCTCCCGCTCGCCCAGTTCGTGCTGGGCCGCGACCTTGCGCAGCAGCCGGGCGATCGAGCGCTCCAGGGTGCGCACGCCCGCCTCCCGCGTGTACTCGCCCGCGAGCTTGCGCAGCGCGCTCTCCTCCAGCGTGACCTCGCCCTGGTCGAGCCCGGCCCGCTCCAACTGGCGCGGGAGCAGGTGGTCCCGGGCGATGACGACCTTCTCGTCCTCGGTGTAGCCGTCCAGGCGGACGATCTCCATGCGGTCGGCGAGGGCCTCCGGGATCGCCTCCAGGACGTTGGCGGTGGCCAGGAAGACGACGTCGGACAGGTCGAGTTCGACCTCCAGGTAGTGGTCCCGGAAGGTGTGGTTCTGCGCCGGGTCGAGCACCTCCAGGAGGGCGGCGGCCGGGTCGCCCCGGTAGTCCGAGCCCACCTTGTCGATCTCGTCCAGGAGCACGACCGGGTTCATCGACCCGGCCTCCTTGATGGCGCGCACGATCCGGCCGGGCAGCGCGCCGACGTACGTACGGCGGTGGCCGCGGATCTCGGCCTCGTCGCGGACGCCGCCGAGGGCGACGCGGACGAACGTGCGGCCCATGGCGTGCGCGACGGACTCGCCCAGGCTGGTCTTGCCGACGCCGGGCGGGCCGACGAGCGCGAGCACCGCGCCCCCGCGCCGCCCGCCGATCACGCCGAGGCCGCGGTCACCGCGCCGCTTGCGCACGGCCAGGTACTCGGTGATGCGCTCCTTGACGTCCTCCAGGCCCGCGTGCTCGGCGTCGAGGATCTCCTTGGCGGCCCGGATGTCGTAGGCGTCGTCCGTCCGCTCGTTCCACGGCATCTCCAGGACGGTGTCCAGCCAGGTGCGGATCCAGCTCCCCTCGGGCGACTGGTCGGAGGACCGCTCCAGCTTGTCGACCTCCTTGAGCGCGGCCTCGCGGACCTTCTCGGGCAGGTCCGCGGCCTCCACGCGGGCGCGGTAGTCGTCGGACTCCTCGCCCTCCTGGTCGCCGTTCAGCTCGCGCAGCTCCTTGCGGACGGCCTCCAGCTGACGGCGCAGCAGGAACTCGCGCTGCTGCTTCTCGACGCCCTCCTGGACGTCCTTGGCGATGGTCTCGGCCACGTCCTGCTCGGCGAGGTGGTCGCGCAGCAGCTGCGTGGCGAGCTTGAGCCGGGCCACCGGGTCGGCGGTCTCCAGGAGTTCGACCTTCTGCTCGGTGGTCAGGAAGGGCGAGTAGCCGGAGTTGTCGGCGAGCGCGGAGACGCCGTCGATGGCCTGGACGCGGTCCACGACCTGCCAGGCGCCGCGCTTGCGCAGCCAGCTCGTGGCCAGCGCCTTGTATTCCTTGACGAGTTCGGCGACCTGGCCGGGCAGCGGGTCGGGCAGGGTCTCGTCCACCTGCGCGCCCTCGACCCACAGGGCGGCGCCGGGCCCGGTGGTGCCGGCGCCGATGCGGACGCGGCTGCGGCCGCGGACCAGCGCCCCGGGGTCGCCGTCGGCCAGCCGGCCCACCTGCTCGACCGTGCCCAGCACGCCGGTCTTGGCGTACGTGCCGTCGACCCGCGGTACCAGCAGCACCCTGGGCTTGCCGGGTTCCGAGCGCGCGGCGGCCTGGGCGGCCTCCACCGCGGCCCGTACCTCGGCGTCGCTCAGGTCCAGCGGAACCACCATGCCGGGCAGCACGACCTCGTCGTCGAGCGGCAGCACGGGCAGGACGAGTGTGAACGCCGGTGACTCAGCAGCCATGATCTCCCCTTGGGCAGTCAACTTGAGCTATGCCGACTCAATGTCTGTCGCCGGAGGAATGTTCCCAACCGGGTGTTCGCTGTCAGCGATCACCGGGATTCCGCAGGCGGGAGGGGGTGTTCCGGCCGCTCGCGCGGTTCCCCGCGGCCCGGGACGGCCCGGCCCAGCGACGCACGAGCGGCCAGGTGGCCGTCCCGATCGCCAGCGCCATCAGGTGGCCCCAGTCGGTCAGGGGGTCCGCGTAGGCCAGCAGGTCGTTCAGCAGCAGGCCCGCCGCGACGGCGAGCAGCGGCCAGCGCAGCCACGGGCGAAGGAGGCCCGCCAGGGCGCCCGAACTCGCCGCCACGCCGAAGCTGATGCCGTAGTCCAGGCGGTGCAGCGAGGTCGGCGGCAGGCGGCCGGCCAGGACCGCGAGACCCACCGGGACCTCCGTGGCCAGGGTGGCGAGGACGTGTCCGGCCAGGAAGACGCAGGCCGCCCGCGCGCCGCCTATGCGCCGCTCCAGCGCCGTCAGCACCAGGACGAACGCGCCCGCGTACGGCGTCAGCAGCCCGCCCGCGATCCACAGCGCGCTGGTCAGCAGCACCACCGCCGGCGAACGCACCAGGTGGGCCACGTCCGTGCTGGAGCCCTGCTGGAGGGCGCGCACCAGGCCGGGCGGCGCCAGGGCCGCGATCTGGGAGGTGACGGCCAGGACCGCCGCGTAGCCGAAGGTGAACGGCGCCCCGGTGGGCGTCGGCAGCAGCCGCCAGGGCCGTACGCGCGGCACCGCGAGGCGGCGGGCCGGCGGCGCCGGGGGCGCGGCGGCCCACTGGCGGGGCACACCGTCCAGCAGGTCCGCGCCCACGGGATCCGGCGCGATCCGTTCCACGGTGGCGCTCCTTCCGTCGCGCCCCAGCCTCGGCGCGGCGGGGCGCCGCTGTCCACGACCGGCGCCGCGGGAGCGCGATTTCACGGCAACCTCATACGTTCCGGCCGCCTCCGGCGCCCGCGGCCCCGGACTGGCATCCGTAATTGCCGTGAAAGCAAAGCCCCGTTCAAGCAGGATGGACCCATGGCTGTCCCAGACGACTCCCCCCTGGTGCTGGACCGGCGCGAGGGGCCGTACGGCGAGGTGGTGCTGCGCAGGCACGGCGCGCTGCTCCAGATCATCGCCAACGGCTGCTTCCTCATGGACACTTCGGACGGCCGCTCGGAGCGGCTGCTGGTCGACGCGGCGTACGACGCCCTGGACGGGCGACCGGCACCGGCCGTGCTGATCGGCGGCCTGGGCGTCGGATTCTCACTCGCACACGCGTCCGACGACCCTCGCTGGGGACGGATCGTGGTCGTGGAGCGGGAGCCCGCCGTGGTCGACTGGCATCGCTCGGGGCCCCTCTCCGGGCTCACCTCCGCGGCGCTCGAAGACCCGCGCACCGAGATCGTCGGAGCCGATCTGGTCCGTTACGTCAATGAGACATCGGACACGTTCGACGCGCTGTGCCTCGACATCGACAACGGTCCCGGATGGACGGTCACCGAGGACAACGAAAGCCTGTACTCACCGGCCGGACTGGCCGCCTGCGCAAGGGTGTTGAGGCCGGGCGGGGTACTTGCCGTATGGTCGGCGCAGCCGTCTCCGGAATTTGAAGGAACCATGCGGAATGCCGGATTCCGACGGGTGCGTACCGAAGAGGTGCCCGTTGCCCGGGGAGTTCCGGACGCCGTGCACCTCGGCGTCCGCCCTGGATAGCGACGGCACGGCCGATCCCCGTAGGGTGCTTCCCTGACGCGGATCTTTCGCGTCGGACGCAGACATGGGATCACCCCACGGGTTCCGGAAAGCAACAAGCAGGGGCGGGCGATGGAGCAGACACACACCTCCCAGAGCGGCGCGGCGGCGACGACCACCACCCCGGGCGCCCAGCGCCGGGTGCTGGTCGTGGAGGACGACCCCACGATCGTCGACGCCATCTCGGCCCGGCTCCGCGCCGAGGGTTTCCTCGTGCAGACCGCGGCCGACGGACCGGCCGCCGTGGACACGGCCGAGGCCTGGCAGCCCGACCTGCTGATCCTCGACATCATGCTGCCCGGCTTCGACGGCCTGGAGGTCTGCCGGCGCGTGCAGGCCCAGCGCCCGGTGCCGGTGCTGATGCTCACCGCGCGGGACGACGAGACGGACATGCTGGTCGGGCTCGGGGTCGGCGCCGACGACTACATGACCAAGCCGTTCTCCATGCGCGAGCTGGCCGCGCGGGTGCACGTGCTGCTGCGCCGGGTGGAGCGGGCGGCCATCGCCGCCTCCACGCCCCGCTCCGGCATCCTGCGGCTCGGCGAACTGGAGATCGACCACGCGCAGCGCCGGGTGCGGGTGAAGTCCGAGGACGTCCACCTGACGCCGACCGAGTTCGACCTGCTGGTGTGCCTGGCCAACACCCCGCGCGCGGTGCTCTCCCGGGAGCAGTTGCTGGCCGAGGTGTGGGACTGGGCGGACGCCTCCGGCACCCGCACCGTCGACAGCCACATCAAGGCGCTGCGCCGCAAGATCGGCGCCGAACGCATCCGCACGGTGCACGGTGTGGGCTACGCCCTGGAGACGCCGAACCCGTGAGCGTGAGCGGGCGCCAGGCCGCACGGAAGAGCCCCGGGGCCCGCACGGAGGACCCCTGGGGCGGGGTGCGCCCGTTCTCGATCAAGACCAAACTGGGCGCGCTGGTCGTCATCGCGGTGCTGATCACCACCGGTCTGTCGATCGTCGCGGTGCACACCAAGACGGAGCTGCGCTTCATCACGGTGTTCTCGATGATCGCCACCCTGCTGATCACCCAGTTCGTGGCGCACTCGCTCACCATGCCGCTGGACGAGATGAACACGGTCGCCCGTGCCATCTCGCAGGGCGACTACACCCGCCGGGTGCGCGAGAGCCGGCGGGACGAGCTGGGCGACCTGGCGCAGACGATCAACGTCATGGCCGACGAGCTGGAGGCCCAGGACCGGCAGCGCAAGGAGCTGGTCGCGAACGTCTCCCACGAGCTGCGCACCCCCATCGCCGGGCTGCGGGCCGTGCTGGAGAACATCGTCGACGGGGTCACCCAGGCCGACCCGGAGACCATGCGGACGGCCCTGAAGCAGACCGAGCGGCTCGGCCGCCTGGTGGAGACCCTGCTGGACCTGTCCCGGCTGGACAACGGCGTCGTACCACTGAAGCTGCGCCGCTTCGAGGTGTGGCCGTACCTGTCGGGCGTGCTCAAGGAGGCGAACATGGTCGCCTCGGCGCGCGCGGGCATGGCCACCGGCTCCGGCAGCCACACCCGTACCGACGTCCATCTGCACCTGGACGTCTCCCCGCCGGAGCTGACCGCGCACGCGGACCCCGAGCGCATCCACCAGGTCGTCGCCAACCTGATCGACAACGCGGTCAAGCACAGCCCGCCGCATGGCCGGGTGACCGTGAAGGCGCGGCGCGGGCCCCATCCCGACTCGCTGGAGCTGGAGGTCCTGGACGAGGGTCCGGGCATCCCCCGCTCGGAGTGGCACCGCGTGTTCGAGCGGTTCAACCGGGGCGCGGTGACCCGGCCGCACGGTCCGGGCAGCGACGGCGGCACCGGCCTCGGGCTCGCGATCGCCCGCTGGGCGGTGGACCTGCACGGCGGCCGGATCGGCGTGGCCGAATCCGAGCGCGGCTGCCGGATCATCGTCACCCTTCCGGGAGCGAACTCCGCTTCAAGTTGACGTAAAGTTCCGGCGAAGGCACAAGATCCACGGTCGTCCACGCCGTCTTCGCGCAGCTGGACACGTGTGCATCGACACAGGCCCGCACCGCCCGCAGAGACCGGGGGCGCAGGGCCGCACGAGTGCACCCTCACACACCCGGAACCCCGCTTGTTTCCCGCCATTTCAAGCCCTGAAACAAGTTTTTCGGTGTGACTTACACGACGATGAACGGGCCCGACCTGACCTTCCCGGTCTCCAAGGCGTAGCCTTTATTCCCGCTGTCCATCACCTTGTGAAGCGGAAGAGGGCGGTTGCCGCCGTGTCGCCACAGTCCCCCAGTAACTCGAGCATCTCCACCGACGACCAAGCCGCCGGGAAGAACCCCGCGGCCGCGTTCGGCGCGAACGAGTGGCTCGTCGACGAGATCTATCAGCAGTACCTCCAGGACCCGAATTCGGTAGACCGTGCCTGGTGGGACTTCTTCGCCGATTACAAGCCGGGCGCGCCTGCCACGCCCGCGCCGGCGACGGCGGCCTCGGGGGTCGCAGCGACCCCCGCCCCGGCGCCCCAGGCCGCTCCGGCGCCCGCGGCCCCGGCGGCCCCGAAGCCCGCCGCCGCCCCGGCTCCGGCGCCCGCCCCCGCCGCGCAGGCGGCCCCGGCGGCCCCCGCCCCGGCCAAGCCGGCGCAGCCCGCACAGGCGCCCGCTCAGCCGAAGGCGAAGGCCGCTCCCGCCGCGGAAGCCCCCGCCGGCCCCGAGCTGGTCACCCTGCGCGGCCCGGCCGCCGCGGTCGCCAAGAACATGGACGCCTCGCTGGAGATGCCGACCGCCACCTCGGTCCGCGCCGTCCCGGTGAAGCTGCTGTTCGACAACCGCATCGTCATCAACAACCACCTCAAGCGCGCCCGCGGCGGGAAGATCTCCTTCACGCACCTCATCGGGTACGCGATGGTGCAGGCCATCAAGGCCATGCCGGCGATGAACCACTCGTTCGGCGTCAAGGACGGCAAGCCGACCCTGATCAAGCCGGCGCACGTCAACCTCGGTCTCGCCATCGACCTGGTCAAGCCCAACGGCGACCGCCAGCTCGTCGTCGCGGCGATCAAGAAGGCCGAGACGCTGAACTTCTTCGAGTTCTGGCAGGCCTACGAGGACATCGTCCGCCGCGCCCGCGAGGGCAAGCTGACCATGGACGACTTCACCGGAGTCACGGTCTCCCTGACCAACCCCGGCGGCCTGGGCACCGTGCACTCCGTGCCGCGTCTGATGCCCGGCCAGTCCGTGATCATGGGCGTCGGCTCCATGGACTACCCGGCCGAGTTCCAGGGCACCAGCCAGGACACCCTGAACAAGCTCGGTGTCTCCAAGGTCATGACCCTCACGTCGACCTACGACCACCGGGTCATCCAGGGCGCCGCCTCCGGCGAGTTCCTGCGCCAGGTCGCCAACCTGCTGCTCGGCGAGAACAAGTTCTACGACGAGATCTTCGAGGCGCTGCGCATCCCCTACGAGCCGGTCCGCTGGCTCAAGGACATCGACGCGTCCCACGACGACGACGTCACCAAGGCCGCCCGCGTCTTCGAGCTGATCCACTCCTACCGGGTCCGCGGCCACGTCATGGCCGACACCGACCCGCTGGAGTACCGCCAGCGCAAGCACCCCGACCTGGACATCGTCGAGCACGGCCTCACCCTGTGGGACCTGGAGCGCGAGTTCGCCGTCGGTGGTTTCGCCGGCAAGTCGATGATGAAGCTGCGCGACATCCTCGGTGTGCTCCGCGACTCGTACTGCCGCACCACCGGCATCGAGTTCATGCACATCCAGGACCCCAAGCAGCGCAAGTGGATCCAGGACCGGGTCGAGCGCGGCCACGCCAAGCCGGAGCGCGAGGAGCAGCTGCGCATCCTGCGCCGGCTGAACGCGGCCGAGGCGTTCGAGACGTTCCTGCAGACCAAGTACGTCGGCCAGAAGCGCTTCTCGCTGGAGGGCGGCGAGTCCGTCATCCCGCTGCTCGACGCGGTGATCGACTCGGCCGCCGAGTCCCGCCTGGACGAGGTCGTCATCGGCATGGCCCACCGCGGCCGCCTGAACGTGCTCGCCAACATCGTCGGCAAGTCGTACGCGCAGATCTTCCGCGAGTTCGAGGGCAATCTCGACCCGAAGTCGATGCACGGCTCCGGCGACGTGAAGTACCACCTGGGCGCCGACGGCACCTTCACCGGTCTGGACGGCGAGCAGATCAAGGTCTCGCTGGTCGCCAACCCCTCCCACCTGGAGGCGGTCGACCCGATCCTGGAGGGCGTCGCCCGCGCCAAGCAGGACATCATCAACAAGGGCGGCACGGACTTCACCGTCCTGCCGGTGGCGATCCACGGCGACGCGGCCTTCGCGGGCCAGGGCGTGGTGGCCGAGACCCTGAACATGTCGCAGCTGCGCGGCTACCGCACCGGCGGCACCGTGCACATCGTCATCAACAACCAGGTCGGCTTCACCGCGGCCCCCGAGTCCTCGCGTTCCTCCATGTACGCGACGGACGTGGCCCGCATGATCGAGGCCCCGATCTTCCACGTGAACGGCGACGACCCCGAGGCCGTCGTCCGCGTCGCCCGGCTGGCGTTCGAGTTCCGCCAGGCGTTCAACAAGGACGTGGTGATCGACCTCATCTGCTACCGCCGCCGCGGTCACAACGAGTCGGACAACCCGGCCTTCACCCAGCCGCTGATGTACGACCTAATCGACAAGAAGCGCTCGGTGCGCAAGCTCTACACCGAGTCCCTGATCGGTCGCGGCGACATCACCCTGGAAGAGGCCGAGCAGGCCCTCCAGGATTACCAGGGCCAGCTGGAGAAGGTCTTCACCGAGGTCCGCGAGGCCACCACCGCGCAGCCGGCCGCCGGTGCCCCCCAGGAGGCGCAGGACGGCTTCCCGGCCACGGTGCCGACCGCGGTCTCCTCCGAGGTCGTCAAGCGGATCGCCGAGTCCCAGGTCAACATCCCCGAGCACATCACCGTGCACCCGCGGCTGCAGCCTCAGCTCCAGCGCCGTGCGGCGATGGTCGAGGACGGCACCATCGACTGGGGCATGGGCGAGACCCTGGCCATCGGCTCCCTGCTGCTCGACGGCACCCCGGTCCGCCTGGCGGGCCAGGACTCCCAGCGCGGCACCTTCGGCCAGCGCCACGCGGTGCTGATCGACCGGGAGACCGGCGAGGAGTACACCCCGCTGCAGTACCTCTCCGAGGACCAGGCGCGGCTGAACGTCTACAACTCGCTGCTGTCCGAGTACGCGGCCATGGGCTTCGAGTACGGCTACTCGCTCGCGCGTCCCGACGCGCTGGTGATGTGGGAGGCCCAGTTCGGCGACTTCGTCAACGGCGCCCAGACGGTCGTCGACGAGTTCATCTCCTCGGCCGAGCAGAAGTGGGGCCAGACCTCCGGCGTCGTCCTGCTGCTGCCGCACGGCTACGAGGGCCAGGGCCCGGACCACTCGTCCGCGCGCCCGGAGCGGTTCCTCCAGCTCTGCGCCCAGAACAACATGACGGTGGCCATGCCCACCTCGCCGTCGAACTACTTCCACCTCCTGCGGTGGCAGGTGCACAACCCGGCCCACAAGCCGCTGGTCGTCTTCACCCCGAAGTCGATGCTGCGCCTGAAGGCCGCCGCCTCCAAGGCGGAGGAGTTCACGACCGGCGGCTTCCGCCCGGTCATCGGCGACGCCACGGCCGACCCGGCCGCGGTCCGCAGGGTCGTCTTCTGCGCGGGCAAGGTCTACTACGACCTGGAGGCCGAGCGGAAGAAGCGGGGCGCCACGGACACCGCGATCATCCGCATCGAGCGTCTGTACCCGCTGCCGGGTGCCGAGCTCCAGGCGGAGGTCAACAAGTACCCGAACGCCGAGAAGTACCTGTGGGTCCAGGAGGAGCCGGCGAACCAGGGTGCCTGGCCGTTCATCGCGCTCAACCTGATCGACCACCTCGACCTGGCGGTCGGCGCCGACATCCCGGCCGGCGAGCGGCTGCGGCGCATCTCGCGCCCGCACTCCTCGTCCCCGGCGGTCGGCTCCGCCAAGCGCCATCAGGCCGAGCAGGAGCAGCTGGTGCGTGAGGTGTTCGAGGCGTAGGCCTCAGGCACGGCGGCACGGAAAGGGCCCGGTTCCCCTGGGGGAGCCGGGCCCTTCCGCATGCCTGCTCGTTCTCGTCCGCCTGCTCGGCTCAGCCGGCTTGGCCGCGTTACCGGGCTTACTCGTCGTCCTCGTCGTCGAGGCGGGCGAGCCAGGTGGCCAGGCGTTCCACGGGCACCTCGAAGTCGGGGTTGAGGTCCACGAAGGTGCGCAGCTGCTCGGCGAGCCACTCGAAGGTGACCTCCTCCTCGCCGCGCCGCTTCTCCAGCTCCTCGATGCCGCGGTCGGTGAAGTACATGGGGTTGCGTCTCCTGGGTGTGCGTATGCGTCCGGCCCCGCGGGACAGGCACCGGCGTCGTCACCAGCGTATGCAATGCGCGGGGCGGCTCTCCCGAAAGAGTGTCTTGACTTCGCGACCCCACGATATATCGTGTTTCTCGTAGACGCGATATGGCGCGTCACGATCGGGTACGGCCGAGGAGGTCCCCCATGTCCGAGTGGTCCGTCGCCGAGCCACAGAAGCTGACGTTCGACGCCCCCGTGAGCACCCTGCAGGTCCGCATCGCGGGCGGCACGGTGAACGTGGTGGGGGTGGAGGAGGGCCCCGCGCGCCTGGAGGTGTCGGCCATAGAGGGCCCGCCGCTGGTGGTGACCCAGAAGGACGGCACCCTGTCGGTGGGCTACGAGGACCTGACCTGGCAGGGCTTCGCCAAGTTCCTGGACCGCAGGAGCTGGCGCCGCAGCGCGGTCGTCTCCCTGACGGTCCCGGCGGACACCAGGGTGGAGGTGGGCACGGTCGCCGCCGGCGCCGTGGTCTCCGGCATCCGGGGCCCGGCGGTGGTCAGGGGCGTCACCGGCGACACCGCCCTGGTCGGCCTCTCCGGCCCGGTCCAGGCGAACACCGTGTCGGGGAGCCTGGAGGCGCAGGCCGTCACCGGCGAGCTGCGCTTCACCTCGGTCTCCGGCGACCTGACCGTGATCGAGGGCTCGGGCCCCGCCGTCCGGGCCGACTCGGTCAGCGGCTCGATGATCGTGGACCTGGACCCGGAGGGCCCGACGGACGTCCATCTCACCAGCGTCTCGGGCGAGATCGCCATCCGGCTGCCGCACCCGGCGGACGCGGAGGTGGAGGCGAACACGGCGAGCGGCAGGATCTCCAACGCCTTCGAGGGGCTGCGGGTGCACGGCCAGTGGGGCGCCCACAAGATCACCGGTCGGCTGGGCGCGGGCACGGGACGGCTCCGGGCCACCACGGTCTCCGGCGCGATCGCCCTGCTCCGCCGCCCCGACGGCGCGTCCGACGACGCTTCCGGCGACACGTCCGGCGGCCCGACCGGGAAGAAGGTGCTCTGACATGCCCCCCGTCTTCGCTCACGGACGCCTGCGCCTGTACCTGCTCAAGCTGCTGGACGAGGCCCCGCGCCATGGCTACGAGGTGATCCGCCTCCTGGAGGAACGCTTCCAGGGGCTGTACGCCCCCTCGGCGGGCACCGTCTACCCCCGGCTGGCCAAGCTGGAGGCCGAGGGCCTGGTCACCCACACCACCGAGGGCGGCCGCAAGGTGTACGCCATCACGGACGCGGGCCGCGCCGAACTCGCGGGCCGCGGCGGCGAGCTGGCCGACCTGGAACTGGAGATCCGCGAGTCGGTGGCGGAGCTGGCGGCGGAGATCAAGGCCGATGTGCGCGGCGCGGCCGGCGACCTGCGCCGGGAGATGCGCGCCGCCGCGTCCGAGGCCCGCGAGGAGGGCGCCGCCGAGGGCGACATGGACGCCTGGCGCGTCGCCAAGGAGGAGATGCGCCGGGTCAGGCAGGAGTGGAAGGAACAGGCCCGCCGCGCCAAGGACGAGAGCCGCCGGGCCCGCGAGGAGGCCCAGCGCGCCCGCCGCCAGGCCCAGGAGGCCCAGGCCCGCGCCCGCGCGCAGGCCCAGGAGGAGATGCAGCGCGTCGCCCGCCGCGTCCAGGACCACTTCGCCCGCGGCAACTGGCCCGCGGGCGTCCGCGAGGGCCTGACCGAGCTGGCCAGGGAACTGGGCGACCTGGGCAAGGACTGGACGAGCCCCCGCCCCGCGCCGGCGTACACCGCTCCCACGACCGACTTCCCCGCCGACTACGTTCCGGCCTGGACCCACGAGCCCCCGACCGACAACCCCGCCCGCGACCTCGACCGCCTTCTGGACCGCTTCCGCGACGGCATCCGCGACCTGTCCCGCGACCACGGGGTGACTCCGGACCAGCTCCGGGCGGCCCGGGAGCATCTGTCGCGGGCGGCGGCGGAGATAGCGTCGACACTGCGGCCACCGAAGGGGTAGTCCCCGCAGGGGGCGGGCGGGTGACGCGGGGCACGGAAAAGGCGGGCCCGGCGCCCCGGACCCGCCCACGGCTCCCCGGCGAACCTCAGGACGTGGTCAGCACGATCTTCCCGAACTGCCCGCCGGACTCCATCCGTTCGAAGCCCTCGCGGGCGCGGTCCATCGGCAGCACCTCGTCGATGACGGGCCGTACCCCGGCCGTGGCGCAGAAGGAGAGCAGGTCCTCCAGCTCCTCCTTGGTGCCCATGGTGGAGCCGACCACCTTCAGCTCCAGGAAGAAGATGCGGGTCAGCTCCGCGTGCGAGGGGCGGTCCCCGCTGGTCGCGCCGGAGATGACGAGCGTCCCGCCGGGCCGCAGCGACTTCACCGAGTGGGACCACGTCGCGGCGCCCACCGTCTCGATGACGGCGTCCACCCGCTGCGGCAGCCGCGCCCCGCTCTCCACGGCCTCCACCGCCCCGAGCTCCAGGGCCCGCTTGCGCTTCGCCTCGTCCCGGCTGGTGGCGAACACCTTCAGCCCCGCGGCCTTGCCCAGCACGATCGCGGCCGTGGCGACCCCGCCGCCCGCGCCCTGCACGAGGACGGAGTCCCCGGGTCGTACCCCCGCGTTGGTGAACAGCATCCGGTACGCCGTCAGCCACGCGGTGGGCAGACAGGCGGCCTCGGCGAAGGACAGTTCCTTCGGCTTGGGCAGCACGTTGAAGGTCGGCACGGCGACCTGTTCGGCGAAGGTGCCCTGGTAGCGCTCGGTCAGGATGGAGCGCGGCTCGGTCGGGCCGACGCCGTGGCCGGTCTGGCCGATGACGGAGTGCAGGACGACCTCGTTGCCGTCGGCGTCGACCCCGGCGGCGTCACAGCCCAGGATCATCGGCAGCCGGTCCTCCGGGAGGCCGACGCCTCGCAGGGACCAGAGGTCATGGTGGTTGAGGGAGGCGGCGCGCACATCGATGGTGCTCCAGCCGGGACGGGCCTCGGGAGCCGGACGCTCCCCCAACTCAAGGCCGGTGAGCGGCTGGTCGCGGTCGATTCGGGCGGCGTAGACGGCGAACATGGGTCGACGATAGGTGCGCCGGCGCCGTGACGGAACCGGACCGCTCTGTGACACATGCCCTCTTGCCTCCGAGGGCACCCGTTCGACACGCGGGCCGGACGGCGGAGCGGCCGGGCGGCCGGGGAAAAGGGGACGGCCCCGCCCAGCGGGCGGGGCCGTCCCGGCCGGACTCAGCGGCCGGACTCAGCGACGGGCGACGCCCTCGGCCCGCGCCGCCGCGGCCACCGCCGCGGTGACCGCCGGAGCCACCCGCTCGTCGAACGGCGACGGAATCACGTAGTCAGCCGCGAGGTCGTCGCCGACCACCGCCGCCAGCGCCTCCGCCGCCGCGATCTTCATCCCCTCCGTGATCCGCGTGGCCCGCACCTGGAGCGCGCCCGCGAAGATCCCGGGGAAGGCCAGCACGTTGTTGATCTGGTTCGGGAAGTCCGAGCGCCCGGTGGCGACGACCGCCGCGTACTTGTGCGCGACCTCGGGGTGCACCTCGGGGGTCGGGTTGGCCATCGCGAAGACGAAGGCGCCCTCCGCCATGGCGGCCACGGCCTCCTCGGCGACCGTGCCGCCGGAGACGCCGACGAAGACGTCCGCACCCTTGAGCGCGTCCTGCAGCGTGCCGCTGATCCCGGCCTTGTTGGTGAAGCCGGCCAGTTCGCGCTTGACCGGGGTCAGGTCCTCGCGGTCCAGGGAGACGACGCCCTTGCGGTCCGCCACCGCCACATCGCCGATGCCGGCCTCGACCAGCATCCTGGCGATGGCGACACCGGCCGCCCCGGCGCCCGAGATCACGGCGCGCAGCTGCCCGATCTCCCGGCCACTGAGCCGCGCCGCGTTCCGCAGCGCCGCGAGCGTCACCACGGCCGTGCCGTGCTGGTCGTCGTGGAAGACCGGGATGTCGAGGCGCTCCTGGAGGCGGCGCTCGATCTCGAAGCACCGGGGCGCCGAGATGTCCTCCAGGTTGACTCCGCCGAAGGAGGGCGCGAGCCGGACGACGGTCTCCACGATCTCGTCCACATCGGTGCAGTCGAGCGCGATCGGCACCGCGTCGACGCCGCCGAACTGCTTGAACAGGATCGCCTTGCCCTCCATCACGGGGAGGGAGGCCTGGGGACCGATGTCCCCGAGTCCGAGCACGGCCGTGCCGTCGGTGACGACGGCGACGACGGAGGACTTCCATGTGTAGTCGTTGACGAGCTCCGGCTGCTCCGCGATCGCGGTGCACACGCGCGCGACGCCGGGCGTGTACGCGAGGGAAAGGTCGTCCTTGTCGCGGACCGGCACGGTGGCCTGCACAGCCATCTTGCCGCCACGGTGCAAAGCGAACACCGGATCGAAGGAATCGAGGGGCTCGGCCCCGCCGTCCTGGTCCGTGCCGATGTCGCTGCGAGGATTGACGATCTCCGCTGCCACTTGTTCTACCCCTTAGGTATGCATGGTTTGAGGGTCGACCACTCCTGGTGAGGGGTGGGCGGGCACCGCGCAGGGCCCGGTTGCGGATACGCACGGGTCCATGCGCGACGGGCGCGCCGCACACGCGCCCTGAGCCCCGGATGAGGGGTGTAAAGAACCTTCTTACCGGACGGACGGCGCCCACGACGAGTCCAATAGGTCCAAGGTCACATCTGGGAACCAGTAAGCAGCACAGAGGTGACACGCCGCTGACGGCCGTGGTGATCGGCGACGCGGGGGTCCAGGGACTCGGCGGGGCCGGGCGGCCGGGAAGTCGTACGACACCCACAGGTCCAGCCGTCCACATTCTGAGATGTGCCGGAGATTTCCCGGCGATGGGACGGGAATCACGCAGGTGGACCGGTGCGATATGGCACCGGAAGACCGAGGATGTACCGACCTGATGGGGTTCGGGGGTCACCCGTTATCCGATTTTGACATATCGGCGCCCCTGAATGCCGTAGTCCGAATGGCAAGATGCCGTAAACCCGCGAGGTCGCGCCACCCAATGGTGTGTGTTCTCGTCTACCCAGCGGCAAACTCTTCGCATACGCCGGAGGAATCCACCATGACCGCAAGCTCCACCCGTCGTTCGACCGCCACGCACCGCCGGCTGGCTGCGGTCGGTGCGATCGCGGTCGCGGGCGCCCTGCTGCTCACCGGCTGCGGTGACCAGACGAAGGGCAAGAACAACGACTCCGGCGGCGGCGCCGCGGCCAGTGCCCCGCTCGCGAGCAAGCTCCCGCAGTCCATCCGCGACAAGGGCAAGGTCGTGGTCGGCTCGGACATCGCCTACGCCCCGGTGGAGTTCAAGGACTCCAGCGGCAAGGCCGTCGGCCTGGACCCGGACCTCGCGGCCGCGCTGGGCAAGCAGCTCGGGGTGAAGTTCGAGTTCCAGAACGGCACCTTCGACGGCCTGCTCACCGGCCTGCGCTCGGGCCGCTACGACATCGCGATGTCCGCCATGACCGACAACAAGGACCGCCAGGAGGGCATAGACCCGGACACCGGCAAGAAGGTCGGCGAGGGCGTCGACTTCGTCGACTACCTGACCGCCGGTGTCTCGATCTACACCCGCAAGGGTGACACCCAGGGCATCACGAGCTGGTCCGACCTGTGCGGCAAGAAGATCGCCGTCGAGCGCAGCACCGTCTCCGAGGACCTGGCCAAGGCCGAGGCCAAGAAGTGTCCGGCCGGCAAGAAGCTCTCCATCGAGCCCTTCGACGACGACCAGCAGTCCCAGACCCGGCTGCGCTCGGGCGGCGTGGACGCGGCCTCCTCCGACTTCCCGGTGGCGGCGTACGCGGCGAAGACCTCGGGCGGCGGCAAGGACTTCGAGATCGTCGGCCCCCAGGTCTCGGCGGCGCCGTACGGCATCGCGCTCTCCAAGGAGGCCGGCCAGCTGCGGGACGCGATCAAGGCCGCGATGGACGCGGTCATCAAGAACGGCGAGTACCAGAAGATCCTCCAGAAGTGGGGCGCCCAGGACGGCGCCGTCAAGGAATCCGTGATCAACGGCGGCAAGTGACCCGCGGCGTAACCAGCGGCCACCGAGAGGCAGCACATCCGTGACTGACATAGAGAAGACGGCCGGGGACCGAGGCACTCCCCCGGCCGGCCCGGAAGCCATCAGGGCCATCCCGGTGCGGCACTACGGACGCTATGTGTCCGCCGTCGTCGCCATCGCGATCCTCGTCGCGATCATCTACGCGTTCGGCCAGGGCAAGATCAACTGGCACGCGGTGCCGGAGTACTTCTTCGATCACCGGATCCTGACCGGTGTCAGCAAGACGCTTCTGCTGACCGTCCTGTCGATGCTGATCGGTATCGTCGGCGGCGTCGTGCTGGCCGTCATGCGGCTGTCGAAGAACCCGGTGACCTCGTCCATCGCGTGGTTCTACATCTGGTTCTTCCGCGGCACCCCGGTGCTGGTCCAGCTGTTCCTGTGGTTCAACCTCGGCCTCGTCTTCGAGTACATCAACCTGATGCCGCTCTACAAGGACGAGTGGTCGAACTTCATGACGCCGCTGCTGACGGCGCTGCTCGGCCTGGGTCTGAACGAGGCGGCGTACATGGCCGAGATCTGCCGGGCGGGCCTGCTCGCGGTGGACGAGGGCCAGACCGAGGCGGCCCACGCGCTGGGCATGAGCTACGCCAAGACGCTGCGCCGGGTGGTCATCCCGCAGGCGATGCGGGTCATCGTGCCGCCGACCGGCAACGAGGTCATCAACATGCTGAAGACGACCTCGCTCGTGGCGGCCGTCCAGTATCCCGAGCTGTTCCGCTACGCGCAGGACATCGGCCAGAACTCCGGCGCCCCGGTGGAGATGTACTTCCTGGCCGCGGCCTGGTACCTGATCATGACCTCGGTGCTCAGCGTGGGCCAGTACTACATCGAGCGGTACTACGCCCGCGGCTCCAGCCGCAGCCTCCCGCCCACCCCGTGGCAGAAGGTCAGGGCGCATCTGACGACCTTCTCCAGCAGGAAGGTCATGGCATGAGCGACACCAAGGCGAGCAAGCAGGACTCCGTGACCGCGGGCACCGTCCCGATGGTCAGGGCGGAGGGCGTCCACAAGTCGTTCGGGCATGTGGAGGTGCTCAAGGGCATCGACCTGGAGGTGCGGCCGGGCGAGGTGTTCTGCCTCATCGGTCCCTCGGGTTCGGGCAAGTCCACCTTCCTGCGGTGCATCAACCACCTGGAGAAGATCAACGGCGGACGGCTGTACGTCGACGGCGAGCTGGTCGGCTACCGCCAGAAGGGCGGCAAGCTGTACGAGCTGAAGGACAGCGAAGTCGCCCTGAAGCGCCGGGACATCGGCATGGTCTTCCAGCGCTTCAACCTGTTCCCGCACATGACGGCGGTCGAGAACGTCATGGAGGCGCCGGTCCAGGTCAAGGGCGTGGCCAAGTCCGAGGCCCGGGAGCACGCCATGCGGCTCCTGGAGCGGGTGGGGCTGGCCGACAAGGCGGGCAACTACCCCTCGCAGCTCTCCGGCGGCCAGCAGCAGCGGGTGGCGATCGCGCGTGCGCTCGCCATGGAGCCCAAGCTGATGCTGTTCGACGAGCCGACCTCGGCCCTGGACCCGGAACTGGTCGGCGACGTCCTCGACGTCATGCGCGACCTCGCCGAGTCCGGCATGACGATGGTCGTCGTCACCCATGAGATGGGTTTCGCCCGCGAGGTGGGCGACAGCCTGGTGTTCATGGACGGCGGTGTCGTGGTCGAATCCGGCCATCCGCGGGACGTGCTGACGAATCCGCAGCACGAGCGGACCCAGTCGTTCCTGTCGAAGGTGCTGTGACGGGACGCGGAGCGGACATCGGGGGAAGGGGCGGTGCGCGCACCGCCCCTTCCCCCTGTCCCGCCTACTTCAGGGCGAGGACCAGACTGTCCGACGGGGAGCACCACACGGGCCTGGCCTCGGCGAAGCCCTTCTCCCGCAGGGTCCGCGCGTGCCAGGCGGCGGAGGGCATGTCGCCGTCGGCGTGCTCGCCGTAGATCTCGTAGCGGCGGGCGGTCGGCTCGGCGAGCACCGGGTCCTGGGCGGCGAGCTGCCACCACTGCGCCCAGTCGAGGGCGCCGTCCCGCTTGGCCTGATCCATACGGGTGTGGCGCTGGGCCCGCTCGGCCGCGTTGATCCGGGGCGTGCTCTCGTCGATCATGTGGTCCGCGTTCATGAAGACACCGCCGTCGCGGACGAGTTCCGCGATCCGACCATAGAGGGCCGCGAGGGGTTCGCTGTGCAGCCAGTGCAGGGCCGTCGCGGTCAGTACGGCGTCGTACGAGTCGTACGGCAGCTTCGTCGCCCAGTCGGGGTCCTTGAGGTCCGCGGTGACGAACGAGACCCGCTCGTCGCCCTCGAAGGTGCCGCGCGCGATGGCGAGCAGGGCCGGGTCGAGGTCGACGCCGGTGCTGGTGGCCTCGGGGAACCGCGCCAGCAGCCGGGCGGTGATGCTGCCGGTGCCGCAGGCGAGGTCGAGCACGCGCGGGGCCGTGCCGACGAGCGCCTCGACCATGTCGAGCATGATCCGGAAGCGGTCCTCGCGGTCCGGCATGTACCACTCCTGCTGCCGGTCCCAGCTCTCCTGCCAGGCCGCCCAGTCGGTTCCGGTACCGGTGGTCATGGAGCCCGCCTTTCCCCGCGGATGCGTAATACCCTGGATGCACGATCGACTGTTACCCGACCGCCGGTACGACGATAGAGCGCCCCAGTAAGGACTACAAGTGGAACTGGCCTATTACTCGGATTACGCCGTACGACTCGTCAACACCGAGGAACCGGCCCGGGGCAAGGACTGCCTGACCTCGGTCGAGGCCATCCGTGACCTGTTCGGCGTCAACGCGTCCGCGGCCCGCCGCGCCACCGACGCCGACGTCACCCGCTTCCGTTCGGTCCGGGGCCGGCTGCGGTCGGTGTTCGAGGCGGCCGACGAGGGCGACGAGACGCTCGCCGTGGACCTGCTGAACTCGCTCCTGCTGGAGTTCCCGGTGAGCCCCCAGATCTCCGGGCACGACCACCGGGACGAGGACGACCGCCCGCTGTGGCACATGCACCTGGCCGACCACCCCTCCAACGCCACCGCGGGCTACGCGGCGATCGCGGCGATGGGCCTCGCCTTCCACCTCACCGAGTACGGCGTGGACCGCCTCGGCCTGTGCCAGGCGGCCCCCTGCCGCAACGCCTACCTGGACACCTCGACCAACCGCTCCCGGCGCTACTGTTCCGACCGCTGCGCCACCCGCGCCAACGTGGCCGCCTACCGGGCCCGCAAGCGCCTGGAGGCCGACCGGTCGCCGAACAGCGGCCGCGCGGCCGACACGGCCCAGCGCAGCACGGCCAGCGGCGAGCGCTGAGCGGCTCTGAACGGCCGCAGCCGCAGCCACGCCCGCCCGAGGATCAGCTCCTGCGGCACGACCCCGTAATCGGTGCTGTCCCCGCCGGCGTACGGGTTGTCCCCGAGCACCCACCAGCCGCCCTCGCGCCGCTCCACGGCCCGCTTGACGACCAGCAGGTCCTGCTGGAACGGGTGCCGCAGTACGACGATGTCACCGGGCCTGACCGCGCCCCCGTAGCGCACCAGCAGCTGATCGCCGTGCTGGAGCGTGGGCACCATGGACGGTCCCGTCACCTCCGCCAGCCCGAACGGCGCGGGCGGCCTCCCCCGCTCGCTCTCCTGCGACAGCTCCGGCATTCCCGGCACCTCCCCGGTCCGTTCCTCCACCAGTCCCAGTCTGACCCCGGACTTTTGTCCTAAGCCCCAGGGGGCACCCAGGAAAACAGGCCCCCCAGGGAGTAATGTCGCACCTGAGAAGACGATCACGAGGAAGGAATGCTCCATGCTTTCCCGCCTGTTTGCCCCCAAGGTCAAGGTCAGCGCCCACTGCGACCTGCCCTGCGGCGTGTACGACCCGGCCCAGGCCCGCATTGAGGCGGAGTCGGTGAAGGCCGTCCAGGAGAAGATGGCCGGCAACGACGACCCCCACTTCCAGGCCCGCGCCACCATCATCAAGGAGCAGCGCGCGGAGCTCGCGAAGCACCACGTCTCCGTCCTCTGGAGCGACTACTTCAAGGCCCCGCACTTCGAGAAGTACCCCGAGCTGCACCAGCTGGTCAACGACACCCTGAAGGCCCTCTCGGCCGCCAAGGCGTCCACCGACCCGGCGACGGGCCAGAAGGCGCTGGACTACATCGCCCAGATCGACAAGATCTTCTGGGAGACCAAGAAGGCGTGATCTCCTTTCACGCCTTCTGACCTGCGATTCCTTTCATTGCAGTGTCTACCTGTCCGCACCCGGTCCGCAGGCCGCCGAGCACGGCGTCCCTCGCGGTCCGGGTGCGGTCTTGTTCCACCACGCTTCAGGAGCAGTGCCACTCCTCGCTGGGCAGTGAGTGCCACAGGTCGAGCCAGTCGTGGAGCAGGAAGAGCGGCCGGGTCAGGACGACGTCGCCGGCCCGCTGAGAGCGGATGGCCAGGCCGAGGTCGGGGAAGACCGGATCGGCGGCGGGGCTGTACATCACGCTGCCGGGCCGCGGTGCCGCGCGGTGGACGAGCCAGCCCTCCACGAGGGAAGGCGCGCAGCCGGTCAGCGGGACCGCGTCCAGCCTCACCTGGGGTCCGGTGAGGGCGTTCACGGCGACGCACCCCAGGCGGCCGTCCTGGAAGAGGGCCCTGATGCCGTTCTTCGTGAAGTCGGCGTAGTCGAGCCGCTGGTCTTCGCCCTGATAGGAGGAGGCCGTGACGGCCGGTCGTTCGCCGAGGGCACCGGCGATCTCCTCCAAGGCCATCCCGAAGTGCAGGGGACCGACTCCCACGTACGGCGTGAACGTCCACTCGGCGCGCTCCTCCTCGCGGGCGATCCGCCACGGGCCGCGGTACCCCGCCTCGCTCCCCGGGACGGCCACGGGCGGTTCGGGCGCCGGCTCGCGCGGGGCCGCTGGCGCCGGCGCGGTGCGGTCCCCGAGCCGACGGCCGAGTCGTTCCGGGGCCGCGGTGTCCTCGGGTTGCTCCTCCAGCCGGCGGATCGCCTGCTCCTGACCCTCCCCGAACGGGTCGTCCGCCAGAGCGTGTACCCGGTCCAGGGCCGCGCGGTGCTCCTCCTCCGCGGCGACGAGACCGGTGATGTCCTCGCCCCAGGCCGCCAGCCGTTCCCGGGCGATCCAGCGGTGGTACGAGTCCGCGCTCACGGCGAGGACCGCGCGAACGGCGGGCGCGTACCGGGGTACGCACGGGTCGAGGGCCGGGTCGGCCAGCAGCAGGGCGGTGGCCGCGAGCGCGGCCTCCCTCACTCGCGGGTCGTCGTCCTCGCAGAAGTCCCCGACACGCTCGTAAAGCATCGGCCGTGCCGCACGGGCGGCGCCCAGCTCCCGCGCCGCGCCCACACCGTCCTCGACGTCCAGGCGGGCGGTGTCGGCGAACGAGGCCAGCCAGTTCAGCAGTTCGGCGCGCAGCGGCCGCCGGCCTGCCCGGCACGCCCACCGGTCTTCGGTGAGGGTGCGCGGATCGTCGAGAAGCCGGGCGACGACCAAGGCCGCTGGGGCGGTCGCCGGGAACAGGCGCTCCTGATGGAGGAGCAGCCGGTACAGGTCCTCCACCGCCCGCGCCCGCCGGGCCGGTTCGGCGGCGAGCACCCCGCCAAGGATCTCCGGCGTGTCGGGCACACCGTGCCGCCCCGTACAGAAGTGCGGCAACTCCTCCCAGGCATTGCCGGCGAGCTCCGCCCGCGCCGTGGGCGGCAGGGAGCCGACGGAAGCATCGGCAAGGTCGGGGGTCGTCTCGTTCCTCACGGCCGCAGTGTTCCAGCCGGCTCCGACATCAGCGGCGCCGATGCCTGCCGCGGCCCGTACCGATCGCTTCGGCCGGTGGCGGTCCGTTGTCCGACCCGCTGCCTATGCTGCGCCGCATGTCGAACGAACGTGCGCCGCGTCATGGCGTCGACGAGCCGGCCTCCTGGTCGGCCGCCCGAATGGTGGTCCACTACTCCGTCGCCGCTCCGAGCGAAGCGGACGCCCGGTCAGTGGCCTCGGCGCTGGCTCGACGCGGACACCGGTGGGTGACCGTGCGCCCGGTGTACCTTCCGCATCTGGACCCGGGGAACCGGCTGTTCGGCAAGCCCGAGTTCTCCCGGCCCGAGCTTGAGGGCTGGTGGAGCGTGGACAGCGTCGTGGACGAGGAAACCCCCGACCCGGCGTCGGAGTTTCACCAGCACGACTGCGAGAAGGCTGCGGTCGAGGCCATCGGAAGAGCCCACGGCGGTTTCTGGCTGGGCGGCTCCCTGGCCGGCCGGGAGACCATGCTGCCCGGATTCGACCACCGGGGGCTGGTCCATGAACTCGACCAGGAGCACGCCCATCGCATTCGGCGCGACGTGATCTCACGCTTCCCTCCGCCGCCGGAGGAACCCGCCCCGGCCACGCCGCTCCGGTGCGCCGTCGCCGGACGTCCGTTCCCGCCCGTGCTCGACTGTGCGCGACAGGTCGCCCGCGACCAGGAGGCTCGGCAGGGCAGTCTGCCCGACGGAACGGCCTGGTGGCTCACCAGCGAGGCGGACGACTTCTCCGACGATCACGAAGTGATCTTCGAGCTGGCCGACTCGGTCATGCACCAGGGCACCTGTTACCCGCACACCGCCGACGAGATTCCCTTGCTGGCCGGTCTCGCCTGCCACGAAGACGTCCGTCCCGCGCATCGGGCCCTGTTCACCACGTTCTTGTTCGAAGCGGCCACCATCGGCCGGCGCCTGACCGCTTCCGGGGCCGACCGCAGAGTCGCACTGGGCCTTCCGCTGGAGGAGACGGCGGACGAACTCGCCGCCCGCCACGCGGTCGAAGCCGCGGCACCGCACCTTCTGAGCCGCTGGGACGGCGAGGACGAAGCCGTACAGTTCACCCTCGCCGCCCTCGCGGCAGCGACTCGCCACAGCGCCTCACGCGCGTGCATCCGTCATTTGGCGGAACGCTGGACCACGGGACCCCGGACGGATGCCCTGCGTCTCGCAGCCGCCCTGGCCCGATCCGACGACGTCGAGGTGGCCGCCGTTCTCCGCGGCATCGCCGAGAGCGGTGCCATACGCCCCCACAGGGTCCCGAGTCCCCTCGCGCCCACCCGCGGCGCGGCGCTCAACCTGCTCAAGACTCTGGTCGAGCGGGAGATGTCTCCCCTCCTGGCCTCCGGAACGAGTCAGGCGAGCCAGTCGCTGTAGTGCGTGGGAGCGAGTCGGGCGTGCGGGTCCGTGAGGACGTCGCCCTTGACGACGGCGAACATGCCGGCCGTGGGGTCGGTGACGACCGTACGGCTGTCGCCCTTGTGGGACAGGGTGAGCCGGCCCAACTCGTCCAGGGGGAAGACGTCGGGCCCCGCGATGTTGCGGATGCCGTTGAGCGGGGTGCCCGCGGCGACGTCCGCCACCGCGGCGGCCACGTCCTTGGAGGCGATGGGCTGGAGGGGCGTGGCGGGCAGCCGGACGGAGTCGGCGTCGGCGGTCCAGGACATGACGGCGTCCATGAAGTCCATGAACTGCGTCGCCCGGACGATGGAGTAGGGGATCGACCCGGCCGCGAGGATCTCCTCCTGGAGCGCCTTGGCGCGGTAGTAGTCCAGCTCCGGCACCTGGTCCACGCCCACGATCGAGAGGATGACGACGTGGCCGACGCCGCCCTTCTCCGCCGCGGCCATGAGGTTGTCCATTGAGGTCCGGAAGAAGGCGAGGGATGCCTCGTCGAAGGTCGGCGAGTTCGTCAGGTTGACGACGACGTCGGCTCCCGCCACCGCCTCGTCCAGCCCCTGGCCGCCGAGGATGTCGACGCCGGTGGACTTCGAGTGCGGCACCGCCTCGTGCCCGGCGGCGTTCAGGTTCTCGACGACCTGCGACCCGATCAGGCCGGTACCGCCGATGACTGCGACCTTCATGGCACGCCCTTTCCCGTAGGGGTTCATGTGCGGAATATGGCATGCGGTCGGGTACGTGGGCAGGGCAAGAAAGAGCCCTTACGGGGCCGTCACCCACACGGCCGGAGCGTCTCCTCGCACCAAGAATTCATCAAGCAACTTGGCAAAGTTCCTTGATGAGTTTTACGGTGCGAAGGTGACCACCGGCTCCGCTCCCCCCTCCTCTCCGCCCTCCTCGCCCGCCGAGACCGCGCAGCGGCTCAACCAGGCGATGAAGCGTCTGCGGGCGCGGCTGCGCGCGGAGTCGGGGCAGCACGCGACCGGGCTGACCGCCACCCAGCTCGCCGTCCTGGCGGAGGTGGTGCGCGAGGGCCCGGTCACGGCGGCGCGGCTCGCCGCGCTGGAGCACGTGACCCCCCAGGCCATCGCCCAGAGCCTCGCCGTGCTGAAGGCCGCCGGACTGGTGCACAGCGCGCCGGATCCGCGGGACGGCCGCCGCAAGCTGATCAGCGCCGACCCCTCGGCCGGCGCGCTGATCGAGCGGCTGCTCGCGGGGCGCGCGTCCTTCCTGGCCCGTGCCATGGAGACGGCCGTGACCCCGGACGAGCTCGGCACCCTGGAGAAAGCGGTGGAGTTGCTGGAACGGCTGGCCACTGTCGAACCGGACATCGCCGCGGTCCGCCGCTGGACACCCCATGAGCTCCACGAGCAACGCTAGATCCGCAAGTTCTGCAAGAACCGCAAGGAGAACCACCGTATGACCAGCCCCACCGCCCTGTCCGCCATCGACCCCAAGCGCACCGCCCTGCTGGCGATGGATCTCCAGGGCGGGATCCTGCCCCTCGTCGCGGACCCCGACGCCCTGGTCGAGCGGATCAAGGGCGCCATCGCCGACGTCCGCGCCGCCGGCGGCACCATCGGCTACGTCCGCGTCGCCTTCACCGAGGACGACTGGGCCGCCGTCCCGGAGACGAACAAGTCCTTCAGCCCGCTCGCCGCGGCCAAGCGCAACCACCACGAGGACCCCGACACCCAGGTCGACGCGCGGATCGCCCCCGAGGAAGGCGACGTCGTCGTGCGCAAGGTCCGCATCGGCGCGGCCTCCACCACCGACCTGTACGAGCAGCTGCGCGAGCGCGGCGTCGACACGCTGATCCTCTCCGGCATCAGCACCAGCGGTGTCGTCCTGTCCACCCTGACCGACGCCGCCGACCGGGACTACCGCGTCATCGTGCTGTCCGACGGCGTCGCCGACCGGGACCACGAGGTCCACCGCGTGCTGCTGGAGAAGGTGTTCCCGATGCGGGCGCACATCATCGACACCGCGGAGCTGCGCGAACTGCTGCGCACCGCCTGATCGCGGACGGCAGCCGGTAATCCTCGGTCGGTGGCGGGCCGGACGATCCCGGACCCCGGTGTCAGTGGGCTGTGCCAGGCTGTGGGCGTGACTCTGGAGGATCTGCGGCGGTTGCGGCGCGTGCGGGACCGGATGGACCGGGAGTACGCCGAGCCGCTCGACATGAGCGACCTGGCGCGCGGTGCCCTGATGTCTCCCGGACATTTCCAGCGCAGCTTCCGCAAGGCGTTCGGGGAGACGCCCTACAGCTATCTCATGACCCGCCGGATCGAGCGGGCCAAGGCACTGCTGCGCCGGGGTGATCTCACGGTGACCGAGGTGTGCCTGGCCGTGGGGTGCACGTCGCTGGGGTCCTTCAGCTCCAGGTTCACCGAGCTGGTCGGCCAGACGCCGAGCGCCTACCGGGCGGCCCCGCACGACCCGGCCGCGGTCATCCCCTCCTGTGTGGCCCGCACGTTCACCCGGCCCCGCCGCCGTCCCTACTGATCTTCCCGCGCCGATCCACCGAGCCGCGCACACCGACGGCCCGACCGGCTTAGCGTGAGACGCATGAACGTACGACTCGCGCAGTGCTTCATCGCCGTGGACGACCACGACAAGGCCCTCGCCTTCTACCGCGACATCCTCGGCCTGGAGGTCCGCAACGACGTGGGTTTCGAGGGGATGCGATGGGTGACCGTCGCCTCGCCGCACCAGCCGGACGTGGAGATCGTGCTGGAGCCGCCGGACGCCAACCCCGACGCCTCCCCGGCCGACCGGCAGGCGCTCGCCGAACTGCTCGCCAAGGGCCTGCTGCGCGGCGTCATCCTGGCCACCGGCGACTGCGACGCGCTGTGGGAACGGCTGCGCGAGTCCGGCGCCGAGGTGCTCCAGGAGCCCACCGACCAGCCGTGGGGCGTCCGCGACTGCGCCTTCCGCGATCCGGCGGGCAACCTGCTGCGCTGCTTCCAGCGCCCGGCGGACTGAACTCCCCTACGACACGCGGCACTTCACCGCCAGGGCTCCACGTCCACCACGGCGGTCACCGCCAACGGTCCGTAGAGGTGCGGGAATTCCTCGCCGTCCGGCTCCACCGCCTCGTACCGCAACGGTGCGTCCAGGAGGGCCGGGTCCACCACCAGGACCACCAGGTCGTCCGGGCCGTCGTACGCGCCGTACAGGAAGGCGGCGACGCGCGGGAGTTGCTCGCGCGTGGAGAAGTGGATGAAGCCCACCTGCTGGAGGGTGCGGCCCCGGGTCGACACCTCGTAGGCGCCGCGCTCGCGGGCCGCTTCCCACAGGGAGCGCTCGGTGATGTGGAGGATGCGGGACGGTTTCGGCATGGCCCCACGGTAGACGGCGGGCCCCGCGCACTGTGGGGATGCGCGGGGCCCGCCCGACCGGAGCCCCCAGGACACCGTGCGGGGTCAGGAGCCGCACAGGCCCGGGGACTCCGGGTCCTTCGGGCCGCCGGACGGACCGGCGGCGTGGGTCACGGCGCTCAGCTGCTGCGCCGGGTCACGAACTCGGCGAGGGCCAGCAGGCCGCCCGCCCTCTCCGGATCGGGGATCGCCCGGGCCAGCTCCTGCATCGCCCGGGCCATCCGGTCGGCCGCCTCCGCCTGCGCCCAGTCCCGGCCGCCGGCCTGCTCCACGGCCAGCGCGGTCCGCGCGATGCCCTCGCTGTCCCCCTCGATGTACGGCTTCCCGTACAGCGCGGCGAGTTCGGCCGCCGCCGGGGTGCCGGAGACCAGGGCCGCCACCACCGGCAGGGACTTCTTGCGGGCCGCGAGATCGGCCCCGGCCGGCTTGCCGGTGCGCAATGGGTCACCCCATATGCCGATGACGTCGTCGATCAGCTGGAAGGCGAGCCCCGCCTGACGCCCGAAGCCGTCCAGCGCGGCCACCTCCTCGGGCCCCGCGCCCGCGTACAGCGCGCCGAGGGCACAGGCGCAGCCCAGCAGCGCCCCCGTCTTCGCCTCGGCCATGGCCAGCACCTCGGCCAGCGTGACCTCGTCCGGGGCGCGGTGCTCCAGGTCGGTGTCGGTGTGCTGGCCGGCGCACAGCTCCACCACACAGTCCGCGAGGCGGGCGGCGGCCGGCGCGGCGGCGGGGTGCGGATCCTCGGCCAGCAGCCGCAGCGCGAGCGCCTGGAGCGCGTCCCCGGCGAGGATCGCGTCGGTCTCCCCGAACACGGTCCAGGCCGTGGGCCGGTGTCTGCGGGTGGGGTCCCGGTCCATCACGTCGTCGTGCAGCAGTGTGAAGTTGTGGACCAGTTCCACCGCCGCCGCGGCCCGCACAGCGGCCGTCCGGGCCGCCGGGCCACCGAGCGCGGCGGCCGCGGCGAGCACCAGGGCCGGGCGGATCGCCTTGCCCGCGTTGCCCGCGGCCGGGCTGCCGTCCGCGCGCTCCCAGCCGAAGTGGTAGCGCGCGACCCGGCGCATGGAGCCGGGCAGCGACTCGACGACGGCCCGCATCGCCGGGTCGACCAGGGCCCGGCTCCGCTCCAGCAGCGCCGGCGCCTCCTGCCCGTCGAGCGGGCCGGGGCCGGTGCCACCGCTCCCCGGCCGTCCCTCCCCCGTGCCGGGGTGCGGCACACCGCAGGGACGTTGTTCGGTCTCCGTCATGGACTCGGCCATGTCTCCCCCTCGCCAGGTCCGCGGGCATCGGCGACGCCTGCCCGGCCGGACGCGTACTCCGAGGGTTTACCCCTCCCGGCGGTCGGGGACACGGCCGCGACGTGCGGAAACGTCACCTCCACCGGCCGATCTCGACGTTCTCCAGCACGCCGAGCGCGTCGGGCACCAGGACGGCGGCCGAGTAGTAGGCCGTGACCAGGTACTTGATGATCGCCTGTTCGTTGATGCCCATGAAGCGGACGGACAGGCTCGGCTCGATCTCGTCCGGGATACCGGACTGCCGCAGGCCGATGACGCCCTGCTCCTCCACCCCGGTACGCATCGCGATGATCGAGGTGGTCCGCGCCTCGCTGATCGGGATCTTGCCGCACGGGAAGAGGGGCACCCCGCGCCAGGTCGGGATGCGGTTGCCGCCCATGTCGATGGTCTCGGGCACCAGCCCCCGCTTGTTCAGCTCGCGTCCGAACGCGGCGATCGCGCGCGGGTGGGCGAGGAACAGCTTGGTCCCGCGGCGGCGGCTGAGCAGCTCGTCCATGTCGTCCGGGCTCGGCACGCCGTCGTGCGGCTGGATCCGCTGGTCGTACTCGCAGTTGCTGAGGAGCCCGAACTCCGGGTTGTTGATCAGCTCGTGCTCCTGGCGCTCCTTCAGCGCCTCGACGGTGAGCCGCAACTGCTGCTCGGTCTGGTTCATCGGCTGGTTGTAGAGGTCGGCCACGCGGGAGTGGACGCGCAGCACGGTCTGGGCGATGCTCAGCTCGTACTCGCGGGGCCGGGGCTCGTAGTCGACGAAGGTGTGCGGGATGTCGGGCTCTCCGGAGTGGCCGGCCGCCAGGTCGACCTCCTTCTCGCCGTAGGTGTTGGTGCGCTGCTCCGGGATCGAGCGGAGCTGGGACAGGTGGGCGCGCAGCGACTCGGAGCGCTCGGCGATCTGCTCGAAGTCCTGACGGCTGAGGATCAGCACGGTGCTGGCGGTGTCCGCGCGGACCGTGAACTCCCAGATGGCGTCCGGGTCCACCAGCGCCTGGTCGCCGAAGTAGGCGCCGTCGGCGAGGACGCCGAGCACCGAGTCGTCGCCGTAGGGACCGGTGCCGATCTTCTCCACGCGGCCGTGGGCGAGCAGGTACACCCCGTCGTTCCGGTTGCCGAAGTCGGCGATCACCTCGCCCGGCGCGAAGTCGCGCTGGCGGCAGCGCCTGGCCAGCTCGGCCAGCACGTCCTCGTCCTCGTACGACCGCAGGGCCGGGAGTTCGCCCAGTTCGGCCGGGATGACCTCCACCTGCCCCCCGGTCTTGACGAAGGTGATGCGGCCGTCACCGACGGCGTACGTCAGCCGGCGGTTCACCCGGTACGTGCCGCCCTGGACGTCCACCCAGGGGAGCGTGCGCAGCAGCCAGCGGGAGCTGATCTCCTGCATCTGCGGCACGGACTTGGTGGTGGTGGCCAGGTTCCGCGCCGCCGCGGTCCCGAGGGACTGCTGCGGCTTGCCCTGATCGGTGCCCAGCTCTTCGCCTACCGACATCTGGAAACGCCCTCCCATGTAACACACCGGTCGCGACGGGCCGGTCTCGCATCGAGCGTCCCATCACGCACGGTTGGCCCGCCATTACCCGAAAGAGGGGGAATGGATCATCGGACTAGTGGGCAGAAAGGAGGATTTCCACAAAGTGGGCCGCGGCCGGGCGCGGTCGCGGGGCGTCGGCGACAATGGCACCGTGACCAGCAGCGATCCCCTCGTCCCCCGGCTCCCCTCCCCCCTCCTGGAGCTCCGGGACGAACGGTTCGACCGGCACGGGATCCGGCTGGTGCTCAAGCGGGACGACCTGATCCACCCCGAGCTGATCGGCAACAAGTGGCGCAAGCTCGTGCCGAACATCGACGCGGCGGGCGGGCGGCCGCTGGTCACCTTCGGCGGGGCCTACTCCAACCACCTGCGGGCCACCGCGGCGGCCGGACGGCTGCTCGGGACGGCCACCACCGGTGTGGTGCGCGGGCAGGAGCTGGCCGACCGGCCGCTCAATCCCTCCCTGGCCCGGTGCGCGGCCGACGGGATGCGGCTGCACTTCGTCGACAGATCGGCCTACCGGCGCAAGGCCGAGCCGGAGACGCTGGCGGCGATCCTGCGCGCGGCCGGCGCCGAGGGGGCGTACGTCGTGCCCGAGGGCGGCAGCAACGCCGCGGCGGTGCGCGGCTGCACGGCCCTCGGGGCGGAACTGCGCGGGCAGGCCGACGTCGTCGCGGTCGCGTGCGGCACCGGGGGCACGCTCGCGGGGCTCGCCGCCGGGCTGGCGCCGGGTCAGCGGGCGCTCGGCATACCGGTCCTCAAGGGCGGTTTCCTGGCGGCCGACGTCCAGGCGTTGCAGGAACGTGCCTTCGGCGGGCGTACCGGCGACTGGTCCCTGGACGACCGCTTCCACTTCGGCGGATACGCGCGCACGGCCCCCGAACTCGACGCGTTCGCCGGGGACTTCGAGCAGCGTCACGGGCTGCCCGTGGAACGTCTCTATGTCGCCAAGTTGCTCTACGGACTTGTCACCCTCGCCGCGGAGGGCGCCTACCCGCGCGGCACCACGCTCGCGGCCGTCGTCACCGGCCGCCCGTTCCCCGAGCCCTGAGGCCCGCGCCCTGAGCCCCACGCCCCGCGCCCCGCGCCCTGAACCCAGAGCCCCGGGCCCTGCGCCCCGGCCGCCGCGCCAAGGGAGCTACGCCGCCTCCCGGTGCGCCGCCGCCTCCTCCAGGTCCAGGTGCCGGAGCAGGGCGCGCAGCATCTCGTCGTCGATGTAGCGGCGGTCGCGCAGCCGTACGAAGACGTCGCGTTCGGCGCTGATCATCGCGCGGGACAGCCGCCGGTAGGTGTCGTCCACGGACTCGCCGGTGACGGGGTTCACCTGGCCGAGGCGCTCCCAGACGGCGTTGCGGCGGTGCTCCAGGACGCCGCGCAGGCGGTCGGCGAGCGGCGGCGGCAGCGCGTTGCGCTCGTCGGAGAGGAGTTCCTCCAGGCGGCGCTCGGCGGCCAGGGAGGCCTGCGCCTGTGCGTTGGCCTCGGCCAGGGTCTCGGCCTGGCGGTCGCGGCCGGGGAACTTCATCAGGCGGATCAGCGGGGCGAGGGTGAGGCCCTGCACGACCAGGGTGCCGATGACCGTGGTGAAGGTCAAAAAGAGGATCAGGTCGCGCTGCGGGAAGGGGGCGCCGCCCCGCACCGTCTGCGGGATGGAGAAGGCGATGGCCAGGGACACCACACCCCGCATCGCGGCCCAGGAGACCACGACCGGCGCCCGCCAGGTGGGGTTCTCCTCGCGCTCCCGGACGCGCCGGGACAGCCTGTGCGGCAGGAAGGTCGCCGGGAACGTCCAGACGAACCGGGCCGCCACGACGACGAGGAAGACGACGACGGCGTACCAGGCCGCGTCGGCCCCGTGATAGGCGCCGAGGCCCTTGAGGATGGGCGGCAGCTGGAGGCCGATCAGCGCGAACACCGCCGACTCCAGCACGAAGGCGACCATCTTCCACACCGCCTCCTCCTGGAGCCGGGTGGCGAAGTCGACCTCCCAGGCACGGTGTCCGAGGTAGACGGCGACCACCACGACCGCGAGCACACCGGAGGCGTGCAGCTGTTCGGCGACCCCGTAGGCGACGAACGGGATCAGCAGCGAGAGGGTGTTCTGCAGCAGCGCCTCGGTCAGCCGGGTGCGCAGCCAGTGGATCGGCACCATCAGCACCAGGCCGACGACCACGCCGCCCACCGCCGCCTGCAGGAACTCCTCGATGCCGCCCGCCCAGGTGGAGCCCGCGCCGACGGCGGCGGCCAGGGCCACCTTGTAGGCGGTGATCGCGGTGGCGTCGTTCAGCAGGGACTCGCCCTGGAGGATCGTCGTGATCCGGGACGGCAGCCCGACCCGGCGGGCGATCGCGGCGGCCGCGACCGCGTCCGTCGGTGCCACGACCGCGCCGAGCACCAGGGCGGCGGGCAGCGGCAGCCCCGGTACGACGAGATAGGCGGCCCAGCCGACGACGAAGGTCGCGAAGAGCACGTACCCGACGGACAGCAGCCCCACGGGACGCATCTGGGCCCGCAGGTCCAGGTAGGAGCTTTCGGTGCCCTCCTTGTAGAGCAGCGGCGGCAGCACCAGGGGCAGGACGACGTCGGGTTCGAGCGTGTAGTCGGGAATGCCGGGGACGTACGACACCGCCAGGCCCACCGCGACCAGCAGCAGCGGCGCCGGCACCGGGGTGCGCCGGGCGATCCCGGCGACCGCGGCACTGCCCGCGACCAGCAACAGCAGGGGCATCACGTCCATGCCTCTCGCCCACCCTCTTTTTCCGCGCGGTCACCCGCACACCCGTCGTAATCTGGCAATCATGAAACAGTGCACGCACGCCGACGCGCTGCCGCATCCGGAACCCGAGCCGCAGTCCGTGACCTGTCCGGAGTGCCTGGCGAGCGGGACACACCCGGTGCAGCTGCGGCTCTGCCTGACCTGTGGCCACGTCGGCTGCTGCGACTCCTCGCAGGGCCGGCACGCGACCGGGCACCACGAGCAGTCCGGGCACCCGGTGATGCGGACGTTCGAGCCGGGCGAGGACTGGCGGTGGTGCTTCGTGGACCACGTGCTCGTCTGAGCGCGGTTTCCCCCGGCCTGACCCCCTCCGGACCCCCGTTCCCCCTTCGAGAAGCATCCGATCGTTGATCGTGTTCCCGTTCGGGTGCTGTGTCGTGTGACACTGCATGCGGCGGCGGACGCACGACGGTTCGGGCGTCTGACGTCTGGGTACGTCAACCCGGCGCGCGCTCTTCCGATTTGGGGCCGCCCACCCCCTAGACACGGAGCGTATCCACAGCTTTACTGTGAGTGACGCCAGGGGGTTGGGGTCCCGGGGACAGGAACATTCGGCGCGCGATAGCGTCACCGCTTGAACCACCCACGCGTTAGCCCCGGGGGGCGACCCTCGGCCCCGTAAAGCTTGTACCACCATGGAGGTGAGGGTGTCCCAGATCGCAGGCGAACCCGCGGCGAACCAGGATTTCGTGGAGGTCCGGCTGCCGGCCGCGGGTGCCTACCTGTCGGTGCTGCGGACGGCCACGGCCGGTCTGGCGGCCCGCTTGGACTTCACCCTGGACGAGATCGAGGATCTGCGCATCGCCGTGGACGAGGCCTGCGCGATCCTGCTCCAGCAGGCCGTGCCGGGCTCGGTGCTCAGCTGTGTCTTCCGGCTCGTCGACGACTCGCTGGAAGTCACCGTGTCGGCCCCGACCACGGACGGCCATGCCCCCTCGCGGGACACCTTCGCCTGGACCGTGCTGTCGGCCCTCGCGGGGAAGGTCTCGTCCGCCGTCGACGAGGACAAGACGGTGTCCATCAGCCTCTACAAACAGCGCGGCGCGGGTCCCGGGCCGGCGTGAGGGAGAACGGGGACGGTCCGGTGCGGGACGAAGAGCGCGGCACGCGAGAGCTGCCGACCGGGGACGGGGGTGCCCCCGGGTCGAATGCGGCCGAGACCCGCGGGGAGAGCCCCCGCGACGGTTCCCGGCGCATGGCGGACGGCATCGACGGCATCCCCGAGCAGGCCAGGCCGCACCCGGAGGACGACTCCGCACGGCCCGGTGGCGCGGGCGCAGGCCCCGACGCCGCGCCGAAGACACGCGGTGGGGCCGCTCCCGCCGGCCGCGCGGGCGCGCGGGCTCGGGGAAGGGCTACGGGCGGGACGATGAGCGAGCACGAGCGATACGCGGACGACGGCACGCCGGGCGCCGAGGCCGTGCAGGCCGCACCGCACGACCCGCAGGACCGCAGCGGGGCCCGGGCGAAGTTCGTCGAACTGCGCGCGCTCGACGCGGGCAGCGCGGAGTACGCGGAACTGCGCAACCAGCTGGTCCGCATGCACCTGCCGCTCGTGGAGCACCTGGCGCGCCGGTTCCGCAACCGCGGCGAGCCGCTGGACGACCTCACCCAGGTCGCCACCATCGGCCTGATCAAGTCCGTGGACCGGTTCGACCCGGAGCGGGGCGTGGAGTTCTCCACGTACGCCACGCCGACCGTGGTCGGCGAGATCAAGCGGCACTTCCGGGACAAGGGCTGGGCGGTCCGCGTGCCGCGCCGGCTCCAGGAGCTGCGGCTCGCGCTGACCACGGCGACCGCGGAGCTGTCCCAGCTGCACGGCCGCTCGCCGACGGTGCACGAGCTGGCCGAGAAGCTCGCCATCTCCGAGGAGGAGGTCCTGGAGGGCCTGGAGTCGGCGAACGCGTACTCCACGCTGTCCCTGGACGTCCCCGACACCGACGACGAGTCCCCCGCGGTCGCCGACACGCTCGGCGCGGAGGACGAGGCGCTGGAGGGGGTGGAGTACCGGGAGTCGCTCAAGCCGCTGCTGGAGGATCTGCCGCCGCGGGAGAAGCGGATCCTGCTGCTGCGGTTCTTCGGGAACATGACGCAGTCGCAGATCGCGCAGGAGGTCGGGATCTCCCAGATGCACGTCTCCCGGCTGCTGGCGCGGACGCTGGCGCAGTTGCGGGAGAAGCTCCTCGTGGAGGAGTAGAGCGGCCGCCCCGTCCGGCCGCCGGCCCCTTACCCGGCGCGGCCCGGGCCCTTGATGCCGAGGGCCTCGGTCGTCTCGCGGTTGACGAGGAGGACGAGGGCCGCGACGGCCACGACCGCCATGACGATGCCGACCGGGACTGCGGCGCCGCCTGACTTGAGCAGGTTGTACGCCACCGGGAGGGCCATGAGCTGCGTGATCACGGCGGGGCCCCGGCTCCAGCCGCGGCGCAGCAGCAGGCCGCGGGCGGCGAGGAGCGGGAGCAGGGCGAGTACGGCGAGGGTGATGCCCAGGGTCACGGCCTGCTGCCGGTCGTCGGGCGCGCCGGTGATGCCGAGCACAAGGACCCAGAGGCCGCCGGCGAACAACGCGACGCCCTCCAGACCGGCCAGCACGGCGGCGTACGTCAGCCGCCGGGGCCGGGTGCCCTCGGCTCCGGCCAGGTCCTGCGCGGGGGTCTGCTCACTGCTCACCCCAGCAGGGTAGCCGCCGGCGGCCCAGGGGCCGGGGGTCGGGTCGCCCGCCCGCCCGTGTCCGGGCTCACGCGCTCATCTCCTACGGGTCTCACCGGTCCGACTTGTCTTACCTGTCTTACCGGATCCCTACCTCGGTCTGGGCCGAGTACCACCCAGTAGGTACGCTTCCTTGCATGCGTGCTCTTCTCGTGGTCAATCCGGCGGCAACCACCACCAGCGCACGCAGGCGCGATGTGCTGATCCACGCGCTGGCCAGCGAGATGAAGCTGGAGGCGGTCACCACCGAGTACCGCGGGCACGCGCGGGACCTGGGCCGGCAGGCGGCGGAGAGCGACGACATCGACATGGTCGTGGCGCTCGGCGGCGACGGCACCGTCAACGAGGTGGTCAACGGACTGCTGCACGCCGGCCCCGACCTGGGCCGGCTGCCCGGCCTCGCCGTCGTGCCCGGCGGCTCCACCAACGTCTTCGCCCGCGCCCTGGGCCTGCCCAACGACCCCGTCGAGGCCACCGGCGCCCTGCTGGACGCCCTGCGCGAGGGCCGGGAGCGCGTGGTGGGCCTCGGCCTCACCTCCGGCACCCCCGGCACCGAGGACGAGGGCGTCCCGGCGCGCTGGTTCACCTTCAACGCGGGGCTCGGTTTCGACGCGGGCGTCGTCGGCCGGGTCGAGCAGCAGCGCGAGCGCGGAAAGAAATCGACGCACGCGCTCTACGTACGGCAGGTGCTCCGGCAGTTCCTCGGCGACGCCAATCGCCGGCACGGCCTGATCACTTTGGAGCGGCCCGGCGAGGACCCGATCGAGGATCTTGTCGTCGCCATAGTCTCGAACACGTCCCCTTGGACGTATCTCGGCAATCGCCCCATGTACACATCACCTAAGGCCTCGTTCGACACGGGCATCGACGTGCTCGGTCTCAGCCGCCTGTCGACGGCCGCGGTTGCCCGGTATGGCACCCAGTTGCTCACTTCGTCCCCCGAGCGCGGACCCCATGGCAGGCATGCGTTTCCGCTCCATGACCTGGACCGCTTCACCTTGCATTCGAAGGCTCCTCTGCCTCTGCAGATGGACGGTGACCACCTGGGGCTGCGTAGAAGCGTGACGTTCACAGGCGTACGCCGCGCACTGCGTGTGATTGTGTGAGTGGAAGAGGCGAAAGTCCTTTCACTCGAACGTTTAGGCCAGGATCCACCCCATGGAAGTACGGCTGTGACCCAGTCGACACCGAGGAATCAAAAAAAACTTTCCGGAAGGGGTTGTATCCGCCGCTGAGGTTTGCGAGTCTCTACGTGGCGATCGGGACGGCCCCCAACACCGGCCTCCACTGATCACCGGAACCCCTCTTCATACCAAGGACCACGCCGGGGAAGACCCGACGATCGGCCCTTCACTTGTCGAGGGATTCGTGAAAGCGTTCACATTCACAAGCAACTTGCATGTAATACCAAGGAGAGGTAGCAGCCATGGACTGGCGTCACAACGCCGTTTGCCGCGAGGAAGACCCCGAGCTCTTCTTCCCCATCGGCAACACCGGTCCCGCGCTGCTGCAGATCGAGGAAGCCAAGGCCGTCTGCCGTCGCTGCCCGGTGATCGAGCAGTGTCTGCAGTGGGCGCTTGAGTCCGGCCAGGACTCCGGCGTCTGGGGTGGCCTCAGCGAGGACGAGCGTCGCGCGATGAAGCGCCGTGCCGCCCGCAACCGGGCCCGTCAGGCCTCCGCCTGACGCACCCACCCCAGGTGACAGCCTGAGCTTGGCGGCGCGTGCATCGTGTACGCATCTCCCGCCCCCGAGCAGCAGCGCGCAGTAACCCCCGATGCCGCCCGCGAACAGCAGCGCAGCAACGAGCACGAGCCTCGGACCGAAGACGGTCCGGGGCTTTTTGCTGCCCCGGCGCCAGTGGTCCATACCAACGGCCCCTCCCCGGGGCCGCCGGCCGCCTCCTGAACCCGTCGGCTACTTCTGCGCCCGCACCGGGAGGTCCAGGATCACCCTGGTGCCCCGCTCCGGCGCCGGGACCATGTCGAACGTGCCGCCCAACTCGCCCTCCACCAGGGTCCGCACGATCTGGAGCCCCAGGTTGCCCGAACGGTGCGGGTCGAATCCCTCGGGGAGGCCGACCCCGTCGTCCTGGACGGTGACGAGGAGACGGGCCTCCTTCGTCGTACCGCCGCGCACCGCCGAGACCTCCACCGTGCCGGTCTCACCCTCGCGGAAGCCGTGCTCCAGGGCGTTCTGGAGCACCTCGGTGAGGACCATGGACAGCGGCGTGGCCACCTCGGCGTCGAGTATCCCGAACCGCCCGCTGCGCCGGCCGGTCACCTTGCCCGGCGAGATCTCGGCGACCATCGCCAGCACCCGGTCGGCGATGTCGTCGAACTCCACCCGCTCGTCCAGGTTCTGGGACAGCGTCTCGTGCACGATGGCGATGGAGCCGACCCGGCGCACCGCCTCCTCCAGGGCCGCGCGCCCGCGCTCGGAGCCGATGCGCCGGGCCTGGAGCCGCAACAGGGCGGCCACCGTCTGGAGGTTGTTCTTCACCCGGTGGTGGATCTCCCGGATGGTGGCGTCCTTGGTGATCAACTCACGCTCGCGGCGGCGCAGTTCGGTGACGTCCCGGCACAGCACCAGCGCCCCGATCCGGGTGCCCTTGGGCTTGAGCGGGATGGACCGGAACTGGATCACCCCGTCGCCGGACTCGATCTCGAACTCGCGCGGCGCCCAGCCGCTGGCCACCTTGGCCAGCGCCTCGTCCACCGGGCCGTGGGTGGGGGCGAGTTCCGCGGTGGTCTGCCCGAGGTGGTGCCCGACCAGGTCGGCCGCCAGGCCGAGGCGGTGGTAGGCGGACAGCGCGTTCGGGGAGGCGTACTGGACGATGCCGTCGGCGTCCAGCCTGATCAGTCCGTCGCCGACACGCGGCGAGGCGTCCATGTCGACCAGCTGGCCGGGGAAGGGGAAGGACCCGGCCGCGATCATCTGGGCGAGGTCGGAGGCGCTCTGGAGGTAGGTCAGCTCCAGGCGGCTCGGGGTGCGGACGGTGAGCAGGTTGGTGTTGCGGGCGATCACCCCGAGGATCCGGCCGTCGCGCCGTACGGGGATGGACTCGACCCGTACGGGGACCTCCTCACGCCACTCCGGGTCGCCCTCGCGCACGATCCGGCCCTCGTCCAGCGCCACGTCCAGCATGGGCCGCCGGCCGCGCGGCACGAGATGGCCGACCATGTCGTCCTGGTAGGAGGTGGGGCCGGTGTTGGGGCGCATCTGGGCCACCGAGACGTACCGGGTGCCGTCCCGGGTGGGGACCCACAGGACCAGGTCGGCGAAGGAGAGGTCGGAGAGCAGCTGCCACTCCGAGACCAGCAGGTGGAGCCACTCGAGATCGGAGTCGTCGAGGGCGGTGTGCTGGCGGACCAGCTCGTTCATGGAGGGCACGTTTGCGAGCGTACCCGCGGCACTCGGGATGGCCGAAAAAACACCCGCGGGCCGCGGCGCCTGGAAGGGACCCTCAACCCTCCCGGCACCGCAGCCCGGAGCATCATCGGCCGTGGGGTGTGCGGTCCCGGTCGGCCGAAGGCCGAGGAGCCGGGGCAGTCAGGGCAGAGAGCGCCGGTTCCTCGTCCGTCTTCCTGTGCGGGGAAGACGGGGCTTGTTCGCTTCGTACTGTTCGCTGCGCGCCGTCCGCTTCGGACGGTTCGCTTCACACCGCTTGTTCGAACAGTCTCTTCGATTGTGGACTAGACCATGAGGCATGTCCATGCCCTACCGGCATGCGGACCCCATGGCACTCGATGCCACGCAGCCTAGCCCGCCGGGGTCGACCATGGGGACAGAAGGCGGCGGCAATTTCCGTCACGCCTCGCGCCGGGAGATCGGCGCGAGGAACCCGCTCTGTTAGATTGGTCTAAACCACATAGACGCACGAGCCCTCTCCAGAACGGCAGGCCCAGCGTGGAAGTTGTCATCGTTCCGGACGCCGCGGCGGGTGGCGAGCTGATCGCCGAGGCCATGGCACAGCTGCTGCGACGCAAGCCCGACGCCCTGCTCGGCGTCGCCACCGGCTCCACCCCGCTCCCCGTCTACCAGGCGCTCGCGGCCAAGGTGCGCTCCGGCGCCGTGGACACCGCGCGGGCCCGCATAGCCCAGCTTGACGAGTACGTGGGGCTGCCCGCCGAGCACCCCGAGTCCTACCGCTCGGTGCTGCGCCGCGAGGTGCTGGAGCCCCTCGGCATCGGCATGTCCGCCTTCCTCGGCCCCGACGGCACGGCCGAGGACGTCCAGGCGGCGTGCGAGGCGTACGACCAGGCGCTCGCCGCGGCCGGCGGGGTGGACCTCCAGCTGCTCGGGATCGGCACCGACGGGCACATCGGGTTCAACGAGCCCTGCTCCTCGCTCGCCTCCCGCACCCGGATCAAGACCCTGACCGAGCAGACCCGCGTCGACAACGCGCGCTTCTTCGACGGCGAGATCGACCAGGTCCCGCACCACGTCATCACCCAGGGCATCGGCACCATCCTGGAGGCCCGGCATCTGGTGCTCCTCGCGACCGGCGAGGGCAAGGCGGACGCGGTCGCGGCGACCGTGGAGGGCCCGGTGGCGGCCGTGTGCCCGGCCTCGGCGCTCCAGCTGCACCCGCACGCCACCGTCGTCGTGGACGAGGCCGCCGCCACCAAGCTGAAGCTGGCCGGCTACTTCCGGCACACCTACGCGAACAAGCCGCACTGGCAAGGCATCTAGGGCCGGCCCTGTTGGACTAGACCAGCTCGGGACCCGGCTGTATACAGAGGAGATCATGAGCGTGCGGGTGGAGTCCTGACGCAGCAAGCCGTGCCACGATGTGAGCCGTGGCCGATGGGGATGTCGGTCGCTTTCGGCATCCGGAGCCGGGAAGGCAGAGCATGAGCACCGACGTCAGCAGCGCGGAGAACGAGGCCGGCGCGACCGTCCGTACCGCGCGCGTGCCGAAGTACTACCGCCTGAAGAAGCACCTGCTCGACATGACGGAGACGCAGGTGCCGGGCACCCCGGTGCCGCCGGAGCGCACGCTGGCCGCGGAGTTCGACACCTCCCGCACCACCGTCCGCCAGGCGCTCCAGGAACTGGTCGTGGAGGGCCGCCTGGAGCGCATCCAGGGCAAGGGCACCTTCGTCGCCAAGCCCAAGGTCTCCCAGGCGCTCCAGCTCACCTCCTACACCGAGGACATGCGCGCCCAGGGCCTGGAGCCGACCTCGCAGCTCCTGGACGTCGGCTACATCACCGCCGACGACCGGCTCGCCGAGCTGCTCGACATCTCGGCCGGCGGGCGCGTGCTGCGCATCGAGCGGCTGCGCATGGCCAACGGCGAGCCCATGGCCATAGAGACCACGCACCTGTCCGCCAAGCGCTTCCCCGCGCTGCGCCGCTCGCTGGTGAAGTACACGTCCCTCTACACCGCGCTGGCCGAGGTGTACGACGTCCACCTCGCCGAGGCCGAGGAGACCATCGAGACCTCGCTGGCCACCCCGCGCGAGGCCGGCCTGCTCGGTACGGACGTCGGGCTGCCGATGCTGATGCTGTCCCGGCACTCCCTGGACCGCTCGGGCCAGCCGGTGGAGTGGGTGCGCTCGGTGTACCGGGGCGACCGGTACAAGTTCGTCGCCCGGCTCAAGCGGCCGGTGGACTAGGCGCGTATACGTTCCGGACGTGCCCGTTCCTTCGCCGAATCGATATACACAGCTTGAGACAGGGTCTTCCACTGGCTGGATTCCGTCACCTAGATTGCCTGCGCATTACCAGAGGTGATCGACGAGGGAACGGAGCCACAGCATGTCAGAATCGCCCGAAGTGAGACCACCGGTGGTGACACCGGTACGTGTGGTCATCGGCATTTGTCTCATCGCGCCCTTCGTGGCACTGCTGTGGATGAGCTCTTACTCGAAGACGGATCCCGCGTTCATCGGGATCCCGTTCTTCTACTGGTACCAGATGCTCTGGGTGATCATTTCCACCGCGCTCACCATGATCGCTTACAAGCTGTGGCAGCACGACCAGCGCTCCCGCCACGGCGCGCAGGGGGGTGCCGCGAAGTGAAGACCGGGGTCAACGGCGTCGCACTCGGCGTCTTCATCTTCTTCTTCCTGGCCGTCACGGTCCTGGGCTTCCTCGCCGCGCGCTGGCGCAGGGCCGAGAACGAGCACTCGCTGGACGAGTGGGGCCTGGGCGGACGGTCGTTCGGTACCTGGATCACCTGGTTCCTGCTCGGCGGTGACCTGTACACGGCGTACACCTTCGTGGCCGTGCCGGCGGCGATCTACGCGGCGGGCGCGTCCGGCTTCTTCGCGGTGCCGTACACGATCCTGGTGTACCCGCTGATCTTCACCTTCCTGCCGCGCCTGTGGTCGGTCTCGCACCGCCACGGGTACGTCACCACCTCGGACTTCGTGCGTGGCCGGTTCGGCTCGAAGGGGCTGTCGCTCGCGGTCGCGCTGACCGGCATCCTCGCGACGATGCCGTACATCGCGCTCCAGCTCGTCGGCATCCAGGCGGTGCTCGACGTGCTGGGCGTCGGCGGCGGCGAGAACACCAACGCGTTCGTGAAGGACCTGCCGCTGCTGATCGCCTTCGCGGTGCTGGCGGCGTACACGTACTCCTCGGGTCTGCGGGCGCCGGCGCTGATCGCGTTCGTCAAGGACGCGCTGATCTACATCGTGATCATCGTGGCGATCATCTACATCCCGATCAAGCTGGGCGGGTTCGACGACATCTTCGCCAAGGCGGGCCACGCGTTCAGCCAGGTGAATCCGGCCACCGGCAAGCCGCGCGGGGCGCTCGCGCCGCCGCCGGCGGGACAGTGGACGTACGCCACGCTGGCCCTCGGCTCCGCGCTCGCGCTGTTCATGTACCCGCACTCGATCACCGCGACGCTCTCCTCCAAGAGCCGTAACGTGATCCGGCGCAACACCACGATCCTGCCGCTGTACTCCCTGATGCTCGGCCTGCTGGCGCTGCTGGGCTTCATGGCGATCGCGGCCGGCGTGAAGGTCACCAACGGTCAGCTGGCGATCCCGCAGCTCTTCGAGAACATGTTCCCGGACTGGTTCACGGGTGTGGCGTTCGCGGCGATCGGCATCGGCGCGCTGGTGCCGGCGGCGATCATGTCGATCGCGGCGGCGAACCTGTTCACGCGCAACATCTACAAGGACTTCATCAAGCCGGACGCCACGCCGAAGCAGGAGGCCCAGGTCTCCAAGATCGTGTCGCTGCTGGTGAAGGTCGGCGCGCTGATCTTCGTGCTCGGCATGGACAAGACGGTCGCCATCAACTTCCAGCTGCTGGGCGGTATCTGGATCCTCCAGACCTTCCCGGCCCTGGTCGGCGGCCTGTTCACCCGCTGGTTCCACCGCTGGGCGCTGCTCGCCGGCTGGGCGGTCGGCATGGTCTACGGCACCCTCGCCGCGTACGGCGTCGCCTCCCCGACCCAGAAGCACTTCGGCGGCTCGTCCGACGACATCCCGGGCATCGGCCAGATCGGCTACATCGGTCTGACGGCCTTCGTCCTCAACGTCCTGGTCACGGTCGTCCTGACCTTCATCCTGAAGGCCGTCAAGGCGCCCGAGGGCATCGACGAGACCCGTCCCGAGGACTACACGGCGGACGCGGGCGACCCGGACGTCCAGGTGGAGCTGCCCCCGGCCACCGCGGGAAGCGCCCACTAGAACCGCCCGCCAGAGCCCCTCAGGGGGCCCGGGCAACCGCGAACGACCCGCAGCGGGCCGTCGGCGTCACACGCCGGCGGCCCGTTTCGCATGTCCCCCATGGACACATGGCGACACAACATCTGGGGGTGGCATGACGGCCCGGCACTAGATGTATGCTCATGCTCGCTGTCGTCGCAGGGGAATCCGGTGCGAATCCGGAACTGTCCCGCAACGGTGTACTTGTGCGTGTCTGCGCACAGGAGTCAGTCCGAGGACCTGCCGGCAGCGCACCCGGCCGGCCGGTTCGGGTGCTCTGAGACGTCCGGGCCTCGTGGAGTGGGCCGGTGGACGCGACGCCGTGTGCGCTCGTGGCTGCTGCCCCTGCCCTCCGCCAGGCCCCGTGCCGAGCGAGGGAGAGCCCACGTGACCATCGCGCCAGCAGACCCGGTTTCAGCCACAGGCCAGGAGAACGAAGGTCCCGGTGCCGCGCTGCTGCGGACCCTGACCGAGCTGACCGGGGACCTCCCCGACGCCGACCCCGGCCGCGTCGCCGCCGCCGCCCTGCGCGGCCGCTCGGCGGACGCCGACGAGGCGGAACTGCGCGAGCTCGCGACCGAGGCCGCGGCCGGCCTGATCTCCGAGGATCCCGCCTACTCGCGGCTCGCCGCCCGGCTGCTGACCGTCTCCGTCCGCGCCGAGGCGGCCTCGCAGGGCGTGACGTCGTTCACCGGTTCGGTGGCCGTCGGGCACCGGGAGGGCCTCATCGCCGACCGGACCGCCGCGTTCGTGGCGCTGCACGCCGCCCGGCTGGACGCCCTGGTCGACCCCGCCGCCGACGACCGCTTCGGCTACTTCGGCCTGCGCACCCTGCACAGCCGCTACCTGCTGCGCCACCCCCTCACCCGCAAGGTCATCGAGACCCCCCAGCACTTCCTGCTCCGCGTCGCGGCCGGCCTCGCCGAGGACGACTCCGCCCGCTCCGTGGACGAGGTCGCCGCGCTCTACGGGCTCATGAGTCGGCTCGACTACCTGCCCTCCTCGCCCACGCTGTTCAACTCCGGCACCCGGCACCCCCAGATGTCGTCCTGCTATCTCCTCGACTCCCCGCTGGACGAGCTGGACTCCATCTACGACCGCTACCACCAGGTCGCCCGGCTCTCCAAGCACGCGGGCGGCATCGGGCTGTCGTACTCCCGCATCCGTGCCCGCGGTTCGCTGATCCGCGGTACCAACGGGCACTCCAACGGCATCGTGCCGTTCCTGAAGACCCTGGACGCCTCGGTGGCCGCCGTGAACCAGGGCGGCCGGCGCAAGGGCGCCGCCGCGGTGTACCTGGAGACCTGGCACTCCGACATCGAGGAGTTCCTGGAGCTGCGGGACAACACCGGTGAGGACGCCCGCCGTACGCACAACCTGAACCTCGCGCACTGGGTACCGGACGAGTTCATGCGCCGCGTGAACGCCGACGGGCAGTGGTCGCTGTTCTCCCCGGCGGACGTGCCCGAGCTGGTGGACCTGTACGGCGAGGAGTTCGACGCCGCCTACCGCCGGGCCGAGGAGGCGGGCCTGGCGAAGAAGACCATGCCGGCCCGTGAGCTGTACGGCCGCATGATGCGCACCCTCGCGCAGACCGGCCAGGGCTGGATGACCTTCAAGGACGCCGCCAACCGCACCGCCAACCAGACCGCCGAGCCGGGCCAGGTCATCCACTCCTCCAACCTCTGCACGGAGATCCTGGAGGTCACCGACGACGGCGAGACGGCGGTCTGCAACCTGGGCTCCGTCAACCTCGGTGCGTTCGTGGCCGAGCGGGGCGCCGAGGGCATCGACGCCGACGGCATCGACTGGGCGCGCCTGGACGAGACCGTCCGCACCGCCGTCACCTTCCTCGACCGCGTGGTGGACATCAACTTCTACCCGACCGAGCAGGCGGGCCGCTCCAACGCCAGGTGGCGCCCGGTGGGCCTCGGCGTCATGGGCCTCCAGGACGTCTTCTTCAAGCTGCGCCTGCCCTTCGACTCCCCCGAGGCGAAGGCCCTGTCCACCCGGATCGCCGAGCGGATCATGCTCGCCGCGTACGAGGCCTCCGCCGACCTGGCCGAGCGGGGCGGCCCGCTGCCGGCCTGGGAGCGGACCCGCACCGCGCGGGGTGTGCTGCACCCCGACCACTACGGCGTCCAGGAGACCTGGCCCGAGCGCTGGGCGGCGCTGCGGGCGCGGATCGCGGCGGTCGGCCTGCGCAACTCGCTGCTGCTGGCCATCGCCCCGACGGCCACCATCGCCTCCATCGCGGGCGTCTACGAGTGCATCGAGCCGCAGGTGTCCAACCTGTTCAAGCGCGAGACGCTGTCCGGTGAGTTCCTCCAGGTCAACTCGTACCTGGTGCGGGACCTGAAGGACCTGGGCGTCTGGGACGCGCGCACCCGGGAGGCGCTGCGCGAGTCCAACGGCTCGGTGCAGGGCTTCGCGTGGATCCCCGAGGAGGTGCGGGCGCTGTACCGCACGGCGTGGGAGATCCCGCAGCGCGGTCTGATCGACATGGCGGCGGCGCGCACCCCGTTCATCGACCAGGCGCAGTCCCTGAACCTGTTCATGGAGACGCCGACGATCGGCAAGCTCTCCTCGATGTACGCCTACGCCTGGAAGTCCGGGCTGAAGACGACGTACTACCTGCGCTCGCGCCCGGCGACCCGCATCGCCCGCGCCGCCCGGGCGCAGCAGACCATCCCCGTCCAGCAGGTCGCCGACCCCGACGCCGTCGCCTGCTCCCTGGAAAACCCCGAGTCCTGCGAGGCCTGCCAGTGATGTCCGACCGTAACCTGCTCGACCCGGGCTTCGAGCTGACCCTGCGTCCCATGCGCTACCCGGACTTCTACGAGCGCTACCGGGACGCCATCAAGAACACCTGGACCGTGGAGGAGGTGGACCTCCACTCGGACGTCGCCGACCTCGCGAAGCTCAGCCCGGCCGAGCAGCATCTGATCGGCCGCCTGGTCGCGTTCTTCGCGACGGGCGACTCGATCGTCGCCAACAACCTGGTGCTGACGCTGTACAAGCACATCAACTCCCCCGAGGCGCGGCTGTACCTGAGCCGTCAGCTCTTCGAGGAGGCGGTGCACGTCCAGTTCTATCTGACGCTCCTGGACACCTATCTGCCCGACCCGGAGGACCGCGCGGCGGCGTTCGCGGCCGTCGAGAACATCCCCTCGATCCGCGAGAAGGCAGGGTTCTGCTTCAAGTGGATCGACTCGGTGGACAAGCTCGACCGCCTGGAGACCCAGGCGGACCGCCGCCGCTTCCTGCTGAACCTGATCTGCTTCGCCGCGTGCATCGAGGGGCTGTTCTTCTACGGCGCCTTCGCGTACGTCTACTGGTTCCGCAGCCGGGGTCTGCTGCACGGCCTGGCCACCGGCACCAACTGGGTGTTCCGGGACGAGACGATGCACATGTCCTTCGCCTTCGACGTGGTCGACACCGTCCGCAAGGAGGAGCCGGAGCTGTTCGACGACCGGCTCCGGCAGGAGGTCACCGACATGCTGCGGGAGGCCGTCGAGGCCGAGCTGCAGTTCGCGCGCGACCTGTGCGGTGACGGCCTCCCGGGCATGAACACCGACTCGATGCGGCAGTACCTGGAGTGCGTGGCCGACCAGCGCCTGACCCGGCTGGGCTTCGCGCCGGTCTACGGCTCCGAGAACCCCTTCTCCTTCATGGAGCTCCAGGGTGTTCAGGAGCTGACCAACTTCTTCGAGCGCCGTCCCTCGGCGTACCAGGTGGCGGTGGAGGGCACCGTCGACCTGGACGAGGACTTCTGAGCCTCCTCGTCCGCGCGGGCCTCCTGGGCCTTCCTGATCTGCCGGTCGACGCGCCTGTCGCGCAGGATGCCGAGCACGGAGGGGAGGACCAGGAGGACGAGGATCGCGAGGGTGGCGGTCATTCCGATGAGGCCTTGGATCTGGTTTCCAGTCATGCCACTACTGTCCTGCCGGACGCTGCTGACCGGGAGTGGCAGGACTGCCGTACACCCTCGAATTACTGCCAGCTCTGCGGCACACTGGGGACATGCTGAAGAACGTGGCCGCCGTGCTGCTGAACGGAGTGCACCCCTTCGAGCTGGGCGTCGTCTGCGAGGTGTTCGGCATCGACCGCAGCGACGAGGGACTGCCGGTGTACGACTTCGCCGTGGTCTCGGCCGAGGGGCCCGACCTCGGCACCCACTGCGGGTTCACCGTGTCCACGCCGCACGGCCTGGAGCGGCTGGAAGAGGCCGATCTGATCGCCGTCCCGGCCGGTGAGAGCTACGTGGAACGGGACTATCCGCCCGAGCTGCTCGCGGCGCTGCGGCGGGCCGTCGACCGGGGCTGCCGGGTGCTCAGCGTCTGCTCCGGGGTGTTCGTGCTGGCCGCCGCGGGCCTGCTGGACGGGCGGCGGTGCGCGGTGCACTGGCACCACGCCGAGCGGCTGGCCCAGCGCTATCCGCGGCTCGCCGTCGAGCCGGACGTGCTCTACGTGGACGAGGACCCGGTGATCACCTCCGCCGGCACCGCGGCCGGCATCGACGCGTGTCTGCACCTGGTGCGCAAGGAGCAGGGCCCCGAGGTCGCCAACAAGATCGCCCGCCGGATGGTGGTGCCCCCGCACCGGGACGGCGGCCAGGCCCAGTACATCGAACGGCCGCTGCCCAAGGGGCGGTGCGACACCGTCGGCGAGGTGCTGGTGTGGATGGAGGAGCACCTCGATCTGGAGGTGACCGTCGAACAGCTCGCCGCCCGCGCCCACATGGCACCGCGCACCTTCGCCCGCCGCTTCCAGCAGGAGACGGGGACCACGCCCTACCGCTGGATCCTGCGCCAACGGGTGCTGCGCGCCCAGGAGTTGCTGGAGGGGTCGGACGAGACGGTGGACGCGATCGCCGCGCGCACCGGGTTCGGCACGGCGGCCGCGCTGCGCCACCAGTTCGTGCGGGCGCTCGGCACCACGCCGAACGCCTACCGGCGCGCGTTCCGGGGCCCGCAGGCCGCCTGAACACGCGCCGGTAGCGGCGTCACTCCCGGTCTCGCCCGGAGTCTCTCACCAGGGCCGCGGCCGCAGCCGCAGGTCGCCCGGGCGCAGGGTGATGCCCACGCGGACGGTGTCGTCGGACTCGTCGGCCGGTTCGAAGCGGTACTTCGCCGTGATCGCCGCGGTGATCAGGCTCAGTTGGGCCATGGAGAAGTGGTCGCTGGGGCACTTGCGGTTGCCGACGCTGAAGGGGCTCATGGCGTACTTCGGCACCTGCGCGGCCCGGTCCGGAAGCCAGCGGTCCGGGTCGAAGTCGAGCGGGCGGTCGTACGAGCGGGGGTCGCGCTGAATGGCGTACGGGCTGTAGATGATGTCCGCCCCGGCCGGAATGCGATAGTCCCCGAGCGCGGTGTCGGCGGTCGCCCGGCGCGTCAGAATCCATACGGCGGGGCGCAGCCGGATGGCCTCCAGGATCACATTGTTGGTGTGCCTGAGGGAACGGACGTGCTCGAATCCGACGGGCCGGCCGCCGGTCACGCATTCGACCTCGGCACGCACCTTCTCGGCGTGCTCCGGGTGTGCCGCGAGCGCCTGGAGCAGCCACATGATCGTGGACGCGATCGTTTCGGCACCCGGGGTGATAATCGCCACGACCTGATCGTGGATCTCCTGCTCCCCGATGGGCTCCCCATTGTCGTCCTTCGCCTCCAGCAATGCCGTCAGCAAATCGTCCGGCTTTTGACCGGATGCCCTCCGCTCGGCGACGATCTCGTCCACGAGCAGATGCAAATCGGCCAATGCGCGGTTGAATTCGCGGTTGGCCGGAAACGGCAGTTTGTACAGGGGCCCCAGCGGCACCACCATCCTGCGGTACATACCACGGAAGACGGTGGCGAGGTCGGTGCTCAGCCGCTCGGCGCGCTCGTCCATGAACGCGCCGCGCAGCAGACAGCGGGCGGCCATGCGCACGGCCACCCGGAAGGACTCCGAGGTGCAGTCGATGGTGGTGCCGGGCCGCCAGCGCCCGGTCAGCGCGTGCGCCTCCTCCTCCATGATCGAGCCGTAGCCCGGGATGGCGTCCATCCGGAACGCGGGCTGGATGGTGCGGCGCTGGCGGCGGTGGAGGGGGCCGTTGGCGGTGGCCACGCCCTCCTTGCCGAGCAGGCCCACCAGCGACTCCCACACCGGGCCGTCGATCTTGAAGTCGGGGCTGAGGGCGAGGGCGCCCGTCAGCTCCGGGGTGGTGACGGCGTACACGGTCTTGGGGCCGAGCTTGAGGCGCACGATGTCGCCGTGGTCGCGCAGCCGGGACATGAAGTCCAGCGGATCGCGCACCAGGCGCAGGCCGTGCCCGAGGACTGGTACGCCACCGCCGGCCAGGGGTGGTTCGCGCAGCTCCGCCGGGGCCGCGGGGGTCTCGGGCCGTACGGACTCTACGGTCATTTCTCACCTGCCGCTTCGCTCGTGACGTACGGGGGTGTGGAGCGGTCGGCCCAGCTGTCCACCATGTACCGGCCGGATTCGTGGTGGAACCAGTAGACCGAGCTGAACCAGTTGCGCATATGACTGACGCAGGTGCGGACGGTGGTGCTCAATTCCTTTCCGTGGACTGTGCCGTCGGCAAGTGCATCCGCGAAGAGGAGTACTTCGTGTTCGGCTTCGAGGAATTCGTCGACGCAGGTCTCGACGCGCTGCCTGACGTCGTCCACCGCCTCCTCGTACGTCAGCCCCTCATGGGTGATGAGACTGATTCCGAGATTGTGGACCTCGGCGCCCGCCAGCTCTTTCGGGAGCGAACACAGATCGTTGTACCAGGCGGCGAATTCCTGACTGAGCAACGCGGCCCGGCGATAGGATGGGTGTTTCCTTATGACGTCCGGGAGTTCGCATCCGGCGCTGGGTTCCAGCAGGTCCGTCCAGATCCAGTGGGCGAAGGTCAGCCGGCGCAGGTCGAGGTATTCATCGACGCCCGGCACATATCCCCGGGTGCGATTACGGAATTCACGGTCGTAGGCTTCGATGACCGCGTGGAAATGCCGGGCGAAACGGCGGTTCCAGGAGCCCGGCAGGAAGCCGTAGAGCCGCAGCACGCTGTCGGCGAAGCCCGCGACCAGCGGGTCCGGGTGGTGCAGATGGTGCCGGGGTGCGTCGAGTGCCGTGTGCAGCCGGTGGCGCAGCCGCCGCCAGTCGCCGGCCCGCGCGTGGACGATGTCGCGGTCGTGCCGGTCGTCCCAGACGAAGAACCAGGCGCTGTAGTCCGCTATGGCCTGGAGTACGTCGTCCCGGGCGTCCGTGTAGTAGCCCGCCATCAGGTCGGTGTAGCGCAGATCGTCCGCGTACTCCCGCACCTTGTCTTCCGGCATCAGCCGTTTTTCCAGCAGCCACAGCCGGGTCTTCTCCTGAAGTCGCGGCCAATAAGGATGCAGTTGCCGGGGAAAGTCCGACTCGATCACCGGGAGCGCCAGTGAGGGTGGTACCGCGACCGCCGTCGTCGCCTCTGTGGTGCTGTGTGGGAAAGCTTGCACAGAACAAACCCCTCTCAGCCGCCGGATACGCACCCGCCGGATGGGGCCGGTGCGCGTCGTTACCTGTCCCGCACTTCCCATTCAGCACCACAACTGACCTTCGTGGGAACGGATTTGCGTCACTCACTACCCCATGGTGCCGAGATTCCCCTCTTGCGTGACTGATTAAGGATCACCGGTCTCATAGAAACGACCATTTGTGCGACGCACTGATGAGCGAAGAAGGGCAACAAGAAGGGCGCCCGGCCGGGAGTGATCCCGGCCGGGCGCCCAACGGGCCGACGGCCCTCAGTCGTTGGCGACCACGGGGTAGCGCGGCTCCTTCTCGGCCATCTGCCGCAGCGCGTCCTTGCGGTCGCGCTTGGACAGCCGGTCGATGTAGAGGTAGCCGTAGAGGTGGTCGGTCTCGTGCTGCAGGCACCGGGCGAAGTATCCGGTGCCACGGACCTTGATCGGGTTGCCCTGCTCGTCCTGGCCCGTCACCTCGGCGTAGTCGGGACGCGGCAGCTCGGCGTAGGCGCCGGGCACCGACAGGCAGCCCTCGTTGTTGTCGTCGAGGCGGCGCCGCTGGGCGGGCAGCTCGACCAGCTTCGGGTTGCACACCACGCCCACGTGCCGGACGCCCTCGTCGTCCTGGCAGTCGTAGACGAAGACCTTCAGGTCGACGCCGATCTGGTTGGCGGCCAGGCCCACGCCCTCGGCGGTGTGCTGGCTGGCGAACATGTCCGCGGCCAGTTGCCGCAGCTCCTCGCCGAACTCGGTGACGTCCCTGCACTCCTTGTGCAGCACCGGGTTGCCGACGACCGTGATCGGCCGCGAGGTACCGCTCTCCCGCCAGGCCTTCTCGCGACCCTCGCAGTCGCCCGTGTCCACGACATAGCCGTCGTCGTCGACGGGGAGCACGCCCGCGTGCTGGTGATCGGTGTCCTGCTGCGCCATGACCGACGTACGCCTTCCTGCAAGCCTGGAAAATTCTGCGTGTACAGCCTAAAGGGGGCCGGTCACCGGCTGCTCAGCAAACCTCTTCCAAGTCCCGCCAGTCCCTCGAATCGGGACTGTCGGCCACCCACCCGTCCAGCAGGCCGCGCACCAGCGAAGGCGGCGCGGCCACCCCGCACTCCCGCTCCGGCACCCACAGCTGGCCGTCCGTGCGATGCCCCAGGGGGCCGGGATGGCCGGGTTCGCTGTGGTCGTGCGGGTCCAGGTGGTCTCCCTCGCCCTCGTCGGACGGCATCCGGGACTCGCTGCACATCCGGCACAGCAGCCGCACCGAGGACGACCAGTCCTCCGCGGCGAAACCGGCGTCCGCGGCCAGTTGCTCCAGCGCGTCCCGGTCCGCCTCGGTGGCCGCCTCCAGGAGGACCACCCAGGTGGGCACGGGCGAGGGCGCCCACAGCTCGATCTCGTCGAAGACGGGGTAACTGTGCCCGGCGGACGTGGTGCGCTCACCGTGCGGGACGCCGTCGTGCAGGACGACCTCGCCCCAGCGCCGCCCCGAGGAGGGCAGCGGGATGGACAGCACCTCGATCCGCGCGGGGTCCAGCCGGCGGCCCCACACGACCTCGGCCTCGCCCTCCGGCGACAGCCGTACGGCCGCGCTGCCCAGCTCCATGCCGAGCGGTTCCCCGGCGGCGGTCGCGCCCCCGGGCACCTTCAGGCCGTACGCCTGCCAGGCGCGGCGGGCCAGCGGCCAGTCCTGGAGGGCGGTGGCGGCGATGCCCACGTTCCACCAGTCGGGAGCGCCGGTCTCGCGGTCGAGCAGGGCGACGGCGCGCAGCCCGGCGGCCCGGGCCTGCTCCCAGTCGTGCCGGAACTTGTGCAGCAGGGCGAGGTTGAACCAGGACTCCGACAGCCAGGGCTCCAGGTCGGCCGCACGGGTCAGCAGTTCGCCCGCGTCCTCGTACCGGCCGTCGCCGATGAGCGTGAACGCGCGGTCGGTGGCCTGCCGCCAGGAGGCGGAGGGCCGGTGCCGTCCCTTGCCGAAGATCCTCACGATTCCCGCCTGCCAGTTCCAGTTCCGCACAGTGGGCTGGCTTGTGCCCCCAGGCGCCCTCTCCCTCGCATCCAACCACGTGCGATGGGAACGGCGCTCATTACCCATGGGTTACCCAGGCGGGGGCGGGATCAGACAGTGCCGTACGTCTCGCCGGCGGGAAACCGGGCGGGGATCAGCGAGGGTGCCGGGGGGTACAGGATGTTCGGCGGGACGACGGCTCAGCTGTCCTTGGCCGTGACGTCGTGCTCGGGCGCGGGCACTCCGGAGCGGAGCAGTTCGAGCCGCCCCATCACCTTGGCGCGCAGGTCCGCGGGCACGTCGTCATGACCGCAGCACCGCTTGACCAGCTTCTTCACCGCCTGCTCCAGGCCGTACTTCTCCAGGCAGGGCGAGCACTCCTCGAAGTGGTGCCGGAACTTGTCGCGATCGATGTCCGGCATCTCGCTGTCGAGGAACTCGTACAGATGGTCCAGGACCTCACCGCAGTCCGTCTCGTGCGGCTCTCCGCAGCTCATGAGCCCGAACCTTTCGCTTCGTCCGACTCTCCGGCGCCCGCCGGGACCAGCCCGCGCTCACGGGCGTAGTCCTCCAGCATGCCGCGCAGTTGACGGCGGCCCCGGTGCAGCCGGGACATCACCGTACCGATGGGTGTCCCCATGATGTCCGCGATCTCCTTGTAGGCAAACCCCTCCACGTCCGCGAGATACACGGCGATGCGGAACTCCTCGGGGATCGCCTGGAGCGCTTCCTTCACGTCCGAGTCGGGCAGGTGGTCGAGCGCCTGCGACTCGGCGGAGCGCAGCCCCGTCGACATGTGCGACTCGGCACGGGCGAGCTGCCAGTCCTCGATCTCCTCCGCGGCGGAGCGCTGGGGTTCACGCTGCTTCTTGCGGTAGGAGTTGATGAAGGTGTTGGTGAGGATCCGGTACAGCCACGCCTTGAGGTTGGTGCCCTCGCGGAACTGGTGGAAGGAGGCGTAGGCCTTGGCGTACGTCTCCTGCACGAGGTCCTCGGCGTCGGCCGGGTTGCGCGTCATGCGCAGGGCGGCCGAGTACATCTGGTCGAGGAACTCGAGCGCGTCCCGCTCGAAGCGCGCGCTGCGCTCCACGGTCGACTCGGCGGACGCCTCCGCGCTCGTGCCCCGGCCCTCGGGCTGCTCCGCCTGGCCGCTGTCGGTCCCCGCGTCGGTCCCAGTGACCGGACCCACCTCCTCAAGATTGCGGGCAGGACCCAAAGTGGTCCCACTCGATTCGGAGGATAGAACACGACCCGCACCCGCCGCCCCTCGAATCAAGGCGTTCTTCGGTGCGTGGAGCACCGTCCAGGCCAGGTCAGCGCCGGTCTGGCGGGAATCAACAGGTACCGCGCCCAGCGCGTCCCCCGAAGGGTGGTGGTGGGCGGCGGGCGGGCAGACGGTCGAACCCATGCGGCGGACTTCCCTTCCCACGACGTCGGTGCCGAGGCCTCAGCACTTCTGAGCGTCACAACAGCACTGCGGCGCGCGGCATTCCCGGGCGTCACCCGAGTGACGCGGTCCACTCCGTCACAGCGTCGGTGATGATCTCCAGGGCCCGTTCCTGGCCGATCTCCGCGCGCCGGGCGACGCCGAAGCCATGATCGGCGCCCGGCACCTCGACGAGCCGGAAGTCGCCCTGAGGGAACTCGGCGGGCTTCCCGAAGGGGTCGTTGCCGCCCTGCACGACGAGGGTGGGCACGCCGGTGTCCAGCAGCTCCTGGACGCGGGACTTCTCGGGCGCGCCCGGCGGGTGCAGCGGGAAGCTCAGGGCGAGGACGGCGCGGGCGCCCAGTTCGGTGGCCGTACGGCAGGCGACGCGGGCGCCGGCGCTGCGGCCGCCGGAGATCACCGGCAGCTCCATGCCGGCCAGCGCGGGCCAGATCCCGCGCCATCCGGTGTCCAGCGTCTTCGGGGCGGGCGCCATCTTCTTGCCCGCGACGCGCCAGGGCTGTTCGACGAGCGCCACGCTCACCCCGTGCTCCGGCAGGGCCCCGGCGAGCGCCTGGAGGTCGCGCGCCTCGATGCCGCCGCCCGCGCCGTGGCTCAGCGCGAGGACGACCCGGGGGTCCGTGGCCCGGTGCCATGTGATGCGGGCGGTTCCGGCTTCTGTCTCCACAATCTCGATCACGCTAGAAAAGTGTGCCCTCTTCCGGGGCTTCCAGCTCCTTCAGCAGTTCCGGGCCGTTGTTGCGGACGTTGCTGACGGCGGTGGCCACCGGGTAGGCGCGCATCAGTGACGGCGGGGGCGGGGCGAGCAGCGCGCGCAGCTCGTCCGGGTCGGTGCGGGAGGGGTCGAGCCAGGCGTCCCAGCGGTCCGGAGTGAGCATCAGCGGCATCCGGGGGTGGATGTCGGCGAGCGAGCGCGGGCCGTCGGCGGGGGCGACGGCCAGCGGCGTCCGCTCGGCCTCCGTGGTGATCACCGAGCAGGTGACCCACCACGCCTGGGGGTGGTCGTCGGGCAGGGTGCGGTCGCGCCAGAACTCGTAGAGGCCGGCCATCGCGAACACCGAGCCGTCGGCGGGCAGCACGAAGTACGGCTGCTTGCGGGGCCGTTTGCGCCGGCCCTCCACCTCCAGGTCCCGCTCCTGCTCGCCGGTCACCCATTCGTAGTAGCCGTCGGCGGGCAGGATGCAGCGGCGGGCGGCGAAGGCGCGGCGGTAGGACGGCTTCTCGTGCACGGTCTCCGCGCGGGCGTTGATCATCCGGGCGCCGCCCTCGGGGGTCTTGGACCAGGACGGCACGAGTCCCCACCGGAGCTTGCGCAGCTGGCGAACCGGGCGCGGGGAGTCCGCGTCTTTCAGGGGGCGGTCGAGCACGGCGAGGACCTCTTTGGTGGGGGCCACGTTGTAGTCCGGCCCCAGGGTCTCCTCGGGCTCCCATTTCTCGATCCCGAACGTTCCGGCGAGGTCCTCGGGCCTACGACTGGCTGCATACCGTCCGCACATACGTGCCACACTGCCAGACTCCGCATCCACCCAGGGAGCCACTCGGACATATGAAGGACCTCGCCGCCACCGCGTTCCCCGACCTCTGGGACCGGCTCACCGGCACCCAGCCCGACCCCGATCTGTGGGTGGTGCTCGCCACCCTGGCCGCCGCGCTGGTGGTGGTCGTGCCGCATCCGCCGTGGCGGGTGGCGCGCAACGCGATCACCATCGCGCACGAGGGCGGCCACGGGCTGATCGCCCTGCTCACCGGCCGGCAGCTCACCGGCATCCGGCTGCACTCCGACACCAGCGGGCTCACCGTGAGCCGGGGCAAACCGCACGGGCTCGGCATGATCCTCACCGCGGCCGCGGGCTACACCGCCCCCTCGCTGCTCGGCCTCGGCGGCGCCGCGCTGCTCGCCGCGGGCCGCATCACGCTGCTGCTGTGGGCGGCCACGGCCCTGCTGTCGGTGATGCTGGTGATGATCCGCAACGCGTACGGCGTGCTGACCGTGGTGCTCGCGGGCGGGGCGTTCGTGCTGGTGTCGTGGCTCACGGGACCGCAGGTGCAGGCGGCGTTCGCGTACGCGGTGGTGTGGTTCCTGCTGTTCGGGGGCGTACGGCCGCCGTTCGAGCTCCAGCGCAAGCGGCGGCGGGGAGAGGCCGGGGACTCGGACGCGGACCAGCTTTCGCGGCTGACGCACGTCCCGGCGGCCCTGTGGCTGTTCCTGTTCCACGCCGTGTCGCTGTGCTCGCTGATCGGCGGCGGGCGCTGGCTGCTGGAGGTCTGAGGCCGCTCGCCGCGGGGATCCGGGGCCGCGCGGTCCGGCCGGGGCGGCGGCTGCGGGCAGGTTGCGGCCCCGCCCTCCTTATAAAGTGGGCCCATGGCCCCGAACACCGCCTCCTCCGCCCTCTGGCCCGCCCCGCACGCGAGCGGCGCCGTCGACGCCACCGTCCATGTGCCGGGGTCCAAGTCGGTCACCAACCGCGCCCTGGTGCTGGCCGCCCTCGCCTCCGAGCCCGGCTGGCTGCGCCGCCCGCTGCGCTCCCGGGACACCCTGCTGATGGCGGGCGCGCTGCGCGCGATGGGCGTGGAGATCGAGGAAGGCGTCGGGCCCGACGGCACCGGCGAGGCGTGGCGGGTGCTGCCGACCGGGCTGCACGGCCCGACCACGGTGGACGTCGGCAACGCGGGCACCGTGATGCGGTTCCTGCCGCCGGTCGCCGCGCTGGCCGACGGTCCCGTCCGGTTCGACGGTGACCCGCGGTCGTACGAACGTCCCCTGGGCGGTGTGATCGACGCGCTGCGCCGGCTCGGCGCGCGGATCGACGACGACGGCCGGGGCGCGCTGCCGCTGACCGTGCACGGCGGCGGGGCGCTGGACGGCGGACCGGTGTCGATCGACGCGTCGTCCTCCTCGCAGTTCGTCTCCGCGCTGCTCCTGTCGGGCCCCCGCTTCAACCAGGGCGTCGAGGTCCGGCACACCGGCGCCACCCTGCCCTCCCTGCCGCACATCCGGATGACGGTGGACATGCTGCGCGCGGTCGGCGCCCAGGTGGACACCCCGGAGTCGGGCGGCGAGCCGAACGTGTGGCGGGTGACGCCGGGCGCGCTGCTCGGCCGGGACCTGACGATCGAGCCGGACCTGTCCAACGCGCAGCCGTTCCTGGCGGCGGCCCTGGTGACCGGCGGCAAGGTGCTGGTCCCGGACTGGCCGGAGCGCACCACGCAGCCGGGCGACCGGCTGCGGGAGATCTTCACCGAGATGGGCGGCTCCTGCGAACTCACCGAGTTCGGGCTGGTGTTCACCGGTTCCGGCGCCATCCACGGCGTCGACGTGGACCTCGGTGACGTCGGCGAGCTGACCCCCGGCATCGCGGCCGTCGCCGCGCTCGCCGACTCCCCCTCGACGCTGCGGGGCGTGGCCCATCTGCGGCTGCACGAGACGGACCGGCTGGCCGCGCTCACCAAGGAGATCAACGAACTCGGCGGTGACGTCACGGAGACGGCCGACGGTCTGCACATCCGCCCGCGCGCACTGCGCGGCGGCACCTTCCACACCTACGAGGACCACCGCATGGCCACCGCCGGCGCGATCATCGGCCTGGCGGTCGAGGGCGTACGCATCGAGAACATCGCGACGACGGCGAAGACCCTGCCGGACTTCCCCGAGCTGTGGACCGGGATGCTCGGGCAGTAGGGACACGCCATGCGCCGCTACGGCAAGCACACCGACGAGGACGACATCCGCAGCCGCCCCAACCGCAAGGGCAACCGGCCGCGGACGAACATCCGGCCCAAGCACGAGGACGCGGCCGAGGGGCTGGTCCTCACCGTGGACCGGGGGCGGCTGACCTGTCTGGTCGAGGACCGGATCGTGATGGCCATGAAGGCGCGGGAGCTGGGCCGCAAGGCCGCGGTGGTCGGGGACCGGGTGGCGCTGGTCGGCGACCTGTCCGGCATGAAGGACACGCTCGCGCGGATCGTGCGGATCGAGAAGCGGACATCGGTACTGCGGCGCACGGCGGACGACGACGATCCGTACGAGCGCGTGGTGGTCGCCAACGCCGACCAACTGGCGATCGTCACGGCCCTCGCCGACCCCGAACCCCGACCCCGGCTGATCGACCGCTGCCTGGTCGCGGCCTACGACGGCGGACTCGAACCCCTGCTGGTGATGACCAAGTCGGACCTGGCCCCGCCGGACAAACTCCTGGAGCTGTACGGCCACCTGGACATCCCCTACGTGGTCACCAGCCGCGAGGAACTGGCGCGCGGGGACGCGGCGGACCGGGTGCGGGAGCTGCTGGGCGGGCGGATCACCGCGTTCGTGGGCCACTCCGGCGTGGGCAAGACGACGCTGGTGAACGCGCTGGTCCCGGAGGAACGGCGGCGTACGACGGGACACGTCAACGCGGTGACGGGGCGCGGCCGGCACACCACCACGTCGGCGCTGGCGCTGCCGCTCGCGGACGCCGACGGCTGGGTGGTCGACACGCCGGGCGTCCGGTCCTTCGGGCTGGCCCACATCGATCCGTCCCGCGTCATCAACGCCTTCCCGGACCTGGAGCCGGGCACGGCGGACTGCCCGCGCGCGTGCAGCCACGACGAGCCGGACTGCGCGCTGGACGCGTGGGTGGCGGCGGGGCACGCGGACCCGGCCCGGCTGTACTCGCTGCGGCGGCTGCTGGCGACGCGGGAGCGCACGGAAGGCGACTGACCTTCGCGTTGTCCGCCCGGCCGCGGTGTGGCGCGTGCATAATCACACCGGGCCGGAGATCCGGATCAACGGGAGGACAGCGCATGGCGTGGCTGCTGGTCATCGTGGCCGGAATGCTGGAGACCGGCTTCGCCGTGTGCCTCAAGCTGTCCCACGGCTTCACCCGGCTGTGGCCGACCATCGCCTTCGCCGCGTTCGCCCTCGGCAGCTTCGGCCTGCTGACCCTCTCCCTGCGCAAACTCGACGTCGGCCCCGCCTACGCCGTCTGGACCGGCATCGGCGCGACCGGCACGGCGATCTACGGCATGATCTTCCTGGGTGACGTGGTCTCCATCCTGAAGCTCGTCTCCATCAGCTTCGTGATCGTCGGGATCATCGGGTTGCAGCTGTCGGGCTCGGCGCGGTAGGCCCGTCACAGCACCGGCCGCGGTCTCGGGAAGTGGCAGGCCGCGCCGTCTCCCTCGAACTCCGGGACCTCGTGGGCGCAGCGTTCCTGGTCGGCCGGCGGCAGGTCGGCGTACAGGGGGCAGCGAGGGCGGAAGCGGCAGCCGTCGTGGCGTCGCGTCGGGCTCGGTGGGTCGCCGAGGAGGAGGATCCGGGTGCGCCGGCGGTCCTGTTCGAGGGCGGGGTCCGGTATCGGGACGGCCGACAGCAGGGCCTGGGTGTAGGGGTGGCGGGGGTGGGTGAGGACCTGGGAGACCGGGCCGGCCTCGACCGTGCGGCCCAGGTACATCACGCTCACCCGGTCCGCGATGTTCCGGACGACCGCGAGGTCGTGGGAGACGAAGAGGTAGGCCAGGCCCAGCTGCCGCTTGAGTTCCCCGAGGAGGTCGAGGATGTCCGCCTGGACGGAGACGTCGAGGGCGGAGACGGGCTCGTCGAGGACCAGGAGTTCCGGCGCGACGGACAGCGCCCGGGCGATGGCGATCCGCTGGCGCTGGCCGCCGGAGAACTCGTGGGGGAAGCGGTCGGCGTGGGCGGGTTCGAGACCGACGCGGCTCAGCAGCTCCGGGACCCGGCGGGACACCGCCTCCCGGTCGGCGCCCTGCGTCCGCAGCGGTTCCGCGATGATGTCGCCGACCGGCATCCGGGGGTCGAGCGACGCCATCGGGTCCTGGAAGACGATCTGGATCCGCCGCCGCAGCCCCTTGGTCTCCGCCTTGGTGAGCGCGCCCAGCCGCTGCCCGAACAGCTCCACCGAGCCCCCCTCCGGCGGCGCCAGTTCGAGCAGTTCGAAGAGGGTGGTCGACTTTCCCGACCCCGACTCGCCGACCAGCGCGAGCGTCTCGCCGCGCCGGATGTCGAGGTCCACCCCGTCCACGGCGTACACGGTGCCGACGCGGCGCCTGACGAGCGCGCCGGCCTGGACGGGAAAGGTGCGCGTGAGGCCGCGCACCGTCAACACCGGTTCACCGCCGACCGGTCGGGGCTCAAGCGGCGTGTCGATGCGCGGCACCGCCGCGAGCAGTTGCCGCGTGTACGGCTCCTGGGGTGCCCCGAACACCTCCCGCACCCCGCCCTGTTCGACCAGCCTCCCGTCCCGCATGACCGCGACCCGGTCCGCCATCCCCGCGATCACCCCGAGGTCGTGGCTGACCAGCAGCACCGCCGCCCCGGTCTCCCGCTGCGCCGTGCGCAGGACGTCGAGGATCTGGGCCTGGATGGTCACGTCGAGCGCGGTGGTGGGCTCGTCGGCGAGGATCACGTCGGGGTCGTTCGCCATCGCCATGGCGATCATCGCGCGCTGGCGCATCCCGCCGGAGAACTCGTGCGGGAAGGCCCGCGCGCGCAGGGCGGGTTCGGGGATGCCGACGAGCCCGAGCAGTTCCACCGCCCGCTCCCGTGCCCGCTCCCGCGAGACGTCCCGGTGGGCCCGTACCGCCTCCGCGATCTGGTCGCCGATCCGGTACACGGGCGTGAACGCGGACAGCGGATCCTGGAACACCATCGCGACGCGCCCGCCCCGGATCCGCGTCAGCTCACGCTCGCCCGCGCCGAGGAGTTCGGCACCGTCGAGTCGTACCGAACCCCGCACGGTCGCGTTGCCGGGCAGCAGTCCCAGCACCGCGAGCGCGGTCGCCGACTTCCCGGAGCCCGACTCGCCGACCAGGCCGAGGACTTCACCCCGCTCCAGCGTCAGGCTCACGTCCCGCACGGCCGCGCTGCCGTCGAATTCGACGTCCAGACCGCGCACTTCGAGCAGCGGACTCACCGCCGACCCCCTTTCGACGTCGGGTCGAGCGCGTCCCGCAGCCCGTCGCCGACGAGGTTGACCGCGAGCACGAACACGACGAGCAGCCCGGCGGCGAAGAAGAACATCCAGGGATAGGTGATCGCCGCCCCCGTGCCGTCCGCGATCAGCGTCCCCAGCGACACGTCCGGCGGCTGCACCCCGAAGCCGAAGTACGACAGTGCGGTCTCGCTCATCACCGCGCCGCCGACCTGGATGGTCGCGTCGATGATGAGGAAGGAGGCGACGTTGGGCAGCACATGCCGCCAGATGATCCGGAAGGGGCCGACGCCCGCGTACCGGGCGGCACGCACGAAGGCCTGTTCCTTCAGGGAGAGGGTCATGGACCGCACGACCCGTGCCGTGATCATCCAGCCGAAGACCGCGAGCAGTCCGACGAACGCCACCCAGCCGCCGGACCGCAGCCGGGGCGAGACGATCGCGATGACCAGGAAGGACGGGAAGACGAGGAGCAGGTCGACCAGGAACATCAGCACCCGGTCCAGCCAGCCGCCGAAGTATCCCGCGCAGGCCCCCACGAGCGAGGCGAGCCCGGTGGCCAGCACGGCCACCAGCGTCCCGATGACCAGGGACTTCTGGAGTCCGCGGACGGTCTGCGCGAAGACGTCCTGGCCGATGCGGTTGGTGCCCCACCAGTGGTCGGGACCGGGTGCGGCACGCAGCGCGCCGTAGTCGATGTGGTCGTAGGACCAGGGCGTCAGGTACGGCCCGGCGAACGCGAGCAGGAAGAGCAGCAGCAGGGCGACGGCTCCGGCGAGCGCCGACCGGTCGCGCAGGAAGCGGCGCAGGACGAGCGCGGCGCGCCCGCTCGGCGCGGCGGCGACCGCCGCGGGGGATCCCGGGAACTCGGGAGTCCCAGAGGGCTCGGGGGTCTCAGGAGTCTCGGTGACGGCCGTCATGACGCCTGCCGGATGCGCGGGTCGAGGGCCGCGTGCAGCAGGTCCGCGAGGAAGCCGGACAGCAGCACCGCGACGGCGGCGAAGACGTTGACGGCGACCACCGAGTTCACGTCGTTCTTGCCGATGGAGTCGATGAACCACTCGCCCATGCCGTGCCAGCCGAAGATCGTCTCGGTGAAGGTGGCGCCGGTGAACAGGGCGAGGAAGCCGTAGGAGAAGTACGTCGACATGGGGATGAGCGCGGTGCGCAGCCCGTGCCGCAGCAGTACGGCCCGGCGGCCGAGCCCCTTGGCGCGGGCGGTGCGCAGATAGTCGGAGCCGAGCACGTCGAGCATGGTGCTGCGCTGATAGCGGCTGTAGCTCGCGATGGCGAACAGGGCGACGGAGACGGTCGGCAGCAGCAGGTGCACCGAGCGGTCCTTCAGGACGGTCCAGAACCCGCCCCCGAGCCCCGCGCTCCTCTCGCCGGTGAACTGGATGAGATCGGTCCCCGTGCTCTGGTTGAACCAGATCGCCCCGGTCTTCAGCAGGATCGCCAGCAGGAACACCGGCGTGGACAGCAGCGCGAAGGAGACGACGGTGGCCGCGCGGTCGCTGAGCCGGTACTGCCGCACGGCCGTATACGCACCGACGAGGACACCGCTCACCGTGCCGAAGACGGTGCCCGCGAGCAGCAGCCGCAGACTGACCCCGATCCGCCGCCCGAACTCGGCGTCGACCGGGGTGCCGTCGATGGTCTCGCCGAGGTCGCCGTGCAGGAAGGCCCGATCGGCCCAGTGCAGGAAGCGTCGCGGCAGCGGCTGGTGGTCGTTGACGCCCAGCGCGGTGAGGTGATGGTCCACGGCGGCCGGGGACAGCGGTGGCTGCCGGCCCGCGTAGTAGGCGCGGGGGTCGAGCGCCAGGGAGGCCAGCAGGTACGACAGGCAGACGGCGACCAGCAGCAGGACGGCGTGGTAGCCGAGCCGTTTGGCCAGGTAGAGGGGCACGCCCTCATGGTCCAGTCCTCTTGTTGCAGAATTATGAAGAGAACATGTCAGCAATCCCGGAGGTCTCCCCTGCCCCACCAGCGGCGTTCTACGTTCGGCGCGTCTCCTGTCGACCTCACAAAGGACACCGACATGCGCCCCACCCCCGCCGCAGCCTGGATCGCCGCCGCTGCGGCCACCGCGCTCCTGATCACCGGCTGCGGCTCCTCGGACCGAGACGGTACGTCCAAGAAGGCGGCGGCGCCCAAGGTCGACGGCCAGGACATCGGCGCGCGCCCGCTCGCCGACCTGCGCCAGGGCGGCACGCTGCGGGTGGCGATCGACCAGTGGATCACGCAGTACAACATCAACGACGTCGACGGCCAGCAGGGCGACGCCCAGGACATCATCAAAGCCGTCATGCCCGACCTGTTCGACGCCGACGCCCAGGGCACGCCCCACCTCAACCCGGACTTCCTGATCTCCGCGAAGGTGGTCTCCACCAGCCCGCAGGTGATCGAGTACGACCTGAACCCCAAGGCCAGATGGTCCGACGGCAAGCCGCTGAGCTGGCGCGACTTCCGCACCCAGTGGCAGGCGCTGAACGGCGCGGACCAGGCGTACGAGGCCGCCGACCCCAGTGGCTACGACCAGATCGCCGACGTCGGACAGGCCGGCGCGCACGGGGTGAAGGTGACCTTCAAGTCGCCGTACGCCGACTGGCAGCGGCTGTTCGACCCGCTGTACCCGGCGGAGTACTACGACAGCCCGGCGAAGTTCACCAAGAGCTGGGCGGAGAAGGTGCCGGTCTCCGGTAACGCCTTCAAGGTCGGGAGCTACGACAAGACGGCGCAGACCATCACGCTCGTGCCGGACCCCAAGTGGTGGGGCCGCAAGCCCAAGCTGGACTCGGTCATCTACCGCGTCCTGGACACCTCCGCGCGTCCCGACGCGTATCTCAACAAGGAGATCGACTACACCGCCGCGCTGCTGCCGGAGGTCTACAAGCGGCTGGTCAAGGCGCCGGACACGGACATCCGGCGGGGCGCGCGCTGGGACGAGGTGCACATCACGCTCAACGGCGGCCGCGGCCCGCTGAAGGATCTGCGGGTCCGGCAGGCGGTCCAGCACGCCGTGGACCGCCAGGGCATCGACCAGGCGTTCGCCAAGGACCTCTCCTTCCAGCTGCGGCCGCTCGACAACCACTTCTTCATGCCCAACCAGCAGGGCTACAAGGACACGTCGGGCGGGTACGCCGACTACGACACGGCCGCGGCGAAGAAACTGCTGGACGCGGCGGGCTGGAAGGACGGCGGCGCGGGCAAGCCGCGCACCAAGGGCGGCAGGCAGCTCACCCTCGACTACATCCTCAGCGCCGGCAGCAGCTCCGCCCAGGTCGACCAGGCGGAACTGGTGCAGCAGCAGCTCGCGCAGGTCGGGATCAAGGTCGAGCTGAAGAAGGTCCCGGCCAACGACTACTTCAACCAGTTCGTGAACCGCGGCAACTTCGACCTCACCAGCTTCCGGAACGTCGACGCCGTCTACGCGTCCATGCTCACCCCCGTGTTCGTCCAGCCCAAGGGCGCAAACCTCTTCCAGAACTTCGGCTCCGTCGGCTCGCCGAAGATCGACGCTCTGCTGAAGCAGGCCGGCGAAACCACCGACCACGCCAAGGCGGCGGAGCTCTACAACCAGGCCGACACCGAGATCTGGCGCCTGGCCCACTCCATCGAGCTGTACCAGCGCCCGGAGATCGTCGCCGTCCGCTCGGGGCTGGCGAACTTCGGGGCGGAGGGACTCGCGGACGTCGACTACACCAAGGTGGGCTGGCTGAAGAAGTGACGACGACCGGGGGCGCGGGGGCGGACGCGTAGGTCAGACCGTCGGGCGCGGGGCCAGTGCCCGGACCAGTTCGGCGACCCCGCCCCGCCCCGGTGGTGCCGCGACGCAGGAGAGGGCGAGGCGGACGACCAGCTCGCAGGAGCGGGCGAGTTCGACCGTGGCGGCGGGGCCGGTGCCGGGTCCGGACAGCGCGGTGACGGCACGGTCGCGGACCATCCGCACGAGGTCCGGGGGCGAGGGGAGCGGCTTCTCCGCGCGGCGCTGTGCCGGTACCGGGGAGGCGGAGGCACGCGGTGGTGCGGGCAGCCGCTCGCTCCAGCAGCCGGTGAGCAACGCCCGTACCAGCGCGTTGTCCCGGGCCGCGGTCGCGGTCCACTCGGCGATGGCGGTGAGCCGCTCCCAGGTGCCGCCGCCCGCGGCGAGGGCGCGCTCCACGCCGGCGAGGTAGCCGTCGGCCTCCCGCCGCACCAGGGCCCGCGCGAGGCCGTCCTTGCCGCCGAACTCGTTGTACAGGGTCTGCCGGGACACGCCCGCCGCGGCGGCCACTTCCACCATCCGCACCGCCGACCACGGCCGGCGCGCCAGCGCCGCGAACGCGGCGTCCAGCAAGGATTCCCGGGCCGCAGCCATCGTCGCCTCCCTGGGGTGAACGGCGTTCCGCCCAGGTTTGACGGACTTTCGGATGACGTCAAGGGGGCGTTCGCGGAAGAGCGGAAGGCCGCGTGCCGCGTGCGGGCGCGCGGTGGCCGCGCGCGGTTCCCCGCGCCCCTCGCGGATCACCGCGGACGCCGCGCCCGGCACCCGCCCCCGGTGGCTCCCGTGACCGCCCAGCCGATAGCGTGACGTACATGCCGGACTACCTCGACGACCTCCGCCTCGCCCACGTCCTCGCGGACGCGGCCGACGCCGCCACCATGGAGCGCTTCAAGGCGCTGGACCTGAAGGTGGAGACGAAGCCGGACATGACCCCGGTGAGCGAAGCGGACAAGGCGGCCGAGGAACTCATCCGCGGCCAGCTCCAGCGCGCCCGCCCGAGAGACGCGGTCCTCGGCGAGGAGTACGGCATCGAGGGCACCGGCCCCCGCCGCTGGGTGATCGACCCGATCGACGGCACCAAGAACTACGTGCGCGGCGTCCCCGTCTGGGCCACCCTGATCTCCCTGATGGAGGCGGGCGAGGGCGGCTACCACCCCGTCGTGGGCGTCGTCTCCGCCCCCGCCCTCGGCCGCCGCTGGTGGGCCGCGCGGGGGCACGGCGCCTTCACCGGGCGCAACCTGACCTCCGCGAGCCGTGTCCACGTCTCCGGCGTCAACACCCTCGCGGACGCCTCCTTCGCCTACTCGTCCCTCTCCGGCTGGGAGGAGCAGGACCGCCTCGACGGCTTCCTCGACCTCACCCGCCAGGTGTGGCGCACCCGCGCGTACGGCGACTTCTGGCCGTACATGATGGTCGCCGAGGGCTCCGTGGACATCTGCGCGGAGCCGGAGCTGTCGCTGTGGGACATGGCCGCCACCGCCATCGTCGTCACCGAGGCCGGCGGCACCTTCACCGGCCTCGACGGCCGCCCGGGACCGCACAGCGGCAACGCGGCGGCCTCCAACGGCCTGCTGCACGACGAGTTGCTGGGGTATCTCAACCGGCGCCAGTGAGACACGGGGGGCGTGTGCCCGCCCCCCGGCGGACCGCGTGCGCCCTCTTGTTGACCCGGCCTTGACCTGAGACGCTGAAGTCACCCCCACTTGTGAATTTGTGAATCCGGGGACAAGGTTCCCGGATCCCCAGGAGGTGGCCCCATCCATGCTGGTCCGCGACGCCATGAGCACGGTGATCCTCACCCTCGGCCCCACGCACACGCTCCGTGAAGCAGCCACTCTGATGTCGGCCCGGCGCGTCGGCGCCGCCGTGATCCTCGATCCGGACGCCGGCGGCATCGGCATCCTCACGGAGCGCGACATCCTGAACTCCGTCGGCCTCGGCCAGAACCCGGACACCGAGCGCGCCCATGCCCACACCACCACCGCGGTCGTCTTCGCCGCGCCGACCTGGACGCTGGAGGAGGCCGCCCGCGCCATGACGCACGGCGGCTTCCGGCATCTGATCGTCCTCGACCGGGGCGAGGTCGCCGGGATCGTCTCGGTCCGCGACCTCATCCGCTGCTGGTCCCCCGCCCGCGAGCCCGCCGCGCTGGCCCGAGCGGGCTCCTGAACGCGACGGGCGGGCCGGACCCCGCACATCCGGGGATCCGGCCCGCCCGGCCGCACGGGTGCGGGCGCCGCCTCAGCCGCGCAGGGCGCGCACCGCCGCCTCCAGCCGCTTGCCGAAGTCGGCGTCTGCGGCCGCGAAGTTGCCGATCGCGCGTTCGACGATGTCGTCGCGCGAGACCTGGGAGATCGATCCGGCCAGGTTGGCGATCAGCCGCTCCCTCTCCTGCTCCGACATCAGCCGGTAGAGGTTGCCGGCCTGCACGAAGTCGTCGTCCTCGGCGTGCCGCGGGGTCGGGTGGTCGCCGGTGCCGGCGGTGAAGCCGGCGTACGGCTCCCACAGCGCCCGGCCGGTCTGCGCGGGGCCGCCGAAGCTGTTGGGCTCGTAGTTCCTGGCGCCGTCGTGCCGGCCGTCGTAGAGGAAGCCGTCACGGGAGTTGGTGCGCGCCTCGGTGGCGTGCGGGCGGTTGACCGGGAGCTGGGCGGCGTTGATGCCGACCCGGTAGCGGTGCGCGTCGCCGTACGCGAAGAGCCGGCCCTGGAGCATCTTGTCCGGCGAGGGGCCGATGCCCGGCACGAAGTGCGCGGGGCTGAAGATCGACTGCTCGACCTCGGCGAAGACGTTGCGCGGGTTGCGGTTCAGCTCCAGCCTGCCGATCTCGATGACCGGATAGTCCGCGTGCGGCCACACCTTGGTCAGGTCGAACGGGTTGAAGCGGTACGTCGCCGCGTCCTGCGCCGGCATGATCTGCACGCCCACGGTCCAGCTCGGGAAGTCGCCCCGCTCGATCGCCTCGCGCAGGTCGCGCTGGTGGGAGTCGGGGTCCCGGCCCGCGAGGACGGCCGCGTCCGCGGCGGTGAGGTTCTCGATCCCCTGGTCGGTCTTGAAGTGGTACTTGACCCAGAAGACCTCGCCGGCCTCGTTGGCCCACTGATAGGTGTGCGAGCCGAAGCCGTCCATGTGCCGGTACGACGCCGGGATGCCGCGGTCGCCGAACAGCCAGGTCACCTGGTGGGTCGCCTCCGGCGACAGCCCCCAGAAGTCCCACACGTTGTCGGCCTCCTGGCTGCCCGTGTAGGGATCGCGCTTCTGGGTGTGGATGAAGTCGGGGAACTTGATCGCGTCCCGGATGAAGAAGACCGGGGTGTTGTTGCCGACGAGGTCGTAGTTGCCCTCCTCGGTGTAGAACTTCACCGCGAAACCGCGCGGGTCACGGACCGCGTCCGCCGCGCCGAGGTTCCCGGCCACCGTCGAGAACCGCAGGAAGACCTCGGTCTCCTTGCCGGCCTCGGAGAGGAAGGCGGCCCTGGTGTACGGCGTGACGTCCGCGGTGACCGTGAAGGTGCCGTAGGCGCCGGCGCCGCGCGCGTGCACGACCCGCTCCGGGATGCGCTCGCGGTTGAAGTGGGCCAGCTTCTCCAGCAGCAGCTGGTCCTGGACCAGCACCGGGCCGCCGACGCCCGCCGTCTCGCTGTTCTGGTTGTCGGCGACCGGAGCACCGGCCTCCGTAGTGAGCGGTCCCTGCGTCACGTGCGCCTCCTGCGTCTACGCCGGCCAATCCTGTCTCTTGGCCAAAGCCGTTCCCGATCCTACATTGGACTAAGTCCAAGTCAAGCAAGGCTCCAATCTCACACTTATTCCCGTCCTGGTCCCCCTTGCTGTTAGGCTGGTGGCCATGAGCGACCTTCTGGAACGGCTGCGTGGACGCGGATGGCGGATGACCGCGCAGCGACGCGTGGTGGCCGAGGTCCTCGACGGCGAGCACGTCCATCTGACAGCCGACGAGGTCCACGCACGGGCTGTCGTGAAGCTGCCGGAGATCTCCCGGGCGACCGTCTACAACACGCTGGGCGAGCTGGTCACACTCGGCGAGGTGCTGGAAGTCTCGACGGACAAGCGCGCCAAGCGGTACGACCCGAACGCACACCGGCCGCACCACCACCTGGTCTGCGCCCGCTGCGGCGCGATCCGCGACGTGCATCCCACGGGCAACCCGCTGGCCGACCTCCCCGACACCGAGCGCTTCGGCTTCACCGTGTCGGACGTCGAGGTGACCTACCGGGGCCTGTGCCCGGAGTGCGCGGGCGCGTGACACCAGCGGTCACGGAGTGAACGAGGGGGCGCATGCCCCCTCTTTCGTTTTCCGCGCCCCGCGCGGCTGCTCGCACACGACGACACATGACGACACATGACGGCATACGACTGAGGGCCGGAACCCATTTCTGGATTCCGGCCCTCGGCCTTCAGTAGCGGGGACAGGATTTGAACCTGCGACCTCTGGGTTATGAGCCCAGCGAGCTACCGAGCTGCTCCACCCCGCGTCGGTGAATATGACACTACGCGAGGGGAGCCGACGGAAGCAAATCCATTCGGGGCCGAGTGACCAGGGCCACTCACGCGGACAGTTCCTCCCGCAACGCGTCGCGCAGCCGGCCCGCCCGCTCGGTGACCTCCGCGGGCCCCAGCTCCGCCGCACGCGTCGCCCAGCGCTGGCCCTCGGCCAGCTCGCCGCGCCGGGCGCAGACGAGGGCCAGGCGAAGGGCCGCACGGCCGTGACCGTCGTCCGCCGCCCGCGTCCACCACACCACGGCCTCCGGCTCGCTCCCCTCGCGGGCCAGCAGCAGCCCCAGGTTGAACGCCCCGTTGCGCGACCCCGCCTCCGCCGCCGCCCGGTACCACCGCGCCGCCTCGACCACGTCGCCCCGCGCGGAGGCGAGCATGCCGACCCGCACCTGTGCCCGGCGGTGCCCCTGCTGCGCCGCCCGCTCGTACCACTCCTCGCACTCGGCCTTCTCGTGCGGGCACTCCCCCAGCTCGTGCGCGGGCCGGGGCGGCCGGCGGGCGTCCAGCAGGGCGGCCAGCCGGTATGCCGCCTCCGCACTGCCGCCCCCCGCCGCGCACCGCAGATGCCGCTCCGCCGCCTGCTCGTCACGCTCGCGCAGCCGCGCGATGCCGACCTGGAGCGCGGCCTCGGTGTGCCCGGCGGAGGCCGCCCGCTCGTACCAGCGCAGCGCCATCGCCTCCTCGCCGCGCCCGGCGTACAGGATGCCGAGGTTGAACGCCGCGTCCACGCTCCCCGCCTCGGCCGCCTTGGAGAACCACGGCTCCGCGCCGGAGGTGTCGCCGACCTGGAGCAACAGGATGGCCAGCGCGTTCGCGGCCTCCCGGTGACCGGCGTACGCGGCGCGCCGGTACCACTGCTCGGCCTGCGCGGTGCGCCCCTGCTCGGCGCAGAGCAGCCCGAGGTTGTACGCGCCGTTGTCGTCCCCCGCCTCCAGCGCCGCGCGGTACCACCGCTCGGCGGTCTGCGTCTCGCCCCGCTCGGCGTGCAGCGCGCCGAGCGCGTTGGCCGCGTTGCCGTCGCCCTCCTGGGCGGCGCGCAGCCACCACACGGCCGCGCTCTCGGTGTCCCCGGCGTCGCGCAGCAGGAAGCCGAGGGCGCAGGCGGCACGCGGTTCGCCGTCCTTGGCGGAGGTCAGATACCAGCGCCCGGCCTCCTTCAGCTCGCCGCGCTGCTCCAGGATCGCCCCGAGGTGCAGCGCGGCCCGCCGGTGCCCGCGCGCGGCGGCCTGCCGGTACCACTGCTCGGCCTCCGCGACAGCGTTGTCACCCCCGCTCTCGCCCCTGTCCTCGGCGTCGCGGTCGAGCGCACGCGCTATCCGGTAGGCGGCCTCCCGGTGCCCGCGCTCGGCGGCGAGCCGCATCCAGTGGCCGGCCGTCGCGTCCCCGCGGTGCTCCAGCAGGTCGGCGAGGGCGTAGGCGCCGAGGACATGGCCCTGCTCGGCGGACTGGCGCAGCCAGTACTCGGCGGCGGGTTCGTCGCCGCGTTCGCGGTGGTGGCGGCCGAGCGCGTGCGCGGCGGCGGCGGAACCCGCGACGGCGGCGATCCGCCACCACCCGGCGGCCTCGTCGGCGTACCCCCGCTGGTGCAGCAGCACGCCCAGGTTGTTGGCGGCGGCCCGGTCACCGGCCGCGGTGGCGGCCCGCAGATGGGTCTCGGCCCCGTCAAGGTCGCCGCGGCGCAGCAGCATGGCGCCGAGGACGCTGGCGGCCTCCGCATCGCCGGCGCGTGCGGCGAGCGCGAGGCGCACCTCGTCGGCGGCGTCCGCCATGTCGCCCACCTCGTCGCGGGCCGGCCCCTCACCGAAAGTCTGTACAAATCGCCCTGACTCGAACAGAGTTGCCTTGTCCCCCATAACGTCCATCGTCGCACCACCCGCAACCTGGGTACACCCGGTATACCCCACCCCGTGAGGTCACTTCAGCGTTTTGTCGACATGCCCACAGGACGACAAGTCAAACACACGGTGCCCGACTCCTCACGGCGGCGCGACGGCGACTCCTCCCCCAACTTCAGTTCGCACACCACGAGTTCGCACACCACGAAGGCCCGGATCCTTTAAGGATCCGGGCCTTCGACTTCAGTAGCGGGGACAGGATTTGAACCTGCGACCTCTGGGTTATGAGCCCAGCGAGCTACCGAGCTGCTCCACCCCGCGCCGTTGTGAGCCAACCGTATCACGACGCGGGGCGGGCGTGATCAGCCTTTGTCCTTCGGCTGCTTCCCGGCCCTCTGGGCCCGCTCCAGCGCCGCCTTGAGATCCTTCTGCGCCTTCGCGTACGCGCCCCAGTCGGGGCCGTCGGGCTGCTTCAGCGCCCGCTGCCCCGCGTCGAAGGCCTTCTGGGCGTCGGCCAGGTCCTGCTGGACGGTCGGGTCGCTCGCCGCGGGCGGGGCCTTGGCGCCGCCGGCCGGCGGGGCGGCCGCGGCGGAGTCGGTGCCGAAGATCTTGTCCAGCGCCTCGCCGAGGGTGTTCTCGAACGCCGGCGGCCGGTCCCCGTAGGTGACCAGCACCTTGCGCTGCAACGGGTACTTCAGTCCCCCGCCGCGTACGTAGACCGGCTCCACGTAGAGCAGTCCGCCGTCCAGCGGCACGGTCAGCAGATTGCCGTACTCCACCGCCGAGTCGCCGCCCTTGAGGAGCTTGATCGCGGCGGCGATGTCCTGTTCGGAGTTGAACTGGCTCTGGACCTGCTTGGGCCCGTCGACCGTCGTGCTGGTCGGCAGTTTCAGGATCCTGATCTTGCCGTAATCGCTGCTGTCCGCCTCGGAGTCGACCGACATGAAGGCGCTGAGGTTGTCCCGGCCGGTCGGCGTGAACGTCGTCGACAGCGAGAACGCCTGCCGGGTCTGGTCGGGCATCTTCATGCTCAGGTAGTACGGCGGCACCGCGTCACCCGACTTGTTGGTCGGGTCGTCGGGCACCTGCCACACCTCGCTGCCGGTGAGGAAGGTCTGCGGGTCCGTCACGTGGTAGCGGGTGAGCAGCTCGCGCTGGACCTTGAACAGGTCCTGGGGATAGCGGAGATGGGACAGCAGCTGCGGGGAGATCGCGCTCTTGGGCAGCACCGTGCCGGGAAACGCCTTCATCCAGGTCTTCAGCACCGGGTCCTGGGCGTCCCACTGGTACAGCTTGACCTCGCCGGTGTACGCGTCGACGGTCGCCTTCACCGAGTTGCGGATGTAGTTGACCTGGTTCTGCGGGGCCACCACGCTGCGGTTGTCACTGCCGGCGGTCAGCGAGTCGGCCGTGGTGTCGCCGAGGGTCGTACGGGAGGAGTACGGGTAGCCGTTCGACGTCGTGTAGCCGTCGACGATCCACTGTATGCGGCCCTTGACGACGGCCGGGTAGGCGTCGCCGTCGATGGTCAGCCAGGGGGCGACCGCCTCGACGCGCTCCTTGGGCGTGCGGTTGTACAGGATCCGCGAGCCCTTGCCGATCGCGCCCGAGTACAGGATCTGCGGCTCGTTGAACGCCATCGCGTACGCGGCCCGGTTGAGCGGGTTGTCGAGGTTCACCCCGCTCTTGCCGGCGTAGCTGGTGGTCACCTCGCCGTTGTTGTCGGTGGGGTGGTCGATCTCCCGCTGGGGGCCGCCGACGATGGAGTAGGTGGTGGTCTTCTCGCCGTAGTACACCCGCTGCTCGTAGGTGCCCAGGTCGCCCTTGGAGGGCAGGTCGTACTCGCTGAAGACGGGCTGGCCGTCGTCGGCCTCGGTGCCCTTGGCGGCGACCACGCCGTAGCCGTGCGTGTAGCGGAAGTGGTCGTTGATCCAGTTGTGCTTGGGGACGCCCTTCAGGTTCAGCTCGCGCAGGCCTATGACGGTGTCCTGGGTGCCGCCGTCCGCGGTGGGGTAGCGGTCGACGTCCAGGTTGGCCGGGAAGCCGTAGTAGTCCTTCATCTCCTGCGCCTGCTCGAACGTGGGCGAGACGATGTTGGGATCCATGATCCGGATGCTCGCCGCGTCGTTCGCGTCCGCGCGCAGCCTGGCCTGGTCCGAGGCGCCGGCCTTGCTGCCGTACTTGGCCTTGCCGTCGTACTTGGTGACCTCGGTGTCGTCGATGCCGTACGCCTCGCGGGTCGCCGTGAGGTTCTTCTGGACGTACGGGGCTTCCTTGGCCTGCTCGTTGGGCTCGACCTGGAACTTCTGCACGATCGCCGGGTAGAGCCCGCCGATCAGGATCGCCGACAGGACCATCAGGCCGAAGCCGATGACGGGCAGCTGCCAGGTGCGCCGCCACAGGGTGGCGAAGAACAGCAGCGCGCAGATGACGGCGATGCAGAACAGGATCGTCTTGGCCGGCAGATAGGCGTTGGCGTCGACATAGCGCAGGCCGGTCCAGTTGCCGGTCGCCTTGAAGTCGCTGGACTTCACCGCCAGGCCGTACCGGTCGAGCCAGTAGGCGACCGCCTTGAGGGCGACGAACAGGCCGAGCAGCACCGACAGGTGCCCGGTCGCGGCGGCGGTCGCGCGCGCTCCGGGGCTGGTCAGGCGCAGCCCGCCGTACAGGTAGTGCGTGAAGGCGGCGGCGATCAGGCTCAGGATCACGGTGGCGAAGCCGAAGGCCAGCAGGAACCGGAACCAGGGCAGGTCGAAGGCGTAGAAGGAGATGTCGAGGTGGAACTGGGGGTCCTTCTGGTGGAAGGAGACTCCGTCGACCCACATCAGCCAGGTACGCCACTGGCCGGCCGCGGCGGCGCCCGCGATCAGCCCGGTCAGGGCGCTGACACCGAGCAGCAGCCAGGTCTTGTACGGCGCGAGGCCCATCCGGTAGCGGTCCAGGCTCTGCTGCTCCATGGACATGGCGCTCAGCGGGGGCCGCAGCCGGTGCGCGAGCCAGATGTTGAGGCCGACCACGAACGCCGCCAGCAGACCGAAGACGAGGAACAGCCCGATCTTGGTCAACAGTGTGGTGGTGAACACGGACGAGTAGTGCACCGACCGGTACCACAGCCAGTTCGTCCAGAAGCCGGCGAACATGCTGAACGTCATGCCGAGGACGGCGAGCACGCCCAGCGTCAGGAGCAGGACCCTCACCCGCCGCGACGGGCGGCCCGCCCCCGTCCGTGGCCCCGCAGGGCCTTGGCCGCGGTCCGGCATCTGGAAAGCCAAGTTGCGCCCCTCGAAGTTCGCTCTCGATCCCTCGGGCCCCCGTGCTCCGCGGGCCCCGGTGGCCCCCCGTGATCGCGGGCCGACACATATGCAACTTACTCAGCCCCTGCTCGGTTCCCGATTCCGGCGGGGAACGAGGCAGGATTGTGACCATGTCCAACACTCCCATGGCAGCGAGCCCGCTCACCCGGGCCGTACTCGAGATCGACGAGTACGCCTCCGGCCTCGGCTGGGACCAGCCCGCTCGCCTCTTCGCCCTCGTCGACACCGCCCGGCTGCGCAGCCAGGAACCCGCGCTCGCGGCCCAGCTCGGCCTTGAGGACGAGTCCGAGACCACCGGTCTCACCCCGATCGAGCAGGACGAGATCCCGTCCGGCAACCCGCTCGACGAGTTCCTCGCCACCATCGCCTGGCCGGACGCGGTGGCCGGCTGCGCGCTCACCGTGGAGCGGCTGATGCTGCCGCCGTCCGCCGAGGCCCAGGTCCCGAAGAACCTCAGCGAGGCCAAGCTGGCCAAGTGGGTGGCGGACCACCCCGAGCGCCAGGAGGTCCGGATGACGGTGGCGGTGCTGCGCGACGGCGCCCGTGAGTCGGCGCTGCGGCTGCGCGAGAAGGACTCCCCGACGGAGGTCCTGACCGGCCCCGACCTGGTCCCGGGCCTCGCGGAGGCCCTGACGGCGACGTTCGCCGACTGATCTTCGTCACGGGGCGGGGCGCCCGCTGCCGGGGGCGCCCCTCGGCCGAGCGGGCGCCCCCGGCCCTGTCACGTGGGCGTCAGCCCTTGGCGGCGCACTTCGGCAGTGCCGCGGTGTTCCCGCTCCGGATGTCCTGGAGCGCGTTCAGCGCGTCCTTGATCGTCTTCACCTTGACCAGGGTGAGCCCGCCCGGCTTGTCCGCGGCGGCCTCCGCGCAGTTGTCGGCGGGCGTCAGGAAGTACTGGGCGCCCTTGCCGCGCGCGCCGACGGTCTTCATGTCGACCCCGCCGATCGGCCCGACCGTGCCGTCGTCGTCGATGGTGCCGGTGCCGGCCACGAACTTGCCGCCGGTCAGGCTGCCCGGGGTGAGCTTGTCGTAGATGCCGAGCGCGAACATCAGGCCGGCGCTGGGCCCGCCGACGTCCGCGAGCTTGATGTCGATGGTGAACGGAAACGTGTGATCGGTCCCGGGCGATATCCCGACGATGGCCCGCTTGGGCCCGCTGTCGTCGGAGGCGACCGTGGTGATCGTGACGTCTCGCGTCTTCGTGGCCGTCTTGTGCGCCTTCTCGGCGGCGGCCTGGTCCTTGGCGGGCACGACGGTGAAGACCGTCTTCTGGCCCGCCTTGTGCTTGGTGACGAAGGTGGCGACGTCGGAGGGCTGCTTGACGGCGTGGCCGTCGACCGCCTTGATCACGTCGCCCGCGTGCAGCCTGCCCTCGGCCGGGGAGTCCTTGACCACGGCGGACACGATCACCCGGGAGCTCACCGGGATGCCCAGCTGCTTCAGGGCGGCGACCTTGGCGCTCTCCTGGGACTGGCTGAACTCCTCGGCGTTCTGCTGGGAGGACTCCTGCTCCGTCGTCCCCTTCGGGTAGAGCGTGTCGTGCGGCACGACCTTGCCGTCGCGCGACAGCCACCCGTAGACGGCCTCCACGAGGTTCATCCGGAAGTCGACGCCGGTCACCCGGACCGTGGTCATGTTCAGGTGGCCGTCGGTCGGATACGTCCTGCGCCCGGAGATCTGCAGCACCGGCTCGCCCTGGTGGTCCCCGAGCGTGTTCACGGTCGGGCCGGGGGACATCTCCGCGTACGGCACGGGGATGAGCACTCCGGCGCACAGGAGCGCGATCAGCATCAGGGTGGAGGCGAGCATCGTCGCGGTGCGGCGTGGCATTCCTCGACAGTACGTGACGCCCCTGTCAGCGCACCGTCAGGGGCACCCTCGTCAGGCCCCGTCCGCGCCCGTGTGGGACCGCTCCATCGCCTCGCGGAACCGGGCGTATCCGTCCAGCTCGGGCCCGTCGCTGCGCGCTTTGCGCGTCCGGTTGGCCCAACTGCCCCACAGCCCGCCGCCGACCGCACCCATAAGCGGAATCAGCAGCCAGACAAGCGCGCCCATGCCGACCTCCCAACTCCGTGAGCGTCCGCAACTGACTGATCAGCAGATTAACCATCCGCACTGACAACGCTCACGTGCGGGGGGCGGTTACGCAACCGGACGGCCCAGTGGGCCGGGAGTGACCGCTTCGGCGCAGCGGGCGCGGGGCACCGGACGGATCAGCAGGCGCCGACCCATTCCTCGGTGCCGTCCGAGAACTTCTGGTGCTTCCAGATCGGCACCTCGTGCTTGAGGTCGTCGATCAGCTTGCGGCAGGCGTCGAAGGCCTCCGCACGGTGCGGGCACGCCACGGCGACGACCACGGCGATGTCCCCCACGCCCAGGTCGCCGACCCGGTGCACGGCCGCCAGGGCCCGCACCGGATAGTCCGCGACGACCTTGTCGGCGATCCGCCGCATCTCGGCCTCGGCGCTGGGATGGCAGGAGTACCCGAGCGCGTCCACGTCGGCACCCCCGTCGTGATTGCGCACGGTCCCCACGAACAGCGCGATCCCCCCGGCCGCCGCGTCCCCGACCGCCTGGAACACCTCGTCCACCGACAGCGCGCTCTCCCGCACCGCGATCAGCTTCACGGGGTCCTGCGCGGCCCGTTCCCCTGGGTGCTCGCTCATCTCAGCCATGAGCCCATCGTGCCGCACACGCGGGACTGCGTGGAACACGAGGCCCGTCCGGCACGGACGTGTCCTGGAGACCTGTACCGGCGAGTCCTACCGCCGGCGCGCCTTCCGGGCCCGCCGTACCACCGCCGCCGCGCCCAGCAACGCCACCGTCGCCCCCGCCGCGCCCGCCGCCGTCGCGTCCTTGCGGCCGAGCCGCCGGCCCGCCACCGTGTGCCGCCCGGCGACCTCCTCCAGCAGTTCCGCGAGGACCTCCTCGTTCGTCCACCGCGCCCGCCAGCCCGCGTCGTGCAGCCGGCTCCCGCTGACCACCCACGGGTACATCGTGTAGGCCAGGTCCCCCGCCGGGGACGGCGTGAGCCCGATCCGGTGCAGCCGTGCCGCCGCGCCCAGCGCGACCGCCGACGGCAGCTCCATCCGCCGGATCCCGCTGAGCTGCTCGACCTCCTCCTGCTCCAGCCACCCGTCACAGCCGACGGCCAGCTCCCCTTCGACCTTCTCCAGGACGGCGTACTCCAGGGCCCCGCACAGGTCCTCGACGTGGCAGAACTGCCACGCGGGCCGCGACCCGGCCACGACAAGCAGCCGCGGCGACTCGAAGTACCTGGTCAGCGCGGTGTCCGTGCCGCCGACGAGCAGGGCGGGCCGGACGACGGTGACGTTCAGACCGGGGTGTGCGCGGGGGGCGCGCCGCGCGAGGCGCTCGATCTCCAGGAGGTCCCCGACACCGGTCGCCTCGGCCGTCGCCCGCAGCTCGGCGTCCTCCGACAGCGGCAGCTCGTTGTCCGGCAGGGCGCCGTAGACCATCGCGGAGGTGCACAGCACCACCCGGTGCACGCCGGCCGCCGCCGCGGCGGTCAGCACGGTCTGCGTCCCCCGGACGTTGTAAGCGGTCCGCGCGGCCGCGTCGCTGCCGAGATCCAGGTCGAGCGCGAGGTGGACGACCACGTCGGCGCCGCGCAGTTTGTCCGCGATAGCCGGATCGCGGACGTCCAGAATGTGCCACTGTGCGTCTTCGCACTCCCCGCGCCGCTCGTCGATCGCGACGACCCGCCGGATCTCCTCCGACGCGGCGAGCCGCGCCGTGAGCAGGGCTCCGACCCCGGTCGCGGCGCCGGTGACCGCGACGACGGGCCCGCGCACGGCGGGTTCGCGCCCGGCGGACGGGGCTGAGTGGTTTCGCGCTGCGCGAACCTGCGGATCTGGGGAACTCACCCGGCATCTCCAGCGGTTGTCTTCTGTACGGGCGTGAGTGACGCGCACGTACGAGGTGCATCCATCCTGCCGCAGGGCTTCCGCGGGCGGAGCATCGAGGCCCGATCGGGGTCCGGGTGTCTACGCTGGGTGGTGTTGTCGGGCAGCCGCGCCGCCGGAGAAGACCGGTGGCCTTACCAGCCGAGGAATCCCGTGAGTGACACCCCATTCGGTTTCGGCCTTCCGCCGGAGGAGCCGGAAGACGGCGACGAGGGCAAGAAGAAGGACCAGCAGAGCGGTGGTGGGCAGGGACCGGCCAATCCGTTCGGTTTCGGCGGTATGCCCGGGGCCGGGGGCTTTGGCGGCCCCGGCGCCGACAATCCGCTCGCTGCCATGTTCGGTTCGCTGAACCCCACCGACCTTGGTGCCGCGTTCCAGCAGCTCGGCCAGATGCTCTCCTACGAGGGCGGCCCGGTGAACTGGGACATGGCCAAGCAGATCGCCCGCCAGACGGTCGCCCAGGGCACCGCGGACGGCTCCAAGGACGCCAGCGTCGGCCCGGCCGAGCGCCGGGCCGTGGAGGAGGCCGTGCGCCTGGCCGATCTGTGGCTGGACGACGCGACGTCCCTGCCGTCGGGCTCCGCCTCGGCGGTCGCCTGGTCGCGCGCGGAGTGGGTCGAGGCGACCCTGCCCGCCTGGCAGGAACTGGTCGACCCGGTCGCCGAGCGGGTCGGCGCGGCCATGGGCGATGTGCTGCCGGAGGAGATGCAGGCCATGGCGGGCCCGCTGATCGGCATGATGCGCTCCATGGGCGGCGCCATGTTCGGCACCCAGATCGGGCAGGCCGTCGGCGTGCTCGCGGGCGAGGTCGTCGGCTCCACGGACATCGGCCTGCCGCTCGGCCCGGCCCGCAAGGCCGCGCTGCTGCCGGCCAACGTGGAGGCGTTCGGCAAGGACCTGGGCGTGCCGCTGGAGGAGGTCCGGCTCTACCTGGCCCTGCGCGAGGCCGCCCACCAGCGCCTGTTCGCGCACGTGCCGTGGCTGCGCTCGCACCTGTTCGGCGCGGTCGACGGCTATGCGCGCGGCATCAAGGTCGACACCGCCAAGCTGGAGGACGTGGTCGGCCAGTTCGACCCGCAGAATCCCGAGCAGTTGCAGGACGCGCTCCAGCAGGGCATGTTCCAGCCCGAGGACACCCCCGAGCAGAAGGCCGCCCTGGCGCGCCTGGAGACCGCTCTGGCGCTCGTGGAGGGCTGGGTGGACGCGGTGGTCCACGCGGCCGCCAAGCCCCGTCTGTCGTCCGCCGACGCCCTGCGCGAGACCCTGCGCCGGCGCCGCGCCACCGGCGGCCCGGCGGAGCAGACGTTCGCCACGCTGATCGGCCTGGAGCTGCGTCCCCGCCGGCTGCGCGACGCCTCCCGGCTGTGGGCCTCGCTCGCCGACGCGCGCGGTGTCGACGGCCGGGACGCCCTGTGGCACCACCCGGACATGCTGCCGACCGCGACCGACCTGGACGACCCGGACGGCTTCGTGCACCGCGAGCAGCTGGACTTCTCCGAGCTGGACAAGATGCTCGGCGAGGCCGCGAACGGCTCCGCCGAGGAAGACGACGACAAGGAGTGAGCCTGCACAACGACGCGGTCCGGGTGCTGGAGGGGTACGGCAGCCAGGGTGATCTGCGCCAGACCTATCTGGATCACCTGGCCGGGCATCCCGACGGTATGTGGCGGGACTGCGCCGACGGGCACATCACGGCCAGCGCTCTGGTGATCGAGCCGGAGACCGGGCGGGTGCTGCTCACGCTCCACCGGAAGCTGCGCATGTGGCTCCAGATGGGCGGCCACTGTGAGCAGGGCGACACCACGCTCGCGGGAGCGGCCCTGCGCGAGGCCACGGAGGAGTCGGGCATCACCACGCTGCGGCTGCTCGAAACCGGTCCGGTGCGCCTGGACCGCCATCACACGCCCTGTGCCTGGCATCTGGACGTGCAGTACGCCGCCGTGGCCCCGCCCGGTGCCGTCGAGGCGATCAGCGACGAGTCCCTGGAGCTGCGCTGGTTCGCCTACGACGAGGTGGCGGGCGTGGCCGACGGGTCGGTCGTACGGCTGCTGGACGCGGCCCGCGCGAGGCTGTGAGGCGGTGCGGGGCGGCCGCCATGGCCGTCGCCCCGCGCCGCTGCCGCAGACGGTCAGCTCCAGACGTTGCCCTGGTTCGCGCCGCGCGCTCCCTGCTGGCCCATGCCGAACTGAGCGGCGAGGCCCTGGCCGATCACCGCGTTCTGCGGCGGCAGCAGCTCGCTGGGCTGGACCAGCGCGAACCCGGAGCCCATGAAGCTCAGCTCCCAGCCCTCGCCGGTGTTGCCGCGCCGGCGCCACACCCCGGAGGAGTGCGTCTGGGCCTGCATCTGCACCCGCAGCCCGGTCGACCAGGCCACGATCGCGTCGGCGTCGCAGTTGACGTACCGGTCCGGGGTGACCTGCATGAGCAGCGGCGACCCGGAGGTCATCAGGGCGACCCGGCCGCGCCCGGTGATGTTCAGCTGGTACTTCCCGGAGCCGGAGATGCCGTAGAGGCTGTCGACGGCGATGACCTCGTGGTGCAGCGAGGAGTCCATGGCGAGGACGTAGGAGCTGTCGACGGTCAGCCCCTCCTGTTCCACGTCCATGATGTGCACGTGCTGGGAGAGGTTGGCGAAGTAGACCGTGCCCTGGCCGTGGCAGCGCATCAGGTCCAGGCCCTCGCCGGTGTGGGCACGCGCGCGCCGCTGGTTGCTGCCGCGGTGCTCGGCGTCGAACTCGACCAGGCCCTGGTAGGCGACCATGGTGCCCTTGCGGGCGAGGACGTCGTCGTGGCCCTCCAGGACGACGCGCAGCAGCTGCGGGTTCTGCAGGCTCCAGCGTTCCTGTGTCTGGTTGTCGTTGTACGCGAAAATCGGGCTCTGCATGGCGTGTTGACTCCCCCTCAGCCCCGGAACCGCAGGCGGTCGGTGCTGTCCTCGCTGGGCTGGACGACGACGATGCCCTGTCCGGAGAAGGCCATCTGGTAGGCCTCGCCGCTGCCCCGGCCGATCAGCGACTGCGCCTTGAAGCTGCGCTTGCCCTTGACCTTGAGGTTCGGCGACCAGGCGACGAGCGCGTCCGGGTCGACGTACGTCTCGTCCTCGCCGCCGCCGCAGTCCACGACGATCGGCGTGCCCCGGGAGGTCAGCGCGACCCAGCCCTGCCCGGAGATGCGCGTGTTCCACAGGCCCTGCCCGGCGAACTTCGCGAGCCCCTTGACCCGTTCCACGCCCCAGTTCAGGTGGGCGTCGAAGGCGAGCAGGTTGGTGGCGTTGACGGAGATGCCGTCGCCGCCGAGGTTGATCACGACGACGTTCGCGCCGTAGTCGGCGAGATAGAGCAGCCCGTCCCCGGAGCACTTCATCAGCGGGGCACCCTCGCCGGTGATCCAGTCGCGGGCGACCTGGCGGACGGCCGGCGGGTTGGGCTCGTACTGGACGAAGCCCTCGTAGGCGACCATCGAGCCCACGCGCGCGAAGAGGTCGTTGCCGGTCTGCATGGCGACCTTCAGCATGTGGTGCCCGTGGTTCTCCATGCGGGCGGTGACGGGTGCGGGAGCGAAGCCCGCGAGCGGCTGGTTCATGACGGGCTCCCTCAGACCTCGTACGGCTGGACGACGATGAAGTTGCCGGGCGCGCCCCGGAACTGGAGGTTGACGCTCTCGCCGGTGTCGCCGGGGTAGGCGTTGCGGCGCATGCGGACCTGGCTGGAGACGATCACCTGGGACGCCGCCGACCAGGCCACCACCGCGTTGCAGTCGGCGAAGGTGGTCGGGGTGACCGGCAGCACCACGGGTGTGCCGTGCGTCTTGACGACGATGGTGCCGGTGCCCTGGAACTGCATGGTGAACAGCGCGCCGCCCGGGATGCCGTGGCCCTCGATGCGGCGGACCTCGTACTGGAGGCCCTCGTCGAAGGCGAGCACGTTCTCGGCGGACACGCAGATCGCGTCGCCCTGGAGTTCGATCGGGTGCAGGTTGGTGGCGTTCTCCGCGAGGAACACCTGGCCCTGGCCGGTGCAGCGCATCAGCTGCATCTCCTGGCCGGTGGCGTTGCCGACGATGCGTCCGGCGAAACCGGCGCCCTTGTAGCCGAAATCGACCTTGCCCTGGTAGAGCACCATGCTGCCCTGTCTGGCCAGCACCGGCTGCCCGCCGACGCCGAGGTCGACCCGCATGAGCTTCTTGTTCTGCTGCGTCCAGCGCTGCCCGGTGGGCGTCTCCTTGAACCCCTGCAGCGCGGCGCCCACGCCGGCACCGCCCTGCGGGGCGCCCTGGGGCACGCCGTAGGAGGCGGTCTGCTGACCGGGGACCTGACCGTAGCCCGGGGGCAGCGGCGCGGCGGGCTGACCGCCGTACGACGGCTGCTGCGGGGGCCGGCCGTAGGGCGCGGGGGCCGGGGCGGGCGGCGGGACGGCGCCCGGCGGCCCGGCGGGCGGGGCCAGGGGCGCGATGACCGTCGGCGCGACATGCACGTTCGGCGCGACGGGGGGCGGGGTCTGGCCGGGGGGCGTGAAGCCCGGCGGGGGCGTGGCGCCCGGCGGGGTGAAGCCCTGCGGGGGCGTGGGGCCGGCCGGCGGGGCGTAGCCCTGGCCGGGGGCGGGCTGGGGGGCCGCGGGGGCGGGTGCCGGGGCCGGTGCGGGGGCCGTCGGGGCGGCGAAGGCGGGCGGGGCGGCGGCCTGGGCGGGCGGCGCGAAACCGGGGACGGCGCCGGGCTGCGGCGGTGGCTGCGGGGCGGCGGGCGCCTCCTCCTCCATCACCTCGCCGCCGAAGTTCTTCAGCAGTGCCTCCAGTCCGCCGTCGAAGCCCTGTCCGACCGCGGCGAACCGCCAGGCGTCCTTGAAGTAGATGTCGCCGAGCATGACGGCCCGCTCGGTGGAGAACTCCGCGCCGGTGAAGGAGTACCGGGCGACCTCCTCGCCGCCCGCGACGATCCGCAGGTATCCGGGGGCGACCTGCGACATCTGCCCGGCGCCGTCGATGGTCGCGGTGAAGGACAGCTTGCGGATCTGCGCCGGGATCCGGTCGAGCGTGACCCGGAACGACTCCGTGTCGCCCGCCTGGGCACCGAGCAGTTGGAGGGACTCCTCCGGCGACTTCGGCTGGTTGAAGAAGATGAAGTACCGGTCGTCCGACAGCCGTTCGTCGGCGTCCAGGCCGAAACAGCTGATGTCGAAGGTCAGTCCGGGTCCGGTGATCTGCACGCCTACGTACAGATCGGTGCCCGCCGTGAGGTCACTGATCCTGGCCTTGTGGCCGCGCTGGAATTCCCTGGTCATGCGATGCGACCGTCCCCCATCCCGAGATATGACTGCGTCGCGCCAGGCTAACGGCTGCGACCGACAACCTCTCCCGCCGGTCCTCGTCGGTACAGACCCGGTACAGAACCGATTCCGGCCACATACACGGGGCCGCGCGCGGACAACGCACGCGCGGGCAGGGGGCGCTCGCGGGGAGGGGTCACTCGCCGCGCGCGCCGGGCACGTGCGGCAGCCGTGCCGCGGCGACCACGCCCTCGAGGTAGCCGCGGGCCCGCTCGGTGCGCGGGTAGGCATCCAGCAGCCGCCAGAAGTCGGGGCCGTGACCGGGCACCAGGAGATGGGCCAGCTCGTGGCAGAGGACGTAGTCGATGACGTACTCGGGCATGCCCTGGAGCCGGTGCGAGAGGCGGATGCTGCCCTCGGCCGGGGTGCACGAGCCCCAGCGGGTGTTCTGGTTGGTGACCCAGCGCACGGAAGCCGGGCGGGCGCGGCCGTCGAAGTACAGCGCCGACAACCGCTCGGCGCGCTCGGCCAGGTCGGCGTCGCCGAGCGCCCGCCGGCTCTCCTGGGCGGCGAGTTTGTCGAGCATGACGGTCACCCAGCGTTGCTCCTCCGCCTTGGACATCCGGGCGGGGATCAGTACGACAGTGCGATCGCCCTCGCGGTACGCGGAGACCGTCCGGCGGCGACGGGCACTCCTGCGGACCTCGATCGCGCTCGTCGCGCCGCGCTCTGTCTTTCCGGCGCGGTGCTGCAGTGGGTCGGCGGACACGCCCCGACGTTACCCGCTGGGCGTGGGCAAAGTCCCGGCTCCCGGACGGTTCGGTACGGATCCCCCACCGTGCGTTTGATTTGTACGACCGCCCCGTATATCCGAAATGAACCGTTTCGCGCACCGCGGCTCCCTCATCCCGACTGTCGCACCAGCCGGTTCATATGAAGAACACCCCTCACCTGTGGATAACTTTCCGCACCTCGCGGGCCGGGCGGGCATGCTGGCAGGCGTCGGTGGAACACGACCAATTCCACTGGTGTCCCGACAGCTACGCGGATACACGGTTATGGGGGCCTGTCATGCATCCGATGGTGAAGCCCGCGCTGCGGCGCGGCTGGCGTGATCTCGGCACGGTGCAGTTCGGGATGACTCCCGCGCACGCGCTGACACTGGGTCCGCTGGACGCCGCCACGAGCGGCCTCCTGGACCTGCTCAACGGCACCAGAGGACTGCCGCTGCTGCGCGCGGAGGGCCGTCGGCTGAAGCTGCCGGACGGCCGGGTCGACGCGCTGGTGGACCGGCTGGCCCGCGCGGGCCTCGTCGACGACGCGCGCGGCGGCGGACCGGCCGCGGACGCGCTGCGCAGGAAGACGGAGGTGCTCCGGCGGCTGCGCCCCGACCTCGCCTCGCTCTCCCTGACCACGCCGGAGCCGGGCGGCGCGCTCGCCCGGCTCGCCGCCCGCCGCGCGCTGCGGGTCCGGGTGCACGGCGCGGGACGGGTGGGTGCCGTGGTGGCGGCGGTGCTGTCGGGCGCGGGCGTCGGCGAGGTGGAGGTGCGTGACGAGGGGCGGGTGCGGCCGTCGGACGTGGCGCCGGGCGGGCTGCCGGCCGAGTCGGTCGGCGAACGCCGGGAGACGGCGGCATCAGCGGCCGTCCGCCGAGCCGCCCCGGACCGCCCGCCCCGGCACGCCCACTCCCCCGGGTCCGGCGCCCGGGACCCCGGACTCTCCCTGGTGATCCTGGCGCCCCGGGACGACGTGGCCGTGCACGCCCCGGATCCGCGCGCCGCGGAGCCCCTGCTGGCCTCGGGCATCCCGCATCTGTACGCGGGTGTGGTGGAGGGCACAGGCGTCGTCGGCCCGCTGGTGCTGCCCGGCGAGACGGCGTGCGCCGGCTGTCTGCACGAGACCCGCACGGACCGGGATCCGGCCTGGCCCCGGCTGCTCGCCCAGTGGCGCTCCGGCGGGAGGTCCCGCCAGGTCGGGGCCTGTGACCTGGCCCTTTCCACGACGGTCGCCGGACTGGCCGCGGCTCACGCCCTGGCCTACCTGGACGGCGCGTCGCCCTCCGGCGCGGGAACCCGCTGGGAGGCGTCCCTGCCCGGTCTGAACTGGCATTCCCGCCCGGTCTGGCCGCATCCGGCCTGCCGCTGCGGTGCTGCCGAACGGGCGGGTGACGAAGCCGAGCGGGAACACTCCTCAACCCGCGGCCGGTCACGCGCGACAATGGCGGTGCAACGGCCGTCGACGGAGCGGGCACGCGACGCGGGCGCGGCACGGCCGACAGGGACTTGGAGGGCGCATGTCTGATCTTCCCCGGAAGGCGGTCACCCGGACCGCCAAGCTCGCCGCGCTCCCGCTCGGCTTCGCCGGCCGGGCGACCTGGGGGCTGGGCAAGCGGATCGTGGGCGAGTCCGCGGAGATCGTCGGCAGAGAGCTGCAACAGCGCACGGCGGAGCAGCTCTTCAAGGTGCTCGGCGAGCTGAAGGGCGGGGCCATGAAGTTCGGGCAGGCGCTGTCCGTCTTCGAGTCCGCGCTGCCCGAGGAGGTCGCCGGGCCCTATCGGGCAGCCCTGACCAAGCTCCAGGAGGCGGCACCGCCGATGCCGACCCGCACGGTGCACGCGGTGCTGACGGAGCGGCTCGGGCCGGACTGGCGGGAACTGTTCGAGGAGTTCGAGGACAAGCCCGCGGCCGCGGCCTCGATCGGCCAGGTGCACCGGGCGGTGTGGCACGACGGCCGCGAGGTGGCGGTCAAGGTGCAGTACCCGGGCGCGGGCGAGGCCCTGCTGTCCGACCTCATCCAACTGGGCCGGTTCGCCCGGTTGTTGGGGCCGCTCATCCCGGGCGTCGACATAAAGCCGCTGATCGCGGAGCTGCGGGACCGGGTCTCGGAGGAGCTGGACTACGGGCTGGAGGCCGCCGCCCAGACGGCGCACGCGGAGGAGTTCGCGGGCGATCCGGACGTGGTGGTCCCGGCGGTGGTGCACCAGTGCGAGCAGGTGCTGGTGACGGAGTGGATGGACGGCGTCCCGTTGTCGGAGATCATCGCCGACGGCACCCCGGAGCAGCGGAACCGGGCCGGCCAGTTGCTCGCCCGTTTCCTGTTCTCGGGCCCGGCCCGCACCGGGCTGCTGCACGCCGACCCGCACCCGGGAAACTTCCGGCTGCTGCCCGGCGGCCCGGACGGCGAGGACGACTGGCGGCTCGGGGTCCTGGACTTCGGCACCGTCGACCGGCTTCCCGGGGGGCTGCCGACGCCGATCGGGATCTCCCTGCGGATGACGCTGGACGGCGACGCGGAGACGGTCTACGAGCTGCTCTGCGAGGAGGGGTTCGTCAAGGAGTCCATAGAGCTGGATCCCGACGCGGTCCTCGACTACCTGCTGCCGATCATCGAGCCGGCCCGCGTGGACGCGTTCACCTTCACCCGCTCCTGGATGCGCAGCCAGGCCGCCCGCATCGCCGACCCCCGCTCCCCCGCCTACCAGCTGGGCAAGCAGCTCAACCTCCCCCCTGCCTACCTCCTCATCCACCGGGTCACCCTCAGCACCATCGGCGTCCTGTGCCAACTGGGCGCCACGGTCCGCCTCCGCGAAGAACTGGAGTCCTGGCTGCCGGGCTTCCTCCTCACGGAGGAACTGGCGGAGACGGAGGAGCTGGAGGAGACGGAGGCGGAAGAGGCCGGGGAGACGGAAGCACTGGAGGAGGAACTCGCCGGGGAGCCCGTGCCGGAGGGGTGACCCGGGCAGCCTGAAAAAGCCCAGGCCACGGGGCCGTGCCTCGTGCTCCAATGGGGAATGACATCGTTCTGGACCGGCAAACGGGTACGGCTGCGCGGCATCGAGCCCGACGACTGGATGGCGTTCATGCGCCTCGCCACGGACGAGGAGGGTCTGGGCGACCTGCTGCGGCCACCCCGTTCGGCCGAGGGGTACCGGGTCTGGGCGAAGGAGCAGGCCGTCGTCCAGGCCGAGGGTGACTGCTTCCAGCTGGTGGTGGAGGCGGCCGACACGGGGCAGGTCGTCGGTGCCGTCGGTGCGTACCAGGCCGATCCGCGCGCGGGGTGGTTCGAGTACGGCGTCACGATCGGCGCCGGCCAACGGCGCAGGGGTTACGCGGCCGAGGCGACGACGCTGTTGCTGGGCTACATGTTCGACGAGCGGCGCTACCACAAGTGCCAGGCGCGCGTCTTCGCCCACAACCTGCCGTCGCTGGCGCTACAGCGCCGGCTCGGCTTCGTAGAGGAGGGACGCCTTCGCGATCACGTGTTCCATGGCGGCCGACACCACGATCTCCTGCTGATGGGGATGCTCGCCGAGGAGTTCGCCCAGTCGCGGGAGCAGGGCGGGGGGTGAGGGCCCGGCAGGTGGAGGTGGGTCACCACCAGGGCGAGTCCAGGCGGCCCTCGATGGCGCGGAGGTTGTCGCGGGAGCAGGCGGCACAGAAGTAGCGCGGAGTGCCGTCCTCCACGGAGCAGGTCCAGGTGGCGGGGTGGGGGGCGGGGGCGGGGACACCGCAGCGGGCGCACACGAGGGGGAGCCGGCGCTCCGTGGAGCCGGAGCCGTCCTGATCGCTTCCTGGGGGAAGACTCGTCACCCGGTGACGATAACTCCGGGACCCGTGGGCGGCACGCGGAACGCACCGCGGGGGCCGGTCCGTTCGGCCGGACCGGCCCCCGCGGGGTGTCACCACACCTCTCGGATGCCCCCTGTCGGGGAGGCACCCTTCTTCTCAGGTGTGGTCTTACTGCATGACCGCCATGGCGAGCGCGCGACGGGCGCGCCGTGAGGCGCGTTCGGCGCGGCGCTGCATCCGCTGGGCGACGGCCAGGCGGGTGGCCTGGCGTTCCCGGTGGGCGTCGTGCAGGCGGTCGTGCATATGCGCACGGGCCAGGGCTTCTTGCATGAGTTGCATCTCACGGGTCCTGTTCTGGCGGGCTTCGGTGGCGCCGGAGGTGGTGGAGTCTGGAGTCGCGGAGCCTGCGGGCTCGCTGGTGGACGGCTTCATCGGGGCCTGCTTCTTGGGGTCGTGCGTGAGGGGACGGTCGATTGTTCCTGGGGTGTTCATGCCGTGACCGGGTTCTTCCGCGGGCGGCCACGCGGCCGCTTCCGGGCGACGACGACCCCCTGGACGAACAGCTCGCCACCCCAGACGCCCCAGGGCTCGCGCCGCTCCTTCGCCCCGGCGAGGCAGGCCTCCATCAGGGGGCAGGTGCGGCAGAGGGACTTGGCGTACTCCACGTCCGTGGGCGACTCGGCGAAGAAGACCTCCGGGTCGTAGGAGCGGCACGGGACGGGCACGCCGAGGTTCTCGATGGCGTCGTCGAGCGCGGTGAGCGGGATCAAGGTGGAGTCCTCCGAGAGGCCGGGCGGGGGGATCGTTTGCGAAGGCGGTACGGACGGGGCGTGCGCTTCGAGTTGCACGGGTGGTCTTCCTCGTCTGGTCGTCCGGCCGGTTGACCGGGTGTCGGCTGGTACCGGGTTCTTTTCTTGTCCCGAGGCCCCTTCGCGTCGTCCTTCCCGTTCGGGAAAAACCGAAGGGCCGCGGATCCCGGATGGGGTTCCGCGGCCCTGAAGGCGCCGGCCTGATCGGATCAGGCTGGATAACTCCAGGGTTTTGGCCCGCGGAAGGCCCACATCTGGTGGTGCTGCGTCGTCTGCTTCCGGAATCCGGCACCAGTCGCCGTAAAGGCATAGGCCTGTGCCTGTGCCTCTACCGCTTCCAGTGCCTTGGTCGGTCGCTCATTGCGCTCATCACGGACGGGAAGGCCCGCGAGAGACAGGGAGGACGCCGGGCGCGCGGCACGAATGCCGGACAGACCGGTGCCCCGGTCGGAGGCGCCGAGCAGGCACAGGGAGACGGTCGAGCGATCGGTCAGTTTGGCCGTGCCGATGTTGCTGATGTTGATGCTGATCACTGGACTCGCCTCCTCTCGGCGTCTCGGGGACCGGTGAACCGATCCGTTTCGTATGTGCAAGTACATCACGGAGGGCGGGCCTTGGAGAAGGCCGCGGCTTCCGTGCCTAGAACCTATGGGGATTCCCGGCGCGTGCGCAAACTATTTTTCCGACGAGTTCGCATCAATCCGCCGGGATCCCGCCATCAATCTCCTGACCTGCGCAGATGGCCAGCACATCGGCCCCGTAGCTGCGCAGCTTGCGGCTGAGGACGCCGGGGATGCGGGAGAGTTCGGCGGGGCTGTCCGGACGGGCCTCGGCGATGGCCATCAGGGTGCGGTCGGTGAAGACGCAGAAGTCCGGCTGCCCGCTGTCGGCGGCCTGGACGGCGCGCCACTCGCGCAGCCGCTCGTAGAGCCCCTCGTCCATGTCGGAGGGGCAGTCCTCGCAGCGCATCAGCTTCATCTCGCCGGCGTCGGTGAGGGTGCGGCCGCAGACCCGGCAGCGGGCCGGGCTGCGCTGGGTGCGCCGGGGCACGGCGGCGGTGTCCCCGCCGCGGATGCCGCGCTCGACGCCGCCGACGGCCCCGGCGCTTCGGCCGGCCGTGGGGGTGGTGCCGGGGCGCAGTCCGTCGAGGAAGCGGCTCGGCCTGCGGTTGTGGCGGCCGCCGGGCGAGCGGGAGAGGGACCAGGAGACATGGAGGCGTTCGCGCGCGCGGGTGACGCCTACGTAGAGGAGGCGGCGTTCCTCCTCTATCTGCGCGTCGGTCCTGGCGTAGGTGATGGGCAGCATGCCCTCGGCGATGCCCACCAGGAAGACGGTGTCCCATTCCAGGCCCTTGGCCGCGTGCAGGGAGGCGAGGGTGACGCCCTGGACGGTGGGGGCGTGCTGGGCGCCCGCCCGCTCGTCCAGCTCCGCGACGAAGTCGGCGAGGGTGGCGCCGGGGCGGGCGGCGGCGAGGTCCTGGGCGAGGTTGGCCAGCGCGGCGAGGGACTCCCAGCGCTCTCTGACGGCGCCGGAACCGGCCGGGGGCCGGGTGGTCCAGCCCTCGCCGGACAGCACGGCACGCACCTGGGAGGGCAGGTCCACGACGTCGTCCAGCAGGGAGTCGTTGCCCCCGAAGCGGGCGGCGCCGCGCAGGGCGAGGCCGGCCTTGCGCACCTCGGGCCGGTCGAAGAAGCGCTCGGCGCCGCGCAACTGGTAGGGGACGCCGGCGTCGGCGAGTGCCTGCTCGTAGGTCTCGGACTGGGAGTTGGTGCGGAACAGGACGGCGATCTCGGCGGGCGGCACGCCGGCGTCGATCAGCTCGCGGATGCGGCGGGCGGCGCCCTCGGCCTCGGCGGGCTCGTCGGTGTACTCGGTGTAGCCGGGTTCGGGGCCGGAGGGGCGCTGGGAGACGAGTTCCAGCCGGTGGTCCGCGGCGCGGCCGCGGGCCTGGGCGAGCAGGCCATTGGCGAGGCGGACGACCTGGGGGGTGGAGCGGTAGTCGCGGACGAGCTTGACGACGGTGGCGCCCGGGTACCGGGTGCGGAAGTCGAGCAGGTGGTCGGGCGTTGCTCCGGTGAACGAGTAGATGGTCTGGCTGGCGTCGCCGACGACGCACAGGTCGTCGCGGTCGCCGAGCCACAGCTCCAGCAGCCGCTGCTGGAGGGGGCTGACGTCCTGGTACTCGTCCACCACGAAGTGCTGGTACTGGGCGCGGACCTGTTCGGCGATGTCCTGGCGGTCCTGGAGGACGGCGACGGTGAGCAGCAGGACATCCTCGAAGTCGATCACCCCGCGGTCGCGTTTGAGGTCCTCGTAGGCCGCGTACAGATGGGCGATCTCGGTGGGATCGCGAGGGGCCTCGCGGCCGGCCTTCGCGGCCGCGTACGGATAGTCGGCGGGAATGGTCTGGGTGACCTTGCACCATTCGATCTCGCCGGTGACGTCGCGCAGCTCGCCGCGGTCGAGCCGGGTGCCGAGGGCGGCGGCCGCGTCGGCGACGAGCTGGACCTTGCGGTCGACCAGCCGGGGCAGGCTGCCGCCGACGGCTTTCGGCCAGAAGTACTGGAGCTGGCGCAGGGCGGCGGAGTGGAAGGTGCGGGCCTGGACGCCCTGGGCGCCGAGCTGGCGGAGCCGGCCGCGCATCTCGCCCGCGGCGCGGTTGGTGAAGGTGACGGCGAGCACGCTGGCGGGCTGGAGGATGCCGGCCCGCACCCCGTAGGCGATGCGGTGGGTGATCGCCCGGGTCTTGCCGGTGCCCGCGCCGGCCAGCACGCACACCGGGCCGCGCAGGGCGGTGGCCACCTCGCGCTGCTCGGGGTCGAGCCCTTCGAGCACCGCGTCGGCCGAGTCCGGGACGTCCGGTACCTGCGGGAAGAGGGTGGAGTGCGTTGCTGCTGTCACACAGCCATGCTGCCAGGTCGCCCGGGACGGCCGCGGCGGTTGTCCACAGGCGGGACCTCATAGTCGTACTAATGCGGCAGGCGTCACAGCGCGAGGTGCGGCAGGCGTCACGGCGCAAGGGGCGAACCGGGCGCATACCCCCGGTGGGAATGGCGGGGCGCTCGTGCGCGTTCCCCTCTCACAGGATCTTTCCGAGTTGCCTGAGGAGCGCGAGAGACATGCAGGGCACTGTGACGATGTACAGCACGACTTGGTGCGGCTACTGCCGTCGGCTGAAGAGCCAGATGGAGCGGGAGGGCATCGGCTACACCGAGATCAACATCGAGCAGGACCCCGAGTCCGCGGCCTTCGTGGAGAAGGCGAACGGCGGAAACCAGACGGTCCCGACCGTGCTCTTCGCGGACGGCACCACGATGACGAACCCGTCGCTGGCGCAGGTCAAGCAGAAGCTCGCGGCGTGACGCTCCGCGGTCTTCCGCGGTGACACGACAGGGCGGCCCCCGCAGTTCGGGGGCCGCCCTGCCGCGTCATGGCGCGGCGTGACGGGAGTCTCAGACGAAGCTCCGGGTCGGCAGCGGCTTGCCGTACCACATCTCGATCAGGCGGGCGGCGATGGAGATCCCGTAGGGCGGCAGCACCGTGCCGGACTCGAAGGCGTCGTGCAGTTCCTGGCGGGAGAACCAGCGGGCCTCGGAGATCTCGTCGCCGTCGACCTGGATCTCGGTGGAGGTGGCGCGGGCCATGAAGCCGAGCATCAGGCTGGACGGGAAGGGCCAGGGCTGGCTCGCCACGTACTCCACGCCGCCGATGGTGACGCCGACCTCCTCGGCGACCTCGCGGCGCACCGCGTGCTCGATGGACTCGCCGGGCTCCACGAAACCGGCGAGCGTGGAGAAGCGGCCCTCGGGCCAGTGGACCTGGCGGCCGAGCAGGATCCGGTCGTCCGCGTCGGTCACGGCCATGATCACGGCGGGGTCGGTGCGCGGGTAGTGCTCGGCGCCGCAGGCCTGGCAGCGGCGGATGTGGCCGGCCGCGGCGATCACGGTCCGCTCGCCGCAGCGGGAGCAGAAGCGGTGGGTGCGCTGCCAGTTCTCCAGGCCGACCGCGTGCACCATGAGCGCGGTGTCGCGCGGGGACAGCAGCAGGCCCGCCTCGCGCAGGCCCGCCGGGCGCGCGGACTGGTCCATGCGGCCGGGCAGCGCGTCCTTCTGGAGCGCGAAGTAGGCCACGCCGTCCTCGTCGATGCCGAGGAAGTAGCGGTGTGCCTCGGTGAGCGGGGCCTCGAAGGAGGGGCTCATGACGATTTCGGTGCGGCCGTCGGCCGTCTCGTCGATGAGTACCTGGCCGCCGGAGACCACGAAGGAGCGGGTCGAGGGGTGGCTCCACGCCGCCGCGAGCCAGGCCTCGTCCAGCCGGTGGTGGGCGGCGCGGTCGATGCCGCAGGGGGCGGTCAGCGAGATGGGTCGGTCGGCGGTGTCGTCGGTCCAGGTGGTCACGGGTGCTTCCAACTCCCCCAGTACGGCGGTTCGGTTCGGCAGGCGGTTCGGGCGGCGTACGACACGGCGTACGCCGGGGCGCACCAGGTCGGGCGCGGGCGGGCGGTGTCTCCAGTGTGCCTCGCGCCCGGGGCGCCCTTCCGCACGGTGCGGCTGGTCAGGGCATGGGCCGCCAGTTCGCGGCCAGGTCGGCCCACAGGTAGGCGCTGGTCTCCACGCCCTTGAGGAGGAGGTCCAGCTCGACCTTCTCGTCGGGCGCGTGCCAGCCGTCGGAGGGGACGGAGATGCCCAGGAAGAGCACGGGGGCGCCGAGGACCTCCTGGAGGTCGGCGGCGGGCCCGGAGCCGCCCTCACGGGTGAAGCGGACCGGGCCCTCGAAGGCGCGGCCCATGGCCCGGGCCACGGACTGGAGGGCCGGGTGGTCGAGCGGGGTCAGGCAGGGGCGGGTGGCCGAGCCGAAGTCGATCTCGCAGCGGATCCCGGCGGGCACCTGCTCGGCGGCCCAGGCGCGGACGGCCTTCTCGACGTGGTCGGGGTCCTGGCCCGCGACCAGCCGGAAGGACAGCTTCACCACGGCGGAGGACGGGATGATCGTCTTGCTGCCGGGGCCCTGGTAGCCGCCGCCGATGCCGTTGACCTCGGCGGTCGGGCGGGCCCAGATGCGCTCCAGGGTGGTGTGCCCGGCCTCGCCGTGGGTCGCGCGGGACTTGGCGGTGCGCAGCCAGCGCTCCTCGTCGAAGGGCAGCTCGGCGAACAGCTCGCGCTCGCGGTCGGTCAGCTCCACGACGCCGTCGTAGAAGCCGGGGACGGCCACGTGCCCCCGCTCGTCGTGCAGGGCGGCGACCAGGCGGGCGACGGCGGTGGCCGGGTTGGGCACGGCGCCGCCGAAGGACCCGGAGTGGATGTCCTGGTCGGGGCCGTGCAGCCGGATCTCGCACTCGGCCAGGCCGCGCATGCCGGTGCACACGGTCGGGGTGTCCTCGGCCCACATGCCGGTGTCGGAGACGATCACGGCATCGGCGGCGAGGTGCTCGGTGCGCTCCTGGACCAAGGCCCGGAAGTGCGGGGAGCCGGACTCCTCCTCGCCCTCGATCAGCAGCTTCAGGTTGACGGCGGGGGCGGTGCGGCCGGTGGCGGCGAGGTGGGCGCGGACGCCGAGGGTGTGGAAGAAGACCTGGCCCTTGTCGTCGGCGGCGCCGCGCGCGTACAGGCGGTTGCCGCGGACGACGGGCTCGAAGGGCTCGCTGTTCCAGCCGTCCTCGCGGGCGGCGGGCTGCACGTCGTGGTGGCCGTAGACCAGCACGGTCGGCGCCTCGGGGTCGCCGGAGGGCCACTCGGCGAAGACGGCGGGGGCGCCCTCGGTGGGCCAGACCTCGACGGTGGTGAAACCGGTCTCCGTCAGCTTGGCGGCGAGCCAGTCGGCGCTGCGCCGCACGTCGGGCGCGTGGTCGGGCTGGGCCGACACGGAGGGGATGCGCAGCCACGCGGTGAGGTCGTCGAGGAAGGCGGCGCGGTGCTGCTGGATGTACGTGCGGACGGCGCTGTCCGGGGTCTGGCTCATGCTTACGAGCCTATCGGCCCCCGACCCCGTCCTCGGCGGGCGGTTCGTCACACTCGGGGGGCGCGCCGGGCCGCACCGGCGTCCTCGTCGCCGCCCGCACCGGCGTCCTCGCCGTCGCCCGCACCGGCGTCCTCGCCGTCGCCCGCACCGGCGTCGCCGCCGAGCAGCCGCTCCAGCGCGGCCCGGCCGGGCAGGTCCGCCGGGCGTACGGCCTCCCCGGTGCGCACGTACAGGAACGTGGCGGTGACCTGCTGGAGCGGGACGCCCTGCTGTTCGGCCCAGGCCAGCCGGTACACGGCGAGCTGGAGCGGGTCGGCGGTGTGCTCGCGGCCGGTCTTCCAGTCCACGATCTCGTACGTCGCCGTCGTGCCCTCGCCCTCCCGGTAGACGGCGTCGATCCGGCCGCGCACGACCCGTCCGGCGAGGACGAGCTGGACCGGCTCCTCGACGCGGTACGGCGTGCGCCGGGCGTATTCGGTGCGTTCGAAGGCCTCCTTGAGCGCCTCCAGGTCCTGCTCGTCGGCGATCTCGGCGTCGCCGCCGGGCAGCTCGTCGGGTTCCAGCAGGGGCAGTTCCAGTTCCTCGTAGCGCGACTCCACCCAGGCGTGGAAGCGGGTGCCCCGGCGCGCGGCCGGCTGCGGGGGGCGCGGCATGGGGCGCGCGAGTTCCTGCGCGAGCCCGTCCGGGTCCTCGGCCAGCCGCAGGAGCTGGGTCGCGGTCAGGGTCGCGGGCAGGGGCACGTCCGTGACGGCACGGCGGGCGAGCAGCAGTTCCGCGGCGAGCGCGTCCAGATCGCGGTCCCAGGAGGCGATCAGGCGGGACTCCTCGGGGGTGAGGACGGGGTGGGGGTCCGGCTCGGCGGGGGCGGCGGCCTGGTGGGGGATGGCGGGGGCGCCGGCGTGCGGATCCTCGTCGGGGCCGCCGTAGGGCCCGGCGTACGGCGTCGGTTCGTCGTACGCCTCGTCGTAGGGCGGCTCGTCGTACGGCGGCTCCTCCGGTGGCACCGGCCAGTCCGGGTCCTCGAAGGCGGCCGGGTCGGCGGGGGCGGCGGCCGGAGCGGCGTCGGTCAGGGTGTCGAGGTGGGCGAGGACCGTCTCGGCGGCCGCGCGGCGCCGGGCGAACGCGTCGGCGTCCAGGGGCAGCGGCCAGGCCAGGTCGGTGTCGGGCGCCCGCAGGGCCGGGTTCTCCGCGTCGTCGGCTGGTTCCTCGGCCCAGGCCTCGATCTCGCCGTGCCCGGCGGCGCAGTGTTCGTACAGGGCCCGGAGGAAGTCGGAGGGGCCGCGCTTCTTCTTCTGGCTGGGGCCCCACCAGTGGCCGGAGCCGAGCAGGAGCGAGCGGGGGCGGGTGAAGGTGACGTAGCCGAGGCGGAGTTCCTCGGTGTGCTGGTGCTCCTTCATGGCCTCGTGGAAGGCCTTCATGCCGCGCGCGTCCCAGCCGTCGACGTCGGGCAGGGTGGCGGCGTCGCCGCGCAGGGCGTGCGGCAGCACCTTGGCCTGCGCGGTCCACTTGTCGCGGCCCTGGGCGCTGGGGAAGGTGCCGGTGACGAGTCCCGGCACGGCCACGACGTCCCACTCCAGGCCCTTGGACTTGTGCGCGGTGAGCACCTTGACGGTGTTCTCGCCGCCGGGCAGGGCGTTGTCCAGCCCCTTCTCGTACTGGGCGGCGGTGCGCAGGAAGCCCAGGAAGGCAAGCAGGGTGGCCTCGCCGTCGCTCGCGGCGAAGGAGGCGGCGACGTCGAGGAAGTTGGCGAGGGTCTCACGGCGGCGTGCGGCCAGGGCGCCCGGGGACGCCGACAGCTCCACCTCCAGGCCGGTGACGGCGAGGACGCGGTGCAGGACGTCCATCAGCGGGTCGGACAGCGCGCGGCGCAGGTCGCGCAGCTCGGCGGCGAGGCGGGCGAAGCGCACGCGGGCGTCCGGGGAGAAGGGCAGCCCGTCCTCGTCCCCGCCGTGGGCGTCCAGGAAGGTGTCCAGGGCGTCGGCGAGCGATATCACCTCGGCCGGGTCGGTGCCCTCGACGGCGGCGGCGAGCCGGCGGTCCGGGTCGTCGGTGTCGCCGTCGCGCGCGTGGGCGACCAGCAGGCGGGCGCGGCGGCCGAGGAGGGCGAGGTCGCGGGGGCCGATGCGCCAGCGGGGCCCGGTCAGCAGCCGGACCAGGCTCGCGTTGGCGCCGGGGTCCTGGAGGACCTCGCAGACGGCAACCAGGTCGGCGACCTCGGGCAGGTGCAGCAGCCCGGACAGGCCGACCACCTCGACGGGGACGTCGCGGGCGACGAGCGCGCCCTGGATCGCGGCGAAGTCGGCGGCGGTACGGCACAGGACGGCGATCTCGCCGGGTGCGGTGCCGGTCCGCACGAGGTGGGCGACGGAGTCGGCGAGCCAGTCCAGTTCCTCGGCGTGGGTGGGCAGCAGGGCGCAGCGGACGCTGCCGTCGCGCTCGGCGCCGGGGGCCGGGCGCAGGGCCTCGACGCCCTCGTGCATGGCGCGCAGGGGGGCGGCGAGGCCGTTGGCGAGGTCGAGGAGGCGGCCGCCGCTGCGGCGGTTCTCGCTGAGCGCATGGCGGGTGGCGGGGCTGCCGTCGGCGTGCCGGAAGTGGTCGGGGAAGTCGTCCAGGTTGGCGACGGAGGCACCGCGCCAGCCGTAGATGGCCTGGCAGGGGTCGCCCACGGCGGTCACCGGGTGGCCGGTGCCGGCGCCGAACAGGCCGGCGAGCAGGACGCGCTGGGCGACGGAGGTGTCCTGGTACTCGTCCAGGAGGACCACCCGGAACTCCTCGCGCAGCAGGCGGCCCACCTCGGGCAGCGCGGCGAGGCGGGCGGACAGGGCGATCTGGTCGCCGAAGTCGAGCAGGTCGCGTTCGCGTTTGGCGGTCCGGTACCGCTGGACCAGCTCGGCGAGTTCGCGGCGACCGCCGGCCGTCTCGGGGACCTTGCGCAGATCGGCGTTGCTGAGCCTGGCGCCTTCGAGGGTGGTCAGCAGCTCCGCGTCCCAGGCGCGCAGCCGCTCCGGTTCCACCAGGTGCTCGGCGAGTTCGGAGTCGAGGGCGAGCAGGTCGCTGACGAGGTCGGCGAAGGAGCGGGTGAGCGCCGGGTAGGGGCCGGGGGCCTCGCGCAGCACGCGGGCGGCGAGCTGGTAGCGGGTGGCGTCGGCGAGGAGGCGGGAGGCGGGCTCCAGGCCGATGCGCAGGCCGTGGTCGGTGAGGAGGCGGCCGGCGAAGGAGTGGTACGTGGAGATGACCGGCTCGCCGGGCGGGTCGTCCGGGTCGATGGTGTCGGGGTCGGTGACGCCCGCCTTGACGAGCGCCTTGCGGACGCGTTCGGACAGCTCGCCCGCGGCCTTGTTGGTGAAGGTCAGGCCGAGGACCTGCTCGGGGGCGACCTGGCCGGTGCCGGCCAGCCAGACCACGCGGGCCGCCATCACCGTGGTCTTGCCCGAACCGGCTCCGGCCACGATCACCTGCGGGGCGGGCGGCGCGGTGATGCAGGCCGTCTGCTCCGGGGTGAAGGGGATGCCGAGGAGCTCCTTGAGCTGTTCGGGATCGGTGAGGTGGGCGGCCATGTCCGAAAAGGCTAGCGGGGGGTACTGACACTCCGGTGCGCCACTGTCCGCGCCGGAGGGAGAAGCGCAGGTCAGGCGCGGGTGGCGTGCGGTACGTCACTCCACCACGTGCCGCCCCTCCGGCCGTGCGCTGCACGAGGCGCGGAAGGCGCAGTGGGCGCAGTGCTGCCCGGCGCTCGGGCTGAACCGCTCGTCCAGGACCTTTCCGGCGGCGGTGGCCAGCAGCTCGCCGACCCACTCCCCCGACAGCGGCTCCTGGGTCTGCACCTTGGGCAGGGTCTCGCCGCCGTCGCGCCCCGCGGCGCCCTGTCTCAGGTGCACCAGTTCGGCGCCGCCGGGCTCGGGGCGGGCGCCGTCGAAGGCGGTGTCGACGGCGCCCTCGCGGACGGCGAGCTGGTAGACGGCGAGCTGGGGGTGGCGGGCCACCTCGCGCGCGGTGGGCGCCTGTTTGCCGGTCTTGAAGTCGACCACGTAGGCGCGGCCCTCGGCGTCCGTCTCGACCCGGTCCATCTGGCCGCGGATGCGGACCTGGTAGTCGCCCGCCTCCAGGGTGACGTCGAAGTCCTGCTCGCTGGCGACGGAGGTACGGGCGGACCGGTTCAGGACGTGCCAGTTGAGAAAGCGTTCGAGCGCCGCGCGGGCGTTGTCCTTCTCCTGGCGGGACTTCCAGGGCGCGTCGAAGGCGAGCGCGTTCCACACCGAGTCCAGGCGCTCCATGAGGACGTCCAGGTCGGCGGGGGTACGGCCGGAGGCGACCTCGTCGGCGAGGACGTGCACGACGTTGCCGAAGCCCTGGGCGGTGGTGGCGGGCGCGTCGGCCTTCACCTCGCGGCCCAGGAACCACTGGAGGGCGCAGGTGTTGGCGAGCTGGTCGAGGGCGCTGCCGGACAGGACGACGGGCTGGTCGCGGTGGCGCAGCGGCACCTTGCTCTCGGTCGGCTCGAACATGCCCCACCAGCGGGAGGGGTGCGCGGCCGGTACGAGGGGGCGGTCGTCCTCGTCGGTGAGCGCGGCGAGCCGGGCCAGGCGGCGGGCGGCGGCCTCGCGCAGGGCGGCGGAGGCGGCCGGGTCGACGGTGGTGGCGCGCAGCTCGGCCACCAGCGCGGCGACGGACAGCGGGCGGCGGGGGCGGCCGCCGACGTCCTTCGGCTCGACGCCCAGCTCGGTCAGGAACCGGGAGGGCTGGTCGCCGTCCTCGGCGGGTGCCCGCACGGCGGTGACGACCAGGCGGTCGCGCGCGCGGGTGGCGGCGGCGTAGAACAGGCGGCGCTCCTCGGCGAGCAGCGCGCCCGGGGTGAGCGGTTCGGCGAGTCCGTCGCGGCCGATGCGGTCGGCCTCCAGGAGCGAGCCGCGGCGTCTGAGGTCCGGCCACAGGCCCTCCTGGACGCCGGCCACGACGACCAGGCGCCACTCCAGGCCCTTGGCGCGGTGCGCGGTCATCAGGCGGACGGCGTCGGGCCGTACCGCGCGGCGGGTCAGGGTGTCGGCGGCGATGTCCTCGGCCTCGATCTCGGCCAGGAAGTTCAGGGCGCCGCGGCCGCCGGTGCGCTCCTCGGCGCGCGCCGCGGTGGCGAACAGGGCGCAGACGGCGTCCAGGTCCCGGTCGGCGTTGCGGCCCGCCGCGCCCCCGCGCCGGGCGGCCCGCTCCAGCCGGCCGGGCCAGGTCGTGCCGTTCCACAGGGCCCACAGCGCCTCCTCGGCCGTGCCCCCGTCCGCGAGGCGCTCGCGGGCGGTACGCAGCAGCGCGCCGAGTCGCTGGGCGCCGCGGGCGTACGCCGGGTCGTGCACCGCCAGCCGCTCGGGCTCGGCGAGCGCCCGCGTGAGCAGCTCGTCCGAGGGCGGCGGCAGCGTGTTGCCCCCGGCCCGCTCCTCCTCCCGCAGCGCCCGCCCCAGCCGGCGCAGGTCGGCGGCGTCCATGCCGGCGAGCGGCGAGGCGAGCAGGGTGAGCGCGGTCTCGGTGTCGAGCCAGCTCGGCTCTTCCGCCTGGTCGGGGGCGTCCGGTGCCCGTTCCTCCCGGCTCCGTGCCTCCGCCGTCGCCACCGCTCGCAGGGCGGTCAGCAGGGGGGCCACCGCGGGTTCGTGGCGCAGGGGGAGGTCGTCGCCGTCGATGTCCAGCGGGACGCCGGCCGCGGTCAGCGCGCGGCGCAGGGTCGGCAGGGAGCGGGCGCCGGCGCGGACCAGGACGGCCATCTCGCGCCAGGGCAGGCCGTCCTCCAGGTGGGCGCGGCGCAGGATGTCCGCGATGTTGTCCAGTTCGGTGCCGGGGGTCGGGTACGTGTAGACCTCGGCCCGGCCGCCGTCCCGTGCCGCGGCCGGCTCCCGGTGGGCGCGCACCTTGTCGGCGGGCAGCCGGGTCAGCGGCATGCGCTGGGTGATCCGGCGGGTCGCGGCCAGCAGGACCGCGCCGGAGCGGCGGTTGGTGCGCAGCACCTGGACGGGCGCCGGGCCGCCGCCGGGGCGCGGGAAGGTCTCCGGGAAGTCGAGGATGCCGTTCACGTCGGCGCCCCGGAAGGTGTAGATCGACTGGTCGGGGTCGCCGAGCGCGACCAGGGTGCGGCCGCCGCCGGCCAGCGCGCGCAGCAGCCGTACCTGGGCGGGGTCGGTGTCCTGGTACTCGTCGACGTACACGGCGTCGTACCGCGCGGCGAGCTGGGCGGCGACCTCGGGGCGGCCGGCGAGCAGGACCGCGCGGTGCACCAGCTCGGCGTAGTCGACCACGCCCTGGAGGTCGAGCACGTCGAGGTACTCGGCGAGGAAGGCGGCGGCCGCGCGCCAGTCGGGGCGGCCGATGCGGCGGGCGAAGGCGTCCAGGGCGCCGGGGGCGAGGCCCAGCTCGCGGCTGCGGGCGAGGACGGCGCGGACCTCGTCGGCGAAGCCGCGCGTGGTCAGGCAGGCGCGCAGTTCGTCCGGCCAGCGCACATGGGTCAGTCCCAGCCGCTCCAGCTCGGGCTGCCCGGCCAGCAGCTCGCGGACGGTGACGTCCTGCTCGGGGCCGGACAGCAGGCGCAGCGGCTCGACGAACAGGCCCGTGTCCTGGTGGGCGCGGACCAGGGCGTAGCTGTACGAGTGGAACGTGGTCGCCCGGGGGGCGCGGGCCGCGCCGATGCGCAGGGCCATCCGGTCGCGCAGGTCGACGGCGGCCCGGCGGCTGAACGTGAGCACCAGGATGCGCTCGGGGTCGGCGCCCCGGGCGATCCGCGCGGCCACCGACTCGACCAGGGTGGTCGTCTTGCCGGTGCCGGGTCCCGCGAGCACGAGCAGGGGGCCGGAGCGGTGGTCAACCACGGCGCGCTGGGCGGCGTCCAGAAGAGGAGGAGCCGGTCGGGACGGCGGGGTGCGGACCAGCCGGTAAGCGCCATGGCTCCCCCGCCGCGCCTCGGGGCGCGGCGGGTGTCCGGTGGTGGAGGAGGAGCTCACGTGGTCGGCCGGTCCTGGTGGTCGTACTGCTGGTGGCGCGGGCGGACGGGCGGTCACGCGCGCGGGGCGGGGAGCCCCGGGTGAGGGACGCACGGGCCGCCGGCGCGATACCGCCGGCTATCGAACGTACGGCATCCCGCGGACGTCCCCGGCATCACCCGTACGGACTACAGGTTGCCGCCGCCCCCCTCCGATGGCGGAAGCTGTCAGGTGTGACCCGCGTCCGCACCGCCGTCCCACCGGGCCCGCCGCATGTCGAGCCGCGGCAGGTGACCCTCGGCACTCCGGCCCGCCTCGCGCAGCGGGGTGCCCTCGGCGCGGTAGTGCGCGAGCGCGCGCAGCTCGTGCCCCGGCAGCAGCGTCCCGTCGGCCCGTACGACGCGCCACCAGGGCACGGCGCCGCCGTAGAGGGACATCACCCGGCCGACCTGGCGGGGGCCGCCCTCCTCCAGCCACTCGGCGACGTCGCCGTACGTCATGACCCGCCCCGGCGGGACCAGCTCGGCGACCTGGAGGACCCGTTCCGCGTACTCGGGCAGGTCGTCCGGGTGCCTCTCGCCGGGTTCCGCGCCGGGGCTCTGCTCGCTCATTCGCCCCATCCTGCCGCACCCCGCCGACATCGCGGGGCGTGGCGGAGCAACGGCCCCTCTCGCCCCCGGGCGGTGCTTGGGGCAGACTGTGCGACCGCACATCCGCACCCTGGCGCCCGCGTGTGTCGGCGGGGCATGCCACCATCGTGCGGGCGGTGACCGGTGATACGAGACCAAGAAGAGATCATGAAGCAGCAGGGCGTGCACCCCGAGGGCGGGTCGGGCACCCCTGGCGCCGGCGCACGCCCGAAGACCGGCCGCAGGGGCACGGGCGACGAGGACGCCCACCGGGATCCGCGCCGCGCGGAGCCGGAAAGTGCCGAGGCGGAACGCACCGAGGGGGCGCACATCCCGCAGAACCCGCCGGCTGACCGGAGCGGCTCCGGAGGCGACGAGGACCCGCACGCGGACCCGGGCGCCGATCACCCGGACCCGGTGGAGGGCGACGAGCCGCTGCTCCCCGCCCGGGTGCACCGGCCCTCGGACCTGATGCGGCTGCTGGTCGGCCTGCTCGCCATCGTGGTGCTGCTCGCCGTCGCCGCGTTCGCGCACGGCACCACCTCCGGCCTCGAACAGGACATCAACAAGGGCACCGGACAGGCCCCCGACCTGCTGATCAGGTTCGCGGGGCTGGCGTCCAGCATCGCGATCCTGCTGGTCCCGGTCGCCTTCGCGATCGAACGGCTGATCAAGCGGGACGGGCTGCGCATCGCCGACGGCGTCCTCGCCGCCGTCCTCGCGCACGGAGTGACGCTCGCCACCGACCTGTGGGTCGCGCGGGCCGCCCCGGGCTCGATCCAGGACGCCCTGACCCAGCCCTCGCCGGTCGACGTCCACGCCCTGACCGACCCGGTGCACGGCTATCTGGCGCCCGTCATCGCCTACATGACGGCCGTCGGCATGTCCCGCAGACCGCGCTGGCGCGCGGTGCTGTGGATCGTGCTGCTGCTCGACGCGTTCTCGATGCTGGTCACCGGCTACACCACCGCCTTCTCCATCGTGCTGACGGTGCTGATCGGCTGGTCGGTGGCGTACGGCACGCTGTACGCGGTCGGCTCCCCCAACGTCCGCCCCACCGGCCAGACCCTGATGGCGGGCCTGCGGCACGTGGGCTTCCGCCCGGTCGGCGCGGCCCGCGAGGAGGCCGTGGAGAGCGAGAACGGCGACCGGGGCCGGCGCTACTTCGTCACCCTGGAGGACGGCCCGCAGCTCGACGTCACGGTCGTGGACCGGGAACAGCAGGCCCAGGGCTTCTTCTACCGCGCGTGGCGCAACCTCACCCTGCGCGGCTTCGCCACCCGCTCCAGCCTCCAGTCGCTGCGCCAGGCCCTGGAGCAGGAGGCGCTGCTGGCCTACGCGGCGATCGCGGCGGGCGCCAACGCGCCGAAGCTGATCGCCACCTCGGAGCTGGGCCCGGACGCGGTGATGCTGGTCTACGAGCACACCGGCGGGCGCAGGCTGGACGCGCTGGCCGACGAGGAGATCACCGACGAGCTGCTGCGCAGCGCCTGGTCGCAGGTGCGCGCCCTGCAGTCGCGGCGCATCGCGCACCGCAGGCTGGCCGGGGACGCGATCCTGGTGGGCCGGTCCGGCGAGGTGATCCTGACCGAGCTGCGCGGCGGCGAGATCGCGGCCGGTGAGCTGCTGCTGCGCATGGACGTGGCCCAGTTGCTGACCACGCTGGGCCTGAGGGTCGGCGCCGAGCGCGCGGTGGCCTCGGCGGTCGAGGTGCTCGGGCCCGACGCGGTGGCCGACTGCCTGCCGATGCTCCAGCCGATCGCCCTCACCCGTTCCACCCGCAACACGCTGCGCCGGCTCGGCCGTGAGCGCGCCCAGCGGGAGCGGGAGGCGGTCCTGGAGGCGTCCCGGCAGGCCAAGCTGGCCCGGCTGCGGGAGGCGGCGGAGGCGAACGGGACGACGCTGGCCGAGGGCGCCGACACCGACGAGCGGCTCGGTGAACTCGACAAGCTCGACAAGTCGGACAAGAAGGTCGTACGGGCGGAACAGCGGGCCGAGCGGCGGGCGATCGACGAGGCCATAGAGGAGGCCCGCGAGGAGGACCTGCTCACCCAGATCCGGCACCAGGTGCTGCGGATCCGGCCGCAGGCCCCGGTGCAGCCGGCCCGCCTGGAGCGGGTGCGGCCGCGCACGCTGATCAGCTTCATCGCCGGTGCGATCGGCGCCTACTTCCTGCTGACGCAGCTCACCCACATCCAGTTCGGCACGCTGTTCTCGCAGGCCCAGTGGGGCTGGGTGATCGCGGCGGCGCTGTTCTCGGCACTGAGCTACGTGGCCGCGGCGATGTCGCTGCTGGGCTTCGTGCCGGAGCGGGTGCCGTTCCCGCGGACGGTGGCGGCGCAGGTCGCCGGGTCCTTCGTGAAGATCGTGGCGCCCGCGGCGGTCGGTGGGGTGGCGCTGAACACGCGCTTCCTCCAGCGCGCGGGCGTGCGCCCGGGGCTCGCGGTGGCGAGCGTCGGCGCCTCTCAGTTGTTCGGGCTCGGCTGCCACATCCTGATGCTGCTGTCCTTCGGCTATCTGACCGGCACCGAGAAGACGCCGTCGCTGTCGCCGTCCCGGACCGTCATCGCGGGTCTGCTGACCGTCGCGGTGCTGGTGCTGGTGGTGACCTCGGTGCCGTTCCTGCGGAAGTTCGTGGTCACGCGGGTCAGGTCGCTGTTCGCCGGTGTCGTGCCGCGCATGCTCGATGTGCTCCAGCGGCCGCAGAAGCTCGTCACCGGCATCGGCGGCATGCTGCTGCTGACGGCCTGCAACGTGATGTGCCTCGACGCCGCGGTGCGGGCCTTCGGCCACGGCATGACCTCGCTGAGCATCGCCAGCGTCGCGGTCGTCTTCCTCGCGGGCAACGCGCTCGGCTCCGCCGCGCCCACCCCCGGTGGCGTGGGCGCGATCGAGGCAAGCCTCACCCTCGGCCTGATCGCCTTCGGTCTGCCGAAGGAGGTCGCGGCCCCGGCGGTGCTGCTGTTCCGGCTGATGACGCTGTGGCTGCCGGTGCTGCCGGGCTGGCTGGCGTTCAACCACCTGACCCGTAGGGGCTCGCTGTAGGAGGGCGGCCGTAAGTCCTCGTCCCCGTCCCTCGTACGGCCCGTGCCCCGCGCGGCCCGGCGCGCGGGCCCGCAGGATGGGGTCATGGCCTCTCACTCCCGGCTGCGCGCCGCCGCTCTGCCCTGGCCTCGTGCCACCGCCCTGACGACGGCCGCCGTGCTGCTGGCCGCCCTGCTGGCCGGTTGCGGCGACGACGACGCGGGTATCGGCGCCACCGCGTCCCTCACGACGCAGACGCTGGACTGGGCGGCCTGCCCGGCACCGGACGAGGCGGAGGGCGGCGGGAGCGCGCCGTCCCCGCTGCCGAACGGCACCACCTGGGAGTGCGCCACCATGCGGGCGCCCCTGGACTGGAACAAGCCGCAGGGGTCCACCATCGGCATCTCCCTGATCCGGGCCAGGGCCAGCGGGCCCGCGAGCGAGCGGATCGGCTCGCTGATCTTCAATTTCGGCGGCCCCGGCGGCAGCGGCGTCACCACGCTGCCCGCGTTCGCCCAGGACTACGCGGCCCTGCGCACCCGCTACGACCTGGTCAGCTTCGATCCGCGCGGGGTCGGCCGCAGCGCGCCGGTGAGGTGCAAGACCGACGCCCAGCTCGACACGTTCTTCCAGCAGGACGCGACCCCCGACAACAGCGCCGAGCGCGCCCAACTCGTCCAGCGCACCCAGAACTTCAACGCGGGCTGCGAGCGGAAGTCCGGGCAGGTGCTGCCGCATGTGCGCACCACCGACGCGGCCCGTGACATCGACCTGATGCGGCGGGTGCTCGGCGACGCCAAGCTGCACTACTTCGGCATCTCCTACGGCACCCAGCTCGGCGGCGTCTACGCCCACCTGTTCCCCACACACGTCGGCCGGGCCGTGTTCGACGGGGTGGTGGACCCCACCCAGAACCCCGAGGAGAGCGCGCTCGGCCAGGCGAAGGGCTTCCAGCTGGCGCTCGGCAACTTCGCCGAGGACTGCGTCTCCAAGCCGGAGGGCTGCCCGATCGGGGACACCCGGCAGGACGTCGAGAACCGCATCGCGAAACTCCTCGCCGACCTGGACAGCAAGCCCATCCCGGGGATCGCCCCGCGCCGGCTCACCCAGACCGCGGCCACCAACGGCATCGCGCAGTCCCTGTACTCCAAGGACTTCTGGGAGTACCTCACCGAGGGCCTTGAGCAGGCGTACGACGGTGACGGCAAGGTCCTGATGGTGCTGTCCGACGCGATGAACGGCCGTAACGAGAACGGCCGGTACAGCAACCTCACCGAGGCGAACGCGGCGATCAACTGCGCCGACGAGAAGCCCCGTTACACCGTCGCCGACGTCCAGCGCGCCCTTCCCGGATTCCGCGCCGCCTCGCCGCTGTTCGGGAACTTCCTCGCCTGGGGCATGATCGGCTGCACCGACTGGCCCGTCCCCGGCGCCGCCTACCACCCCGACGTCAGCGCCCCCGGCTCGGCGCCGATCCTGGTCATCGGCAACACCGGGGACCCGGCCACCCCGTACGAGGGCGCCCGGCGCATGGCGGAGGCCCTCGGCAAGGGCGTCGGCGTCCGGCTGACGTTCAAGGGCCAGGGACACGGCGCCTACGACAGCAAGGACAAGTGCGTGCAGAGCACGGTGAACGCGTACCTGCTGAACGGGAAGATCCCGAAGAGCGGCGCGGTCTGCGGCTGACCACCACCGAAGAACGAAGAAGCCCACGGCGCCTGAGCGGACTCAGGGGCCGTGGGCTTCCACCAGCACGTCGGTCAGTAGACCGGCTTCTCCGGCTCGATCTGGTTGACCCAGCCGATGACGCCGCCGCCGACATGGACGGCGTCGGCGAAGCCCGCGGACTTCAGGACCGCGAGGACTTCCGCACTGCGGACACCCGTCTTGCAATGCAAGACGATCTTCTTGTCCTGGGGCATCGACTCCAGAGCGGTGCCCATGAGGAACTCGTTCTTCGGGATCAGCTTGGCGCCCGGGATGGAGACGATCTCGTACTCGTTCGGCTCGCGGACGTCGATGATCTCGATGTTCTCGCCGTCGTCGATCCACTCCTTGAGCTGCTTGGGAGTGATCGTGGAGTCGACGGCCGCCGCCTGGGCCTCCTCGGAGACGACGCCGCAGAAGGCCTCGTAGTCGATGAGCTCGGTGACGGTCGGGTTCTCGCCGCAGACCGCGCAGTTCGGGTCCTTGCGGATCTTGACCTGGCGGTACTGCATCTCCAGGGCGTCGTAGATCATCAGGCGGCCGACCAGCGGGTCGCCGATGCCCGCGAGGAGCTTGATGGCCTCGTTGACCTGGATGGAGCCGATCGACGCGCACAGCACGCCGAGCACGCCGCCCTCGGCGCAGGAGGGGACCATGCCCGGGGGCGGGGGCTCCGGGTAGAGGCAGCGGTAGCAGGGGCCGTGCTCGGACCAGAAGACCGAGGCCTGGCCGTCGAAGCGGTAGATCGAACCCCAGATGTACGGCTTGTTCAGCAGCACACAGGCGTCGTTGACCAGGTAGCGGGTGGCGAAGTTGTCCGTGCCGTCCACGATCAGGTCGTACTGGCTGAAGATGTCCATCACGTTCTCGGCTTCGAGCCGCTCTTCGTGAAGGACCACGTTCACGTAAGGGTTGATGCCCTTGACGGTGTCACGGGCGGACTCGGCCTTGGAGCGGCCGATGTCGGACTGGCTGTGGATGATCTGGCGCTGCAGGTTCGACTCGTCGACCTCGTCGAACTCCACGATGCCGAGCGTGCCGACGCCCGCCGCGGCCAGGTACATCAGCGCGGGCGAGCCCAGGCCACCGGCGCCCACACACAGCACCTTGGCGTTCTTCAGCCGCTTCTGCCCGTCCATGCCCACATCGGGGATGATCAGGTGGCGGGAGTACCTGCGGACCTCGTCTACGGTGAGCTCGGAAGCCGGCTCGACCAGGGGTGGCAGCGACACGGGGACTCCGTTGGTCGGTCAATCACTACGTTTGTTCTTCTCGTAACACTGCCACGGCCTTCTTCATTCCGAGACTCCCGTTCCGAGGCGCGAGACGATTCCGTCCCAGCAGCCGGGCAGTCCGGTCAGATGCGGCATGCCGCCTCCATCCAGATGTCGGCCAGCGACTCTTCGAGGTTGATGCGCGGCCGCCAGCCGAGCCGGTCGCGCGCGGTGCGCACATCGGCCTGCTGCCAGCTACCGCAGCCGTCCGGGTAGGGGAAGGCCGCCGGGGCCGGGTGCTCCGCCTCGGCCCGGGGGTGGCCGAGGCCGCCGCGCAGCGCGCCGGGCGGGGCGTCCAGTTCGTGCAGCGCGCCGCCGTAACCGGCGACGCGGGCGAGGATGCCGGCGGCGTCCCGGAGGCGTACGGCACGCCCCGAGCCGATGTTGATCACGCCCTGCGCGGCGGAGAGCGAGGCGGCGTGCACGGCGCGGGCGACGTCGCGTACGTCCACGAAGTCGCGCTGCACGCCGAGTCCGGCGAGCTTCAGCTCCCCGTCGCCCGACTGCATCGCGCGGCGCATCGCCTCCGCGAGCCGGCCGAGCGGGGAGCCGGCCGGGGTGGCGGGTCCGGCGGGCGAGAAGACGCGCAGCACCACGGCGTCCAGGCCTGAGCCGAGGACGAGTTCGGTGGCGGCGAGCTTGCTGACGCCGTACGGGCCGCCGGGCCGCGGCACGGCGTCCTCGGCCGTGGACGAACCGGCCTGGCTGGGCCCGTACTCCGCACCGCACCCGATCTGCACGAGCCGCGCACCGCACCCGCTGCGCCGCAGCGCCTCGCACACGGTGGCCACGGCGACGGTGTTGTGCCGGGTCAGCTCCCGGGCACCGCCGCGGGTGGCGCCGGCGCAGTTGATCACGACCCCGGGGTGCACCGCCCCGAGGAACCGGGTGAGCGCACCCGGGCTGCCGGCGGCGAGGTCGAACCGGACGTCCGCGTCGTCGCCCCGCCCGAGCGCGGTGAGCTGGACGGCGGGGTCGGCGAGCAGCCGCTCGGCGACGAACCGGCCGAGGTATCCGTTGGCTCCGATCAGCAGGACCCTCATCGGGCGGCTCCGTGGGTGAGAGGTTCGGCTCCCTGGTGGGAGGTGGACATCGGGAGGTCTCCTTCGACGGGGTGGTGCCGGTGACTCAGGGGGGCGCTCACTCGGGCGCTCCGGTGGGTGCGTGGGCCGAGGCACGGGTGAGGGTGCGGCCGGCGTGCAGCAGCAGGACCAGGGCGGCGGTGCCGCAGGCGAGGGCCGGTACGGCGGGCTCGCCCAGGGTGTCCACGAGGGTCCGGACCGGCATCGCCAGGAGACCGCAGTGGGGCAGCCGCCCGGCGAGGGGCAGGGCGAGGGACATCGCCTCCGCGGTCGCGGCGGCGCCGAGGACGAGGGCGGGGGCGCGCCGGTGCCGGTGGACGGTGAGCAGACGCGCGAGCAGGAGGAGGGCGCCGAGGGTGAGCGCCTGTGGGCAGGCCGCGGGTTCGCCGAGGATCCTGCCGCACAGCAGGAGCAGCGCGGCGAGCGCGCCGAGGAACAGGGCGAAGGTGCCGGCCAGCAGCGGTCGCGCCGCGGCCGTGAAGTCGCCGAGCCCCCGGCTGCCGGCGAGCCTGCGCCGGGCACCGGTGGTGAGGAGGTGCGCGCACCAGGCCGCCGGGGCGAGGGCCAGGGTGAGGGCCAGCGCGGGTGCGGTGGCCGTGGGCCAGGCGCCGCCCGGGCTGCCGTCGGGCAGCGCGTCGGGGCCGCCGGTGAGCACGTCGTGCAGCAGTCCGTCGCCGAACACCGCGTAGCCGAGCAGCCAGAGGGTCCACAGGCGGGGGCCGCACGGCCCGGCGAGGGGCGCGCGCGGGCGGGCCGGTCCGGCGAGGGGCCCGGTGCGCAGTGCCGCGCGGGTCGCGAGGGCCAGGGCGAGGACGCCGACGACGGCCACGAGCAGGCGCGGCCGCCCCTGGGCGAGCCGCAGTCCGGCCACGGTGGCCGCGCCGACGGCACCGGGCAGCAGGCCCGACAGGACCCATCCGGCGCGGACCCGGGGCAGGGGCAGGGCCGGCTTCGGGTGCGGCCGGGGCTCACCGGCACGCGGCACGCGGGCGTACAGCTCCTCGGCGAGCGAGAAGACGTCCCGGTGCCGGAACCGCGCCGCCGTCCGGTCGGTGATGCCCCGCGCTTCCAGCCCGGCGGCGATCTCCAGGGGGTCGACGGCCCGCTCGCACAGCTCGCGGTGCCGGTGCAGCAACGCCTTGACGGGGTCCCCGGCCCCGCGCCGGGTTACGGCTGGTACGGCCTCATGTCCGGGTCCGGCGACGGCGGGCCCGGCGTCCCACGCCGCACCGCGCGCCGCCTCGGCGGCCGCCCCGGTCGGCGTCGGTTCCGCCCGCTCCCCCGCCGCCGTGCCCCACGGCGGCGCCCCGCTCGGCGTTCTCGGTGTGTCGGTCATCGGGCCGGCTCCGTGGCGGGCAGGGCCCAGGTGGGGGTGGCGGGCCAGTGGGCGGGGACCTGGGATTCGGCGGGCGCGGCGAAGGGCAGCGGCGCGCCGGACGCGTCGAGGACGTCGCGGCGGACCGGGCAGTGGGAGACGATCTCCAGGTAGATGCCGTGGAAGGCGGCGACGTTCTGCTCCACGGTGAACAGCTCCAGCGCTCGGGCGCGCGCGGCGGCACCGAGGCGCACACGGCGCTCGGGGTCGCGCAGCAGCGCCACGCACGCCTCGGCGAGCGCCCGCGGATTGCGCGGGGGCACGACGAGTCCCGTACCGCCGATCACCTCGACCACCGCCCCGGCGTCCGTCGAGACGGTCGCCCGGCCGCAGAACATGGCCTCGATCAGCCCGGTCGGGAACCCCTCCACGACGCTGGACAGCACGACGACGGCACCGGAGGCGTAGACGTCGGGCGCCGCCGGGGCCTCGGGGCTGCCGAGTTCCTCGAAGGAGACCGGGTTGGAGCCGACCGCGTGCGCGCCCTCCGCCTCGTCCGGGAAGAGCTGGGCCGCCAGCGCCCGGCAGTGGCCGAGGTACGCCGCCCCCTCGGGTCCGCCCGGCGCGCCGACGACGCGCAGCCGGGCCCCGGGCTCCCGCCTGCGCACCTCGGCGAAGGCGTGCAGCAGGGAGACCAGGTCCTTGGCGGGTTCGATCCGCCCGACCCAGACCAGGGTGTGCGGGTCCGCGCGGTCCGGGGACTCGCCGGCCTCGGCGAAGCCGTCGGCCGCCATGCCCGGGTAGACGGTGCGGATCCGGGCCCGGTCGGCGCCGCACCGCTCCTGCCAGCGCCGGGCGTGCGCGTTGCCCGGGGTGAGGATCTCGGCGCGGCGGTAGATCTCGGTGGCGAGCCGCCCGTGGAAGGCGGCGAGCAGGGCGCGTACGGCGGGCGCGGCGGCGTCGGGCCCGCGGTCCAGGTAGTGGGAGCGCAGGTGGACGCCGTACTCGGTGACCAGCAGCGGCACCCCGTGGAAGTGCCGGGCGAGCAGCCCGGGGAGGGCGGCGGGGCCTCCGGACGTCGCGTGGCAGAGGTCGGCCGCGCCGAGCGCGTCGTCGCCGTACCAGTCGAGGGAGAGGGGGCGCAGGGCGCGTTCGAGGTGACCGGTGACGGTGAGCAGGTCGGCCACGCGCGCCTCGCGCGCCGTGCGCGGCGCTCCGGGCGCGCGACAGGCGCGTTCCAGGGTGAGTACGGCGCTGTCGGAGCGCAGTGCCGCGCCGAGCCCGCCCTCGTCGCGGGCGAGTTCGGCGAGTCCGTACAGCGCGCCGGCGAAACGGTCCGCCACCGCGCCGGGGGCGCCGCCGTCCGCCGCCGTGCACACCGCGCCGGCCAGCTCGCCGTAGTGCTCGGTGAAGCGCCGGCGCGCGCGCCGCCCGTAGGCGACCGCTGCGCCGCCGGCCTCCGCCGTCCACAGCGGTGCCGTACGGACCCGGGTCACCTGCGGCGGGAGCGGGAGCAGGCCCTGTTCCTCCTGGCGCCTGCTGCGGCTGAGTGCGTAGAGGTCGAACTCGTGCCGCCCGAGACCGCGCACCAGCCGGTCGCACCAGAGGCCGGCGTCACCGCTCACATACGGATAGCCACCGTCGGTCAGCAGTCCTGTGCGCACGTGTGCACCCCCGATCTTCCTTCTGGTCGGCCGCCGTCGGTCCCGGCGGCTCGCAGCGGGACGAAGGTAAGCGGACAAGCGGGTGGCGCGACGGACGGTTGCCAGGACCTGCGCGTCCGTGTCCGGACCTGCGCCGATGCCGACCGTCGGGATCTGGAGCGAACGCGTCACCTCGGCCGCCAGCTCCGCCGGCACC